>PWQX01000080.1 GCA_003556605.1 Spirochaetaceae bacterium
CCGCCGGTTCGAGCCGACAGCTCCCCCACGGCAACGTCTTTGCCCTCGATAAGACCAAGGTCACAGACAATCAGCGGCTTCGACTCGGCGTCGGCCTTCTGTTCAGTGTCACCGCTTTCGCTGCTCAAAGTGCTCGAAAACTCAGTCGCCGGCACGCGCTGAAGCCGAACCGAAGAGCCGGTGACCTGTTTGCATCGCTCCAGCACCGAGTAATCGCCCACAACCACGGCTCCGCTGTCGAACACCCCCTGTTCGTGAGCTCGCAGAATCAGCTCCGGCCCAACACCGGCCGCGTCACCCATCGTTATCGCAATGTGCATCGAATCCCTCGTCTAACCAGCCACTCGAACTGCCGGTGCATCTCAACCAGCAGCCGCTCGCCACCGAATCCACCCGCCTTCGTCACAAGCAGCCGAGTCTCCGGCAGTACACCGGAATCAATAGCAGACACCACTACTCCGGCATCATATTCGTAGACAGGTCGAATCGTCCGCACCTCCATAGCATCCAGCACGGCCGCCGCCGTATCCCCGCCGAACACCGTCAGCACGGCCGGCGGATCAGCACGCATGTGCTTGAGCGCCGTATCTGCCAAGCTCCACGCCACCGAATCGGGGTCACCGACGGGGACGTTATCGGACACGATGACGCCGAAACGAGCGTCGGCCGTCCGGTTCAGCGTGAAGGTTTTGGAATCCAGAGCGGCGCGCACCTGGTCGCGTGAGCGGCGATGTCTGCTGCCGCACACCACAAGCATACCGCGCGACGCGCATTCGGGTGCCTCGGGCTCATCGGTCACGGCGCCCTCAATCGTACCGGTCGCATCGGGCACTTCGGCTACATCCCACACGTTCGAGATCTCGGAGGCGAATCCCCCACAGCCGGCCGGCTCATAGCGCACCTCCTGACCCTTCAACCAGCGACCAGCCGCACGGAGATCCTCCACGGTTGCTGCATCGCAGACGACAATTCGCCGCGGAACCCGCTGCAGCGTCTCACCGGCGTATACTTGCCGGGTAGTTATCGTCTGCACCGGGACCGTCGTCTGCTGCGAAATAATCACGGGAACGGAGCTCAGTTTAACGGGCTGTCGCGCATCGCGAGCGAACTCGGAGGTCCCTAGCGGTTGACCGTCGATCAGGTGAACCCCGTCAACTGTGGTTCGTCCTAGTGCCGGATGCGCCGGCACAAAGCAAACCACGTCAGCTCCGGACGCCGACAACAATGCATCCAGCTCAGCCCCAATATTCCCGCGCAGGGCCGAATCGGTTTTCTTGTAGAATCTCGGTGGAGCATCTCCGCTTGTGGCGTTTGCAGTGCGAGCGGCGGCGACTGTCGCTTGTACCCGCGCCGCGGCCTGATCGGGGGGAAGATGACGGCTTGCGATATCGACCACCGCTACCGCCGCATCAGGGGCCAGGCGGCGGCGACGTCTGAGCAAAGCATCGACATCTTCGGACCGATACCGAAGCACCACGGCCCCCGCGCCACCGCCAGTGAACTGTATCGCTGTGTCAAGCGCCCCGGTAAGATCATCGGCGATAACCACATACTGCCCCATTTTGACTTAGCTCCGCACAACTTTAGGTCAACTCCAGGCGCTGAGATTACCGTTCTGATCCAGTATCGGCCGGAACTGATTACCCACCGTTACACCCGGTTTCTCGGCCATCTCTTCCATCACTGCTTGCGAAACCATCAGCCGGTATGGCTGAAGCGTATTTCGGATCCGCACAATGCGTGCTCGATTCCAATCAAGAACAGCGGCTCCGCGCAGTGCGATGCGAACCGCCTCTTCATCCGTGGCGGCGATCACCGGAAGCTTGCCGCGCTCGAGAAAACTGCTGGTAACGACATTCTCGTAGGTGACGCCATAGTCAATCTTGCGAGCAAGCTTGTCGGTCACCACGTCGGCAAGGCCGACTCCAATGGCGTTGCCATGAGAAGCGTCGGTGAGGTCGAAAACAGCGATAGACTTGAATTGCGGGGCTGAAGGCTCTTCTTGTCCGGGAACCCGCATCCTCCCGATGACGTTCGGATCAATCCCGACCCCGCTGATATCCTTGCCCATCTCATCGATGATCAACACATCGGCATGCTCTATGGGGATCCGCCCCATGTAACGCTCAGCAAGGGTCAGCAGCTCATGTTCAACAGTCTCAAACTCCTCCGGTTGCAGCGCGCGCACAACCATCGTCTCATCGTACGGATCCTCGACCGTGGCAATGCCGGCGATGATATGCCCGGAGGCGAGCACCTGCCGCGCGGTTGGCAGGATGCGCGTCTTAAGCCCTTCAATACCTCGTCGATGAATCTCGAGAGCCTGTTCGTGCTTACCAAGCCCGATAGTGGCCATCTTCAGCAACCCGCTCTCGGGGAACGCGTGATAATCGGTGTGCGGCTTGATTCTGTTGACTAGTATGACCCCGTCCGCCTCGTAGGCGTAGCGATCCATGAAGACGCGGTTACCAATACCCTCGTCGGGCAACTCTACCACTTCCATTGAGGAGCGAATTGGAGCACCTACGAGGTGTTCGCAGACACCGTAGCTCTCCAATACTTCTTGCTGGCCGGCGGCGTTAGCGCCGCCATGGCTTCCCATGGCCGGAACCACGAATGCCTTCCCGCCGCGCGAGGCGACGAACTCAACAACGGCTTTGACTATTGCCGACAGATTGGCAATTCCCCGGCTCCCTACCGCGACCGCAATGGAAGCTCCGGGGAAGACGGCGAGATTCAAGCTCTCGAGACCCCGGTATACTTCGCCCTTCACATCCTCAAGAGCCAAGCTTTCCGCCTGCTTCTCCAGTTCAATTAGATCGGGAAGCTTAGGATCGCCTCGCATTGGTCACCTCTCAACTTTCGCAAGTGCAGGGGGCGGCTCACTCGAGCGGCTAAGCCGTTGCGGCCCCTTCTGATTGCTAACCATCGCAACCCGGCACCAATGGCCTAGTGCTCATGATGGCAGTCTCCTAGAACACTATCCGTAAACCCGACACTGTTCAACACGTCTTCTTCTGCTGCGGAACACCTAAGCTCATTTCCCTATTGGTGCCGTCAACGCGCTAACCTGGAACGAGCCTGTCACGTATCAACTTGAACGCAGCGCGCAGATCCCAATGTCACTTCATAGCGCCGAAAGACAAACCCTTGACTAAGTGTCGGTAGATTATGACGGCGAATAGAAACATCGGCAGCATAATTATTGTTCCTATTGTCGCCATATCCATCCAATAGAGCTTGTCTTCAACAATACTTTCCATGACTACAACGGGCAACGTCTTGGCCCTCACGTTGGTGAAGATCAGAGCGAACATAAACTCGTTCCACGCAAGAACACCCACGAAGATCGCTGTAGCAGCCATGCCTGGGGCTGCCAAGGGAATTGTAACTCGGCGGTACGCACCTATTCTCGAGCAGCCGTCGATCATGGCGGCTTCTTCCAGCTGTATAGGCACGCCGTCAAAGAAGTTCTTTAGCATCCACACTGCGAAGGGAAGATTAAGAGCGGTGTAAATCAACGAGAGGCCAAGATGAGAGTCTACCAACCCCATATCACTCATCCAGAGAAACAGCGGAACTATGGCGACGATAGGTGGCAGAGTTCGTGTCCAAAGTATAGTGAAAGACAAAAACCGGTGACCGGGAAACCGGTAGCGGGAGAAGGAGAAGCCGGCCATCGAGCCGAAAAACAGCGTCAGCACGGAAGTTAGAGCCGTTATGGACACACTGTTGATAAGATTCCGCAGCAGCCATCTCGACCGTCCGGCAAGAGCCAAGTAGTTCTCTATGGTTGGACTAAAGACCACAAGAGGGGGCGAAACGACCATTTGGGCGGTCGTTTTCAACGACGTCGCTATCATCCAATAAATGGGGATAATTGTCGCAGCCAGAGCAGTGAGAAGAAAGACGTTGATAAAGGACCTGTGCAGCATTCTCCGAGTTCTATACCAGATCGGAGAGTGTTTCGCAGCAAAAGCCGCGGAGCTCGATGTGTCTGCGCAAGTCATGTCGTTTCCCCTCCCTTCTTGAGCAGACTCAGATAGCCGAAACTGACAACAAGGCCGACAACGAGCATAACGATCGCCAATGCCGCAGAGTATCCGCCTTGGAAGTATCGAAAGGTTTGGCGATACAAAAGGATTCCAAGCGGTAGTGTCGCATTCCCCGGCCCTCCGCCGGTAAGCGTGAAGACTATGCCGAATACGCGGATCGCGAACACTGTCTGCAACAGAAGCCCTACAGTTATTGTGGGTATCAGAAACGGCATGGTGATCCATTTGAAACGTTGCCACGCTGAGGCCCCGTCAATCGTAGCGGATTCATAGGGTTCGACAGGAAGCGAAATCAGACCTGCGACAAGAATGATAGTCATGAAAGGCGTGTTGCGCCACACCTCAGTTATGATGACCGCGAATAGAGCAAGCTCTGGGGTAGACAGCCAACGAACCGGCTCAAGTCCCACCCAACTCAACGCGCCGTTTATCAGTCCAAGATTATAATGCCACATGAGCCGCCATGTTAGTCCAACGACCGCAGGCGAAATCATGTACGGGAGAGTGAAAATGGGGCCAGTGATTCTTCGAAACCAGTGGGACTTAGTCGCCAACGCAAGCGCAATGGCGAAACCCAGAACGAACTGTAGGGTTACTGACCCTACTACAAAGATGGACGTATTTATGAAAGCGCGATGAAACAGTCGGTCTTCGAAAAGCAAACGTATGTAGTTGTCAAAGCCGACAAACACCATGTGGTGGCGTTGGGGTAATCTAAAGTCAAAGAACGACAAAGCGATATTCTGAACGCTGGGCCAGATCAGAATGACTGTGATTATCGCAAACGACGGCACTAGCAGACTGTATCCCAGGAGTTGCAGTCTGCTGATACTGATCGACCGGATACGACGTCGGGCTCTTTGTGGCAGACCGCGTGGCCAGGAAGCGTCAGCCATCGACCTTACTGCCTCCGTTTACGTCAACCAGCGCGCTTTGGTCTAGTAGTGTCCGACGCAGTTCGGACGCCGGCAGCTCGTGTGGGCTGATTCCCCGGTGGGAACACATCGCCGCAGCATTGCCTGCAGCCTGCCCCATTGCCATACAAGTCGCCATAACCCTATACGATGCAGCGGCCTCTTTAGTCCCGGAAATGCAACGCCCGGCGCACAAGAGGCCGTTCAAGCCGGCTGGAATCAATGAGCGATACGGAATCCCATAGTGCCCTTCGGTTCTTCGCCAGAGGCCGGCATTATCCGAAGCGCTATGGATGTCGATGAAATACCCGCCGAGAGCTATGGAATCCTCGAATGAGCGCTGTTCGACCACATCGTCTAAGGTCAGAGTGTAACGGCCGATTATCCGCATCGTCTCGCGCAGCTGTATATCCGGTTCGCAACCAGCGAGAAAGCAGCGTTCAAAGCCCGGAATGAGATCACGGAAACCTCGTACGAGTGGCTCTAAGTTTGCATACAAATGCACTGACGCCTTAGTCAACTCGCGGGATTCCTTCCCGTCAACATGACGGGCACGGAGCATGTTAACGACGATACCTTCGCCGTCGGGTGTAACGGTAAACATGAAACGATTTATGATTGGACTGTAGGACCCGCGGCTTTGAATTCGTTCAACAAGCTCTGGATGCACGTAAAAGAACTGAGTTCCGTCCAGGAACTTGTCCGTCACTGCCGTTCCCGGATTCATCCGCCAATCCACGTAAGCACCAGGATTCGATTTCAGATGTTGCCGGAGTTTCGGTATATCAACACCCTGAAGCCGGAAGATGAGTGTGGGTGGTTGCAGTGCATCCGAGACCTGCGTCTCCGCACCAGCTAAATGGGAGACGATCGCGTCACCACTTGCGTCAACAACAATTGGAGCGGTGTGAGCGGACTTACGTGTCTTCTCCTGTACTACAACACCTTCAACGGACGAGCCGTTGCGAAGGACCCCTGTGACCTGAGAGTAAAACAGCATCTCCACGCCCGCTTCCGTAAGAAAGTCGATTATGGTGGGTGTGACGGCGGCCGGATTCACACAAACGAACCCCCCGAACCAGAGGTCCGTCATGTGGTACCCGAGCGACTCTCCCTTGCTTTCTAGTCTGCGAACAAACTCGTCCGCATATCCATGCACAACTTTTCGCTGATTCGAATCATAGAACCCGTGAATGGGAATACCTGTACAGAGCACTCCGCCAAGGTATCCTTTGCGCTCTACCAAGAGGACCCGCCTATTCATCCGGGCGGCAGACATCGCCGCAACCCAACCTGCAGTTCCTCCGCCCACAACAATTACATCATAGTCATATGTGCTGTTAGACATAGTATTCCTCGATGTTTCTGAACTGATTGTGTAGCTGGTGTTTTCCAGCTCTACCGACGCCCCACAAGCGTGGGGCGTCGCTACCAAACTGTGGTCGTGTTCTCGCGGCTAACGACATCCACTTCTCACCGCAGAATGCGTTCAACCTCTCGTGCAGCTTCGTCCAATGCATCTTGAGCCGATAGCTCACCGTCGATCACACGGAACACCGCATCTGAAAGAGCGTCCTCCATTTCTGCCCACTGCGGATGAGGCGGTAGACCAACGCCTTCTGTCAAGCCTCCCAGCCACGCGTCGGCTACTTCAGCGCTCAAGAAATCCTGAAACTCGGGGTCCTCGTAAACTGATGCTCGCACCGGCCCATTTCCAAACTCCAAGGCGGAACGGCGTTGGGTCTCCGGGCCTATGAACTGCTTGATGAGCTCCCACCCAGCATCCTTGGCTCGGCTGTTCTTGTTCAATGCTAAGCCCCATGCCGAACTCCACGTTCTGCCGACAGGAACTCCCTCAGCCGTGGGTACCGGGAATGCGGAGATGTTGCCATATACTTCACCTTCCGGATCGTTAATTCGAGCATAGTACGGGGAAAACTGCAAAGACATCGCAGCCCTTCCCTGTCGCTGAGCGATGATCAGATCATCACGTAACCACGTTACGTATTCCCGATCGACCAGCTCCTCATCGACGAGCGTTCGGTAGAACTCAAGGGTTCGTACTCCTGGTTCTTCGTTGAAACGTACCTCGTTCATATCTTCGCTCAGAAGCTCGCCGCCGAAGGAAAAGAACAACCGAATGAAATCGCTTCCCAGTGTCTGTGTATCACCAGCCTTAATGCCCATCCCATATACGTCGATAGCCCCGTCGCCAGTAGTATCGAGCGTGAGAGTTCTTGCAGCTTCGATCAGTTCATCATGTGTGCGAGGAATATCGACATCGTAGGCTTCGAAAAGGTCAGTACGATAATAGAATACCCCCGTACCAACGCGGTTGGGCATGGCATAGGGAGTGCCCTCGATGCTAAACATGTCTACCAGTGCTGGGATCACGTCCTCATACTGTTCCGGAGCCGAGTCTCTCACGTATTGATCTAACGGCTCCAGATGCGGTGTAACGTCGGTACTGAAGATAGCGTCGTTCATATTGATTACATCGTACGTGTCGGTACCAGCCATGAACTCCGTCATTATCTTCTCTCGAATCTGTGGAATCGGCATAGTGATGACTTCAACTTCCACGCCAGTCCTCGCCGTATACTCCTCGAGAGCCTCCTCACCACCCATAGCGCCTAGCAACACCGGGTGTGTGAGGAACGTAATACTGGTCGGTTCTTCGACCTCCGGCTCTCCACGCGCAAAGACGCCGGCCACAACACCCACAACCAATAGCACCACAACTGCGATCAAGAATGTACTGCGAATCGTTCGCGTTCTTATCATGACAATCCCCCTTCCGTACGCGTATTGTGCTGAACTGTACGCAACCTATGCTAAACCCGCTCAGAGGAGCGCGCAAGTGACAGAAGTACCAATTTCGGACCGACAAGATCGTGACTTCTGTCCTTACCTCAGAACCGGGAACGAAAACAACGAATAAGCTGGAATCGGTTCTGGACGCCTAGTTTAGCGTAGACATTGGACACATAGTTCCTCACGGTGCGCTCGGACAGGCAGAGTTCTTCGGCGATACAGCGATTGTCGTACTCGGCTAGGATCAGACCAACAACCTCCCGCTCCCGTTCCGTTAGATCAGACAGCGCCGCATCAGTGCCCTCCGCTAATCCCTCACTCTCAATAGTGTTCGACCGCGGCCGACTGCTAGGCGATGGAGTGGCAATCTTGCGCAACACCTCTGTGGACGCTATGAAGGAATGCGAACGAACCATCCGAACTGCATCGAATAGCTCTTCGGGTGGAATGTCCTTAAGGAGGTAACCGACTGCACCATACTTGACGGCGTGCGTCACATATTCATCGTCATCAAAAGTGGTTAACATGATTATGCGGACCTTGGGATAGCGGCTATGGAGAATTCTTGTCGCTTCTACCCCGTCGATGTCGGGCATGCGCACGTCCATAAGTATCACGTCTGGTTCTCTTCGTTCGACGTGGTCTATCAGCTCACGTCCGGTGGCAGCAGTGCCTATCACCTCGATGTCCGGCGCACTTATTTCGAACAACCTCCGAAGACCTTGGGAAAACAGGACCTGATCGTCAGCGACCATGACCGATATTCTATCCCCGGTTAACCTTTTCGTTTCCATGGCAACCTCACATGCAGTTGGAATCCACGAACGGAGTTCTGCATACGAACATCTCCATCGATTCGTTCTATTCGTTCTCTGATTCCCGAAAGGCCTATTCCTTCCTCTATCACGTCGGCACCATCGCCGTTGTCCAGGATTGTTACGGCGACAATGTCGTCGTTCTGCAACAGCAGAATCTCGATTTTCGTTGCGTTTCCATGGCGAAGGGCGTTTGTAATTCCTTCTTGAACCGTCCGGAAGAGGATATAATCGATTTCGGTCGAAAAGCTCTCGTTACCGATATTGCTAAGCTTCAGCTGAAGGAAGATTGGAGTGTTCTTGAACGCGCTGACAAGTGTTCGTATGCGATCGATACCAGTGACGTCGGCGTTGGTTTCGGTTTCTCTTAGCTTATGTAGTATCTCACGGACCTCATTCAAACCATCCTTGGCCTGGCAGTGCGATTGGCCCAGAACGTCAACTAATTCGTTATGGTAGCCCAATGTGTCCTTATCACAGTCAACTCTCAAAACTTTCGTGAGCCTGATCGCTACCTCCATCAGAGTGATCTGATTCATTAATATATAGCCGACTGAATCGTGAATCTCGCGAGTAACCCTTTTTCGCTCGCTACGGATGGCCTCCCGCTCTACATCTACGGTGTGCTGTTGAAGTTCAAGGTTGACGCGAGACAGTTCCGTCGCGCTCCGCGCGGTTTTCGCCAGATGGTTGGCTCTCCCGGCATAATGGTTGATGGACATGCGAAAGGCACACGCAATGGCAAATGTGCTGATCGATACAAACCGGAGAAGAGTAACGCCCAATGAACCGGTCGCTTCAATAGAGTAATTCCATGCAAGCGTTGCGCCCTGAACACCTGATATCACCAGAACGGCCATAGGTCCCACGAGCACAGCAACTGCAACCGGGAGCAAGGAGCCTGCATCGAAAGCGATCGACATCGTTAAGGGTAGTTGCACCAACGCACGATTCTGTAGAGGGATACCAACGAATATCACGAAAGCCGCCCGAGCACCCAACAGAACCACACGTTGAAACCGATTGCCTGCTAGTACAGTTCCGAATGCCGCAAGCAATGATAGACCCAAAACCACGGTGAACTGCCAATTCCAATGACCGGGCAATCCCATCTCATTGGAAGCCTGTGTGAATAAGGTATAGCTGACAACATGAGCACCGAGAGCCACACCGGCACTAACGAATCGTTGAGCTCGATCATTACCGCGGTTCAAATCAACCCCGTTTTCGGACGCTATTCTCCGCTCATCGTATCACGGGCTAAATCACACAACAACGCTGAGCCACAATGGCTATTCTCTTCGTTAAGGGCAATAGACTGGACCAAACCCTGTTAGAGCGAAGCCGTAGAACGCTAAGGGCAGTAAGTAGTTAGTGAACAGCGAGTAAAATCACGGAGGTATCGTCAGTCATGTACATCCCCTTCTGCCCTAATCCGCGCTGCCACTATCACCACCACAAGAGCAA
>PWQX01000085.1 GCA_003556605.1 Spirochaetaceae bacterium
CAAGCGCCTGCCGTGATGCGCCGCAGAGCTACCGCGGCGGGAGTCTGTTCACCGACCGAAACGGTGAAGCTGAGAAGCACGGAGGTGTGCAATGATCGCCTTGACCACCGCCTACGGGCTCACCCGTGAGCCGTTTTCGCAGGATGTGCCGGTCGATAAGCTCTTCACCCTGCCCGGGCTTCCGGCGTTCTTCGAACGCTTTGACTACGCGCTGCGCCTCGGCGCCACTACCGTCATTACCGGTGAGGTCGGCTCGGGCAAAAGCACCAGTCTGCGCGCCGCAGCGGCACGACTGCACCCGTCGCAGTACACCGTCTTAGGCGTTATCGCCACTACCGCAAGCACCATAGAGCTGCTGCGCCAGATCTGCCTCGCGCTTGCCGTCGAGCCGCGGGCGAACTCGCAGGCGATGTTGCTGCACACCATCCGTGAGGTGCTCGCAGGCCTTGCAGCCAAGAAACAGCTTCCGCTTTTGATCATCGACGAAGCACACCTTATGCGGCTTGAACTGTTTGCCACGTTTCACACCGTGACCCAGCTGCCGTACGACCAGAATACGCTCATGCCGATGGTCTCAAGCGGACAGAGTACGTTGCTTGATCGGCTTATGCATCATCCCAAAATCCCGGAAAGATTATACCTGCACCGGCGGTGAGACCTCGAAGCATACGAAACCCTAATTCGAGCCCGACCGAGCGTTTGCGGTTCTCTACGGCGAAGCGCCCGCCGGTTTTTCGGTAGACGGCGTCCCAATCCCGGTTATGGACCTGTTGATCGGCGTTACGGCGAAAGCTAACACGCTCTCTTTGCTCACTCGTGATCCAATCCATTTCTCTCGCTTACGCGGTCTCGCAAACGACTTGTTCGCGTTGCTGGAGTACACTGCACCCGACAGCAATCATCACCACCGGAGTCGACGCTGCCAATACCTATTTGACGATCCACTGCCGTAACCTTCGCCCCGACATCTAGATAATCTAAGGCACGAAGCACGAGCGTATAGCCCATTGTACCGTAGCGCGCCAATCCACGCGCAGAGCCCGCGCCACGCCCCGGCCCGGTCGCAGGCGGGGCGCGTCCCGTGCGGAGTCTTGCGCGTTCGCTCTTACCGCACAAGACTCTCCGGTGTGCCCGAGCCGGCGATGGTCTGCAGCCGGCGATGGTCTGCAGCCGGCAGCGGTTGTGCCGGTATTACTTGGGCCCGGAGCCAGGTCGCCCATTTACAGCAGTGCTGCGCGGGTTTATAGTAGTAGTACAATGGTTTGATAGTGAGGGATTTATGGAGACCTATTACTATCTCTCGGTTTATCCGGTTGAGGCCCTTATCGCATCCCAGTTGCCTCCTGAGGATTTCGGCAGGTACATGGCGATTGGGAAGGAATACGGCTCTCACGAGAAGATCATGTTCATCGAAATCGAAAGCGGTTTTGGCTCGTACTTCGACTGGAAGTACGCAGAAGAACAATGCGTTCCTCTCCAAGACGGTACTCCGAAGAACTCGGTTTGGTTGAGCGTGTATCGCGTTCTCGAGCATGTACCGGTCTCGGTGATGAAGTCGCTTCATCTTACCACTGCAGACGGGCGCACGTTGGAGCTCTCGAAGGAAGAGTATCCCGTGGGCGACAAGAAACGCGCGTTCTACGTCTACCAGGAGTTGTGCCCGATCACTCCGTTGGTTGTCAGCTGTCTTCGGCCGAAGGACTTCTGTGCGCTATTGACCAACGGGTCGAGCAAGGTTTGGGTACCTCAGGTTCTATTCTCCGACCTCAAGGTGATTGATTTCGAGAATCCCGAGTCTACCGGTAACATCGGGCCCATCTACGACAGGAACCTGGAGCACCTCAAGGCATGCGTGAAGGCGGTAACCACCCCGGGTGCCAAACCGAACAAGAACGTTGAACGCTCAATGATGAGCTTTTCGTATCAGATTATCAACTCGGGCGTGTATGTTGGTTCGGCGGAAGAGATGGCTTTTTACCGCATGAAAACCATTGACGAGATTCGCCGCGACAACTACGGATGGGGGCGCTCGGCGTTGCTGTGCTAGCCTGCTCGGGTCGTCGGCGGCGCGTTGGGCCGCCTGGTGTTGGGCCGCCTGGTGTTGTTCAAAGAGTCAACCCCACCGCGCCGAACCGAGGACTGCGCGCAGTCTTACGCGCCGCACCGCTTTCTGCCGGCCGCGGGAATATCGGGCGCAAGTGAATCTGCTGAATGATATCGGCGATAGCAGTTTGCGGTACACGTTAAGTGCAGCCTTCGCTTGGTGAGACTCGCTGCTAAGATCTCTTTCTTTGCGATTGCTCTGATGCTATAATACGACCGTGTAGGAGGAATGAGGTAATGTGGCGGTGACCGGTCTGTCGCTTGCATGCTACCGATTGTCTATCACCGATTTCTCAACTACGCGTAGACCGTATTCCGACCACACGGCTTGAATCGATTGTGCGAGGGACATGCTTTCTTTTTTGCGATTCCTGCCGACACGGAGAAAACCTGCAGAGTGGTCGACAGCATTCTGTCTGCGCTGAGATAGCGTTTCGGCGAACGCGGGTTCGTCGATCACATAACCTGAAGCTGCATGGAGGTGCATAGTGATAACAGTGAGAGATGTGCTGGCTCACAAGGGTACAGACGTTGTTACTGTCTCGCCGGATAGTACGGTGTTCGAGGCGCTGGAGGTTATGAGTGCAAAAAACATCGGAGCCGTTCTGATCGTTGGTGCCAAGGGTGAGGTTGCCGGGATTCTTTCCGAGCGTGATTACGCACGGAAGGTAATCCTGCTCGGGAAGTCCTCGAGAGATACGCGGGTCTCCGAGATTATGTCGAAACAAGTGGTGTTCATCGCACCACAGAATACCGTCGAGGAAGCGATGGCGGTCATGACCGAGAAGCGCTGCCGACACTTACCGGTAATCGAGAACGGCACTTTGGGCGGAATCATTTCTATCGGAGACGTCGTCCAGGCGATAATTCGTAACAAGGACTTCGAGATAAGTCAGCTTGAGCGCTACATCACCGGCAGTCTGTAACAATTGAACGGCTCTGTTTTGGTAGCCGATGACGGTAATGCGTGTCTGTAGCAGCGTTGGCCTTTGGCAGTCCGGCTAACGCCTGCGGCTGGCCTCGAAAGCCCTGGATGATCCGGCCTGTCTGAACGACGCCTTCTCGCTATGCGGAGAGCCGCTGTACTCAGGTGAGTGTGAGCTTTGGGTGAATACCGGGTTTGCCGATGTCCAAAATCTCGATCAGTAAGATGAGCTACCGATTATCTCGGGCGGCAGCGCGCACAGTGCTCAGGTGCGGGGCGCCAAGCTGAATCGCGGGTTCGTATTCATTATGCGCTGCGATACAGATTTGTTTCCCGGTCCCTACCGCTTCAGTGTCGCTACGGCGCCGCTCCAGACCATGCGGGACCTTTTTCCCTGCAGCTATTCTCTCGGTAGCCGGCTTCATTCTCTACATCGTACTCAAGCACACGGTGCAGCAACAGCGGGCGCAAATCGGCATCCCGAACTCTTGTGACGATGCCCCGGCGAGATTCGGCGGCACTACCTCGCCTACTCTTGAATACACGGCAGTCGAAACCTATGATACGCGCATCAATTTACATCAGTGGGCGGCACGCCACGCAGCATTGCACGAGGTAGAAGCATCGACTCCGGTGACACGAGCACAACCGCCGGCACGAAGGGGTGAGCTTGCGCTTGAACAGCGCGACCGCGATATAACGTTCTCCGGTGTTGTGCTTCGCATTGCACTGCATGCTGATAGAGACCTCGCTCCGCTCGGGCTGAAGGAAGACCGGGTACTGGCCGCACGTGCTCCTGATCTCCCGGAGGGCCTCAGCGTTCGCCCCGGGCTGTCTGTTGATGTTGATGCAGGGATGTAACCGGGGTAGCTGCAACAAAACGATGCTTCCTTGCCGTTCCGTCACTGCTGCGGTAATCTGTGGTGTCATTCTGCCGCCGCGGAAGTACCGATCGACATGCTCCTGCCGGAAAACCGCTGCAGTTGCCTGCGGACATAGTCGTGACGCACGAAATTACTGCCTGTAAGCTTTCTTGGTTACGTGGTCCGCGAACCGCTAAAGAAGCTGCTAAGATTATTGAACGTACTTGGCCAACCACTCTTCTACATCGCCCATGACCTGATTATGCTCAGGCTCATTGAAGATTTCGTGGTAGAGGCCTTCATACAGCTTCAGCGTCTTGTCCGGTGAACCTGTCCGCTCATGTAGAAGCTCGCTGCCTTGCGGGTCGGCCAACCGGTCGCCGCTGCCATGCATGATCAGCACGGGTAGTTGTATCTCCGGCATTCGCTTGGGCAGTGTCTTCCACGTCTTGGCCAGCTCGCCGCCGGTTCGTGCAGGTATTCTCCCGCGAAATACCAGCGGGTCATTCACATACGCAGCAACAACAGCCTGATCACGGCTAAGAGCTGTGGCATCTATGACGGAGACGCCCATCGTGGGTAACAGTGCTGAGATTAGCCCGACCATGGCGAGGAGCGCGGGCGAGACGCTGGTGGTCGGCACAAGGATCGGCCCCGATACGATCAGCCCGGTCAGCTCCGTCTGATGCTCAACGGCATAGGCAGTGGCAAGCGCACCTCCCATGCTGTGGCCGACGAGGAAAACCTTAACTTGAGGCTGGTGCTTATGCACAATATCAACAAAGGTCTTAAGATCGACAATGTAATCAGAGAACCGATCAACGTAACAGCGCGCACCCTCCGACTTGCCATGCCCCATATGGTCAAGGGTCCAGACCGCGTAGCCTTTGGGAACGAAATAATCCACCAGGTTCTTGTAGCGACCACTGTGCTCAGCCAGGCCGTGTACAACCAGTAGCACCGCCTTCAGGCTATCATCCGGCAGCCAGCACTGATAATAGATGGTGAGCCCTTTGTGCCCTTTGAACTTCCCCTCGTTGTGTTCCATACTTCTATCTCCTTTCCGTCGGCGGCTGAATAGTAGAAGAAATCATCGCACAAACCAAGAGCACAAGTGTCTACGTAATCAGCAGTAAGCAGCCTCTACTCGGCAGGCCTTTAGCGGTGGTGAGTGTTCACACGCGTTGCGGCGCGTATGAACGCATGCGGCACTGTCAAGCATGATCTCCTCTTCCATCATGACGTTTGCTCCCGGCATCTCTTCGTCCACCGCTTCACAGGCGGCCGAAACAAGCGCCAATACACGACAAAGTAACGTATTCACTGCACGATTGCATACAATCCTACTGTTATTTATTAATCGATATAATTTTGACAGATTTTTCATTGTACGGTATAATTGATTTCGCTTGGTGACGAATGCTGCCATTGGTTTGCGTGAAGGAGAGAGAACGTACCTATGAATCCGCTCTTGCATCCCCCGGGCCACTCTGAAGAGAGCGAGAAGCTTTATGAGAATCTCGAGAGCATGTATCGAGTTGTTCACAGGAAACTCGATGAAAAGGGTATTTCTCCTGAAAGTATGGGGTGTTCTTTGCAGCCTCGTAAGACTGAGCTACCCCTAGTATCGATAAACCGGCTAAGACTACCGGGCGATTTAACGAGGGAGCTGCTGTACAGCGTAACTGATGAGCTGAAAAGAGCATTAGAGTGCGAAGATGAGATCGACCAATTACTTCACCAAGCAGAGTTAGATCAAACTCGAGCTTCAGAGTTCGTTATCTCCCAGCTCATCGGAAACGGTACTGCTGAGTACACCTCGGCTGAGCTCCTACACCTAGTGGCAGTTCTCACTGTTCGTCCGTTCTTGAGCTGGCTATCAGAACACGTTAATGCGCACAAAGCGCATCCCGATTCATGGTTACAAGGCAACTGTCCGTTCTGTGGTACCGTTCCGGTATTGGGGCGGATCAGCGCTGAGGATGGCCGATTATTGCTATGGTGCTGGCTGTGCGCTACAGAGTGGAGGTTTCCTCGCATGGCTTGTCCGTATTGTAATGGGAGCGCTGCTGATGGCCAGCTCTTTTTCACGGTGAGAGATACTCCATACCGCGTTGAGCTGTGTAAGAATTGCAGCAGATACCTAAAGATTTTAGATGAACGTCGGCTTCCCGAACACGAGGAGATTGCTCTGTCTTGGATCATGAACGATCTGCTGACTCACCACCTTGATGTTCTGGCTTGGAAAGAGGGCTACATATCTCCCTCGTGAGAGAAGATCATAAGAAGAAGAAGGGGGCTACCTTGAAACTGACAAGACGGAAATTCTTGCAGGTGTCGGCACTATTCACCGGAAGCCTTTATCTGAAGGGCGGGGGACAGCTTTCAGCAAGAGAAACTGACGACTTAATCTCATCATTGAAGATCGATTACGGTAGAGATACAACTACCGTTTGCGTCTATTGTTCTGTCGGCTGCGGCCAGATCGCCACTACACACCAAGGGAAAGTGATCAACATTGAAGGCGATCCGGATCATCCGATAAACCAAGGCGCGCTTTGTAGTAAAGGAGCTGCCGCGTACCAGATCGTCAACAATGAACGGCGTCTGGAAAGAGTCAAATACCGCGCCCCCAGGAGCGACCACTGGGAAGAAGTCAGTTGGAAATTTGCGCTTGAGCGTATTGCGAAGAAGGTCAAAGAAACACGAGACGATACTTGGGTTGAGCAGGATGAACAGGGAAGGGTCGTAAACCATACTGAAGGGCTGGCGATGCTCGGCTGTGCAATCGTGAACAACGAGGAGTGTTACCTCATCCATAAGTTGGCGCGAGCCCTTGGCGTTGTTTACCTGGAGCACCAGGCACGGCTTTGTCATTCATCCACCGTAGCTGCATTAGCTGATAGCTTTGGACGCGGCGCGATGACGAATCACTGGATCGATATCGGAAACAGTGATTGCATAATGGTCATCGGCAGCAACGCAGCAGAGAATCACCCAGTTGCCTTTCGGTGGATCAACGAGGCCAGAGAGAAACGCGGGGCCAAGCTTATTAGTATAGATCCGAGATTTACCCGCACCTCGGCTACCGCAGACATGTATGCCCCTATGCGCTCGGGAACCGATATAGCGTTCATAGGAGGCATAATCAACTATGTTCTCCAGAATCGACTGTATAATAAGGACTATGTAGCCGAGTTCACCAATGCCTCGTTCCTGATCAACCCCGAATTCAGGTTTGAGGAAGGTCTTTTCTCCGGTTATAACACAGCCGACAGGCGATACAATCAAAGCAGCTGGACCTATCAGAAGGATGGCGACGGGATCCCCAAGAGAGACACACAGCTGAGGGATCCCGACACGGTCTTTCAGCGTCTCAAAGAACACTTTTCGCGTTACGACGTAGCCACGGTTTCTAACGTTACCGGCACATCAAGAGAAGATTTCATGTCGGTAGCCGAAACCTTTGCCGCAACCGGCGCAAGCGACAAAGCAGGAACGATTCTGTACTCCATGGGAACAACGCAGCATACAAAAGCCGCTAAGAACATCCGAACCTATGCAATTCTCCAGCTGCTTCTCGGTAATTTGGGAATTGCGGGCGGTGGGATCAATGCAATGCGGGGTATCAGCAATGTACAGGGGTCAACTGACCACGCTCTGTTGTTTCACTTATTGCCCGGATATATGAGTCTGCCTACAGCGGACGATACCAGTCTCGCTACGTATCTAGAGCGTAATGTAGCAGTCACAAAGGACCCTAGAAGCGTAAACTACTGGCAGAATACGCCGAACTTCCTTGTCAGCCAACTGAAAGCGTTTTACGGGGAAAAAGCCAGTCCGGAGAACGAGTTCTGCTACGACTATTTGCCTCGGCTTACTCAAGACTGTTCCTTTTTGTCTCTCGTCGAGGCCATGTATACCGGAACAATAAAAGGAATGTTGGCTGTGGGAACGAATCCTGCCGTTTCAGGTGCGCAAGCAGACGCGGTGCGTAAAGGGCTTGATAATCTGGACTGGTTGGCGGTAGCAGATCTATGGGACACCGAGACTGCTTCGTTCTGGAAACGGCCGGGAGTAGATCCGGCTGATATCGATACTGAGGTCTTCCTTCTGCCGGCTGCATCTTCTCTCGAAAAGGAAGGCAGTATTTCTAACAGCGGCAGATGGAGCCAATGGCGGTATCCGGCGATCTCCCCTATCGGTGAAGCCAAGAATGATCTGTGGATTATCGACCAGGTCTTCCAGCATGTTCGCCAAGAATACGCCGGTAGCAGCGCTCAGAAAGATCAGCCCCTTCTGAACATGCGGTGGGAGTACGGCAGCAATGGCAACGGACCGAATGCCCATGAAGTCGCGAAAGAGATTAATGGGTACGATCTAAGAACCGGCAGACTCTTGTCAAGCTTTGCGGAGCTTAAGGATGACGGCAGTACCAGTAGCGGAAACTGGATATACTCGGGCAGCTATACCGAAGAGGGCAACAAGGCCGAGAAACGAGGGCTGAAAGACCCTACGGGTATAGGCCTCTATCCCGACTGGTCTTGTGCGTGGCCTGTGAACCGCCGTATCTTGTACAATCGAGCTTCGTGCGACGCGCAGGGACAACCATGGGATACCGAACGTATGGTGATCCGCTGGGACGGCACCTCCTGGACAGGTGATGTTCCTGACTTCCCGGCTGCTTCTGCTCCTGAAGAAGGTCTCGGCCCCTTCATCATGACGCGTGAAGGTTTCGGCCGTTTGTTCGGCGCTGAAGGCCTGGTCGACGGGCCGTTTCCGGAACACTATGAAGCATTAGAGAGCCCGGTAGAGAATCTGTTTTCCATCACGCAGACAAACCCTGCTGCACGGTTGTGGACAACAGAAGGCCTGGATATAGTCGGCGATCCCAAGGACTTCCCGGTCATAGCTTCGACGTGCCGAATGTGTGAACACTGGCAGGCGGGCGCAATGACCCGCAACCTGCCCTGGTTGGCGGAACTGGTCCCCGATATGTTCGTGGAGATGAGTCCGTCTCTCGCTGAAGACAAAGGAATAAGACACGGAGACAAGGTAACCATCGTGTCGGCAAGGGGAAGAATCGAAGCTTATGCCCTGGTCACGAAACGTGTCCAACCCTTCCCGCTTAACGGGAAGCTCTATGAACAGGTTGCGCTTCCCTGGCATTTCGGGTATGTGGGGCTCGCAACGGGAGATAGCGCGAACTCTCTCACCCCATACATAGGAGATGCCAATACCCAAATTCCAGAGTATAAGGCCTTTCTATGTCGAATAGAGAACGGAGGGCTTACCCAATGACGGAACAAGCTATATTGAATGATGTGACGAAGTGTATGGGCTGCCGCGGATGCCAAGTAGCGTGCAAGCAGTGGAATGAACTGCCGGCTGAAGAAACTCAGTTTTTCGGCGGTAACGGCTACCAGAATCCTGCCGATTTATCGTTCAAGACATGGAGCCTGCTCAAGTTTACCGAATGGGGCGACAACGGGCGGGTTAAATGGGCCTTCCACCATCATGCCTGCAAGCACTGTACCGAAGCAGGCTGTGTTGAGATTTGTCCTACTAGAGCCTTGAGGCACACCGCAGAGGGTTCCGTGGTGCTCAAGGAAGAGGCCTGTATCGCCTGTGGCCTGTGTGAAGGAGCGTGTCCCTTCAAAGTGCCTAAGGTGGAAAAGACGGCGAGCAAGTGTATCCTCTGCACTGACAGGGTGCACAGCGGTCTTTTGCCGGCCTGTGTTAAAGCCTGTTCCGCAGGTGCTCTCCAGTTTGGTTCACGGCAAGACATGCTTGCCCGGGCTCGTGAGCGCGTACAGGAGGTGCCCGGATCAACGATATATGGCGATGAACAACTCGGCGGACTGCACGTAATCTATGTTCTGCCGGATGAACCTGCCCGCTTTGATCTGCCGGAGGATCCGAAACCTGGATACGCTGTTGGGCTTCTCAAGCTGCTAAAGTGCGTGCTGCCCGGAGGCCTGCTTGTCTCTGCCGTACTCGCGCTCTCTAAGCTGGATAGTGGCCAATCCAAGACAGCAGACGGCGAAGCGCTTGAAACAACGAAGAAGAGC
>PWQX01000046.1 GCA_003556605.1 Spirochaetaceae bacterium
CGAACGGATGATGTGCTGTGCTGTCGGTAGTGTCCATGCACAATCCTTACTGAATGAAGAACTTCCGGCGGCAGACCGCGCGGAAATCGCATGCGCTACAAACCGCGTACCCGTCCGTTCGGCAATACCGGCCTGCAGCGATATGCGCCGCGACCCGGGCGGCATGGCTACATACCGCCGCCGCGAGCGCGGGTATGCGCGCTCGCGAGGTCCACGCACCTGATCCCTCACCGATCGCGGTCAAGAAGCGGTTCTCCCTGATACTGTAGTACAGCGCCTCACCGATCGGAGGCGTCGTGTGCGCGATCAAGACAGCGTACACCGGCATCTGGTACGCCGGCACCAGAGCGGATCTGTCTTCAAACAGCGCCAGAAGCTCGGCCTTTTTGGGAGCCGCACCGAGCTTGTAATCGAGAATTGCGGTAGCACCGTCGGCCGGCCGCTGTAAGACCAGATCGATCTTCCCTGAAAACCGCGCAGTGCCCGCTCCGTCACCTGCGGCGACCGGGGCGCCCGCCTGATCGCCCGCACCAACAGGGTCTCCCCCGGTCGCGTTCGCGCCGAAGGGGTCGCGCGCCGGCGCCGTCCGCCACGATTCGATCTCGACGATCGCGTAGTTCTCAAAGCGCGAGACCAGCCGTTCCAAAAACACGCTGAAACGCCGCCGCATACGCAGCCGCACCGCCGGCATCAGTACAGCTGGAATTCCGGTATCGCGCGGGAGGTCCTGAGCCGTGATGTCGTCGAGGATCTGATCGAGCTTGCGGCGGTACAGACTGAGCTGCGATGCGCGTATGTGCGCATCGGCTGCTCGAATCGCCGCACCTAACCGTTCCAGCGCCTTGTGATAGAGTGCCCCCAGCTGCAGCGGGTGCTCGGCAACCGGGCGGTACTCAGGTTGATCCAGACCCAGCCCATAACGGATGAGAAACGCCAACGGACACCGGGCGTAGGTATGCAGATGTGAGCTGGACAACCGCAGCGCGCCGTCGACTCGAAGTCGCTGCTGCACACGCGCACGCAAATCCTCGTCCGCAATCGCAGCTCTGTCGAGCTCGCGCTGCCCTGTGCCTAAGGCGGACCTAAGCGCCGCCCGCAGCCCACGATACTGCAGGCGATACATCCGCGTAATCGGGGCCCCCACTCTCAGCGCTTCACGCTCGGCACGGTAGAGATCTTCCGATTGCAGGCGCTGCAGCGTTTGGTGATCCGCCGGCGCAACTGAGTCACCGCGCAGGAATAACGGGGGAGCCAGGCGGCGACCGGAGAACGCGTTGCGCGCAAAGCTCAGAAACACTTGCCGGCCCGAATGGCTGAACAGGCGCAGCACCTGCTCGGTGATGTCACGCTCCGCGAGGCCAAGCCGCTCCTTCTCGTCGGCGCGGAGGTACCCGAACCGGTCGATCGCCACGCGCGCCGCCTGTTGCGACACACCGAGCACAAAATGATTCTGCGGTGCAAGCGCCGCACTCACCCGGTACTGATACACCGCAATACCTTCGCTGCGACGCAACGGGACGTAGCGCCGGGTACGCAGCAGCCGCAAGTAGACCCGCCATGGGCTGCCCACCGCAATCCCTAACTCGTGCTCAATCCGGCGCAGCTCGCCGATCAGGTCCTGCGCCCACTGCAGGGTACGCTTGCCCTGCTCGTCCCAGGAATCGGTGTCGAGAAACGCCGCTAGGAACTTGTTCACCGCGCTGCGCAGTTCGGCGAAATTTGCAGCGCCGCGAATGCCGGCTACCGCGCCGCGCATGCTTCGAAAATAGCGCCCCAGCTCGGCCGCACCTGCATGCCGGGTCGCCGCGAACGCACGGTCCCAGCCCCCGCGCATGCCTGGTGGGTCGGCGCCGATACAGCCGTGTTTCACGCCGAACGCAACCACGCGCGCAGCCTGTTCGCGGTCGCGAACCGGAAGCCCTTGGTCCAGCAGCAGGTTACCGAGCTCTGTCACCGAAAACGACGCAGCGCCGAGCTCCTCGATCTGCAGCATCAGCCGCCCGCCGGGATGCTCGGTGAGGGGGCGGCCGTAGCGCGCCTGCAGCGGCACCTCACGGGCGGCCGCACGCGAGAACAGCTCGGTCAGGTAGCGGTCGTCTTCACACACCGTGAGCGCAATCTCGCTCTGCGGAGTGCCGTTATCAAGCAGGCGCTCGATCTCCGACAAGACCGACTGGATCTCCTGCACCGAGTTCTCGAACTGTCGGAGAGTAACTGAGGCACTGTGATCCGGAACAGAGCGCACGCTAACTCCGCTCATGCGCTTCAGCGGCGCGGTGAGCTCAGCGTAGTCTTCAAGCGCCTCCGGATACAGCAAGCAGAATCGTCCCGGCGGTATGCACTCGGCAGGCTCGAGAAAAGCCGGCTCAAACAGCGCGTAACGCCGCAGGAACGCTTCGTACTCATCGCGCAGCAGCCGGAGGTCGGCAAACAGCGCCCGGCTCGAGCGGGCCGCACCGGCCGCGTCGCTAGCGGTCGGCAAGCGCTGCACCTGCCCGAACAACAGCTCGAGCGTCGGCAACAGCTCTACGACCGTCGAAGCAAACGCCGGTGAGCTTTCACGATGTTCGGGCGAGATGAAGCGCGAAAGCATCGCATCGGTCTGATTGCGCTCCAAGAGATCATGCGCAAACAGCATGCGCAGCGTGTTGTTGACGGGCCGTGCTTCGCGCCGCGTTTCAAACGTGCGCTCCTTGAAGCGGTCCCACGATACGAACCGGTCCGACCGTATCGCACCCTCGGCACGCTCGGCTGCCGCGCGGCGCCACCATCCGGCGGCAACCTCGGAGGGGAACACGAGACAGAGCTCAGGATCGTCTAACAGCGGATCCAGATCGGCATGAAGCCGTGAACGGGCCGCAAATGAATCAGCAGTCGGTGAAGTCACAATAGGTAAACAATGGTAGCAGCGATGCCGAAAATAACATAGACGGGAGGGCGATGGTTATGCAACGGACTGAACACTGGTATCGCGTCAAAGGCATCAACAATATTCGCACTTACATTCGAGTGATCGGCGAGCGTGAGGACGGATTTCAAATCATGATTGCGAGCTTCCAGGGCGATTATTGCCGCGAGTCTGCCGAGTACATCAGCCGGCACTTGTTCGAGGCGTGCGTACGCACCGGCTACCTGATTCCGGAGGAACCGCCGTACAGCACTGCCGAAGCGGGCGATTCGGAGCATGCGGTCGCGGCAATCAGCTGACCTCAGGCCGAGACACTGCCGAGCGCCGAACCGGTGCATATAAAGGCCCCGGCGAGGCGGACGCACGTGGAGCTAAGGCCCGCCGGACGTATTGACAGGCTCCTGGGCTTCGCGTATGGTAGGAACATCGTTGCGTGGGGGTGTAGCTCAGGTGGCTAGAGCGCTTGAATGGCATTCAAGAGGTCACGGGTTCGAGTCCCGTCACCTCCATTACACGCGTCTGCGGCGATAGTCCGCCGCTAACGCCGCCCTGGTACATATCTGTATGGCGCTAGACTCACAGTCACAAAACCAAGATCAATTCGCCGGAGACATGGACCCCGAGGTAGCGGCGCTGCTGGGAACCGACGTAGGGGCGCCCGATTTCGAAGACTTGTTCGGCGACACCGGCGTCGATCAACGGGGTCAGATAGACGCCCAACTCGGTCCCCCCGGCCTCGGTTCCCAAGATGATCGCTTCACCCGCCCATCCGAACTGCAGGGTGAGGCGCAGCCCTATTTTGAAAACCAGGGCTTTTACAAAGAAGTGCTCACCGGCGAAGGCGAGATCTCGAAGCGTGTTCATGAAATGCTGGGTCAATTCCTCAACGCAAAAGAATCGCAAGACCGCTCGGTGTACCGCAATAAGCTCATACCGGCGCACTGGGAGCTCGCAACCGCTATCGCAGGCAAGGTGGGCTCGGCGCTGCCGGCCCCCAAGAAGGTCTTGCTTCGGTTTGCGGTACTCTCTCCCACGATGCTCTCGCGTGAACAGCGCGAGCTCATCTCGCGCGTGATTCCCGAAAACCGCAGCGGCGAACCGATCTACTACGTTGACGAATGGCTCGAGGCGGTCTTACTAGGCCGGGTGAACGCCTCGGCAACGGATGAGACCAAGGCCGCCGGCAAAAACAGCCCGCCGCGTCTTAACGCCATGCTCGAAAAAACGCGCGGCCGCTATGAAGCGCAGCGGTCGGTGGTGCATCGGCAGGCCGAAGCGATGCGCGACACAGAGCACGGCATCAAAGCGCAACTCAAGTCACTCGAGCGGGTGCACACGCGCGACGACCTTGACCGTGTACGCATGCCGTACGACGAGTCGCAGAAATCGGCGCTCTCCGAGATTGCAAACCTCGTGCGGAAACTAAGCAGCCTCAATCGTGATCTTGAACGGCACACGCGGGAGCTCGAGAGCATTCGGGAACAGCGTGATGAGTTGGAGCAGAAGGAGGCCGACAGCGGCGGTATGCCCGCGGTAGATCGCAAGGTAGTAGTGGAGGAGATGAAGACGGTTCGCCAGATGGCGAAAATCTGCATCGGCCGCCAGGGAAACCACTTTCCGATATTGATAAAACAGTATTTTCGCGGCGGGCTGTACGACCTTGGCTGCCGCGAAAACGTGTTGAATGCGGTTGCCGATGTGGAGTATTACGATCCCGGCGTATTCCTGCGGACATTCAAGATGCAGACCAACCGCATTGTACCGAACATCGTGCTTGTTCCGTGCTACGGGGAGCTCGGGGTGTGCTGGGAACCGTTTGAACGTTTCAATCGCGCGAGCAGTCGGGGCCGGCTCGCCATCCCTATGTATCCTAAAGACCTCAAGACCGCGGTTGTCGCGGCGGTAGGAGATCTCCGCTGGCAGGTTGCCAAGGAGAAGGCCCAGCACTACTGGATGGAAGAGGGGCTGACCGGCTGGTACTATCAGTGGTTCAGCGACCGCAAGATGAAGGGCGACGTCAAAGACGCCTTCATTCAAGATTACATCCTGTGGATCATGAGGGAGAGCGAAGGTACCCAGAAGCTGGACCGTGAGGTGCGCGATATTTTCTGGCGCTATATTCCGTTTCCGCAGGAGGTCAAAGACAGCCTCAAGAACCGCGGATACGTATACACTGAGCTGCACCGCAAAGACGCCAACCGCGCAATGTCGGACGGCTATTAGACCAGGCTCCGACAGCGCGTTGCGCTTACCGTCTGTTTGCCGGCGGGTGCGGCGAGCTTTTTCCCCGCCGGTAGTTTTTCCGCCGTTAGTGATTACTTCCGTTTCGGAAAGATCGGCTCGAAATGCTTCTCGAGGTCGTACTTGGCGGTTAGAAACCGCACCAGCCGGTAATAGATGAAGTAGGTAATCGCGATAGAGCCCACCAGCAGTCCCAGCACCACCCACTGCTGCGACTCCGGCGGCACGTGCGCCGCAAGCGCGAATGAGAACGCGGTCAACAGAACCACGAACACCACCATCATCACGATCAGGTTTACAACCGTAGCCCCCAGAATGAACAGTACCGTATTAGCTCTCTTGCCCATGAGCACGGACCTCCTCAACCAAAATGCCGACAATCAACACAATCCCGCCGACAACGACCGCGGCATCCGCGACGTTAAACGTCGGCCAGCGCTCGAGCCCGAGGATCCCGAAGAACTCAACGTCGATGAAATCAACAACGCCCCCCGTGCGCACAACGCGGTCGATGATGTTGCCCAGCCCGCCCCCTACAATCGCAGCAACCGCCCAGCGTTGTGCGGGCCGGAACGGGTCATAGCGAAAGTAATAAACCAGCAATCCGGTCAACACAAGCACCGGAATAGCGGTAAATGCCACCCTGCGTATCTGATTCGGCAGCTCGCTGCCGATGCTGAACGCGATTCCCGGATTGCGCGTGTGAATGATTCTCACGTATTCGCCGAACACCTCGATGTGATCACCGCTGATCGCTACCGGATCGAGATGCTGGACTACGAGCGCCTTGGTGACCTGATCGAGCACAATCACGAGGACGCTGAGGACGAACGGCAGATAGCGCGACTCGCGCAATCGGGACAACCGGTAAGCGGATACAGTCATGATGCTACAGTCCGGTAGGCAGGTCGATAAAGCTCGTCTGCAGCCCCAGCTCGCTTTCCAATCGAGCGGCAACGGCCCGCACGCCCCAGACCTCGGTGAGGTAATGCCCCCCGAACACCACATTGATTCCGGCTTCCTGCGCTCGATGGTATACAACGTGCGACGCATCGCCGGTTACAAACAGATCGAGCCCATGCTCTATTGCTTCGTCCACTGCAAACGGAGCGCCCCCGGATACAATTCCTACCCGTTCTATAGCTTCAGGTCCAAAGGGCAGCACTGAAAGCACTGCCGAACGATCCTGAAACAAGCGCTCGACAAGCTGCTCAAGACGCAAAGGCTGCGGAAGGCATCCATAATACCCAACGTCACTGCCCTTAAAGCTCCCGAAAGGTTGCAGCGCACCGACACCTAACTCGCGCATCATTACCGCGTTGTTCCCGAGCTCGGGGTGCTGATCCAACGGAAGGTGCACCGCATACAGGCCGAGATCGTTATCGAGCAAGCTCCGCAGCCGCTCGTACCGCGACCCGGTAATCGGGCACTCCTTTCCCCAGAATATGCCGTGGTGAACAAACAGCAGGTCGGCGTGCAGCTCGGCCGCCCGGCGAAAGCTTTCAAGACAGGCATCCACCGCCACCGCCACGTGGCGCACTTCCGGGTTTCGTCTTCCAACCTGCAAACCATTTAGCGACGGATCAATAGCCTCAAACTCCGCCAAGGGGAGCCACGCCCGCAGGTGGCTGTCAAGTTCCTGCAATTGCATCGAAGTCATTATATCGAGGTGCGGGAGGTTTTGAAAGTAGCACCAAATCGACATGAGCACCCGCTTTGGGCTATGATAGCGGCACCATGTCCCATAATTACGCCAAACCAGACAAAACCCCTGCGGACGCGTACGCGCTCTCGTTCGAGCAGGTTCGCTTCTCCATAGCACCCGATTCCATCCCGAGCCCCGCAGAGGTGCCGGCACAGTTCGACATTATCGGTCAACCACGGGCGATACAGGCGTTGCGAATGGCGATCGAGATGCCGGCGAAAGGCTACAACGTTTTTGTGACCGGTCCGGCCGGCACCGGTAAGCGCACCGCTATCATTAAGCTGTTGCGTGAGCGCCGCCCGCCGGAAGGCGCGCTACACGACTGCGCCTACGTCCACAATTTCCGCAGTCCGTACGAGCCGCGGGTGCTGTACTTTCCGCCGGGCAAGGCGCGAGCGTTCCGGACGGCGATGCAGCGCTTGATCGAGCAAATCAGCGACGGCCTGCAACTGGTGTTTGAAGACAAACAGTACCAACGCAGGCGCGAGGAGATCCTCCTGGCGTCCGAGAACGCCGAGCAGGAGCGCATTAGCGAGTTCGAATCACGCCTCGATGAAGCCGGTTTCCAGATCGTGCGTTCGGCCGAGGATGACGAAAAGCCCGACCTCGCGCCGCTGCTCGACGGCAAACCGGCGAGTTTTGACGAACTGCAGCGTCAAGCAGTCAACGGCACGATGGACCAATCCCGGCTCGAGCAGATACGTGAGAACTACTTTCGATTCATCGACGAGATGAGCCGGATCTTTGCAAAGCTGCGGGTGAACCGCAATGAGATGCGCCGCAAACTCGTTGAGCTGCAGGCATCGTCGATTGAGCCGCAGTTGCGCGAAGAGATCGATCGGTTGAAGCGTGAGTTTCCCGGTGAACGAATCGCGGCACATCTGGATGCGGTGCGCGAGGCGGTGTTGTCCGGTATCGAGGCGTTCGCACCCGAGACCGGCGGGGCAGCAGCGGCCACGAGTGGTAGCGCGGGCACCGGTGCGGCAGGCGAAGCCGAGCACAGCGAGCGCAGCCGCTTCCAGCGATTTGACGTGAATGTCGTCGTTGAGCACACCGAAACCGAGCACAGCCCGGTTGTTTTTGAAAGCACCGCCGATTACGCCAAGCTGTTCGGCACCGTTGAGCCTTCCGGCGACGGCGGCGATGACGGTGCCCCCGGCTTTATGAATCTTCGCGCCGGCTCGGTACTGCAGGCCTCCGGCGGCTTCTTGATACTGCGCGCCCAAGACATCCTCACACAGGAAGAAGCCTGGAGCGCGCTGAAGCGCGCTCTTCAAGACGGCGCGGCCGAAATCCGCACCATGCCCGGCCCTTACTCGCACCCCAGCGGCCTGAAACCGGAACCGATTGATCTGTCGGTCAAGGTGATCATCATGGGCAACGAACACATCTACGACATCCTGTACAACCAGGACGAAGAGTTCGGCAAGCTGTTCAAGATGCCGGCTGAGTTCGACGCAGTAATGGAGCGTAGTCCACGCAACACCGGCGAGTACGTCGCGTTCATGCGGATGATACAGCGCGACGAGCAGCTTCTGCCGCTTGAGCCGGACGGCGTCGCGGCGGTGATCGAGCACGGCGTGCGGCTCTCGGAGTTCCGCAACCGTCTCAGCACCCGCTTTTCGCGCGTCGCCGATCTCTTGCGTGAGGCCGACTACTGGGGGCGCCGCCACAACGTCGAACAGATCACGCGACGAGAGGTGCAGGCGGCGCTCGACCAACGGCGCTACCTCTACAACCTACCGGAAGAAAAGATCGATGAGCAGATCCTCTCGCACGAGCTCTTGATTTCGGTCGCCGGTTCAGCAATCGGCCGCATCAACGGCCTTGCGGTGATAGACCGCGGCTACTACGCGTTCGGCCGGCCGATGGTGATTACCGTGCGCATAGCTCCGGGCGACGACGGCATTATCAATATCGAGAGTGAGTCGGGGCTCTCGGGAGAGCTGCACGATAAGGGCGTGTACATCATCGAAGGGTACTTGCAATCCAAGTACCTGCGCGAACATCCGCTATCGATCCGTGCGAGCATCTGTTTCGAGCAATCATACGTTGAAGTGGACGGGGACTCGGCGAGCTCGAGCGAGATCTACGTGTTGCTGTCGGCCATCGCCGAGGTTCCGCTGCGCCAAGACATTGCCGTCACCGGCTCGGTGAATCAGATGGGTGAGGTCCAAGCAGTTGGGGGCATCAGTGAGAAGATCGAAGGATTCTACGAGGTCTGTAGAAAACTCGGGATAAGCGGCACCCAAGGGGTAATCATTCCGCGCGGCAACATCGAGAACCTGATTCTGTCGCACGAGGTGCAGGAAGAAATTCGCTGCAAGCGCTTTCATATCTGGGCAGTTGATACAATCGACCAGGGAATTGAGATTCTCACCGGGCTGCCGGCCGGCGTACGAACTCAGCGCGATCAATTCCAGAGCGGTACGGTGAACTCGTTCGTCGAAAGACGCCTGCGTGAGATGGCTGAACAGATGCAGCGATTTAGAAGCCGATAACGCGGGCGACCGAACCCGCTTGGTCACCCCGCTTGACATATTAGCGATTCAAATTATACTTAACGTCAAAGCGGTTTAAAAGGGGTTTGCAGACAATGCCGAAGAAGGTAGACGAGTCAAAGGTAATTCAAGCAGCGCGCAGCGGCATCCCCCTCACCGTCAAGTCCTACATCCTACCCCACGAAACTGAAGTCTACCTTGAGGACATTCTTGCGGTGTTTCTGCGCGAAATGGGCCAAGAAAAGCTTAAGGACCCGCTCGCGTATTGCCTGCGCGAGCTGGCGGTAAACGCGAAGAAGGCGAACACCAAGCGGGTGTATTTTCGCGAGTACGACCTGGATATGCAGGACGAAGAGGACTACCGCCGCGGAATGGAGACCTTCAAGCAAGATACGCTCGAGAATATCGACTACTACCTCGAAAAGCAGAAAGAAGCCGGGCTCTATGTCC
>PWQX01000052.1 GCA_003556605.1 Spirochaetaceae bacterium
ATCAGTGCGACACGTCTCGTCTCGTCCTCTCGATCCAGTACCTGAGCCAGGCGCATCGCGATAATCTCGATGACTTTGGCCTCCAGGTAGAGCCGCGCAAACCCACCGTGCAGGCCGCAGGTCAGCATCTGGCGCAACGCCAGGCCCATGGCGGCGGTGGTGTGGCCGGACAGGAAGAACGGTTCACCGTTGGGCTGGGTGAAGCCGCGCTTGAGAGCTGCGGGAAGCTCCAGCCGCAGATCGGCAAAACAGGAGTCAACCACCGCAGAGTTCGCAAGCAGGCAGATCTCGTGCGTCACTGTGCCGGGGCGCACCGTCTGCAGTCCGATCACCGACGGCCCGAGGATATACGAGTCGCTGCGCGAAAGCGTTATCGGCCGGCGTATACCCTCTATGCCTACCTCGTCCGGATCACGCGAGAGGTGAAAGGGTAGAACAAAGCGATCGTGCGCCGGACCGGTCCGCAGATGAAACTCCTGGACCGCATTTTCACAAGAGAAGCTGAGGTAACCCACTCCGTGCCCCAGCTTGACGGACTCAACGGCGCCGTCGCCGACCTCGGCGGGAAGCGGCTGGACAACCCGCAGGCTTCCAAGCCCGCCGGGCGACAGGTCGATCCTGTGAGCCAGTTCCCGGCCGGCGAGATCGATATGCATGCTGTAACCGGTTGCCGATTTCATCATCGTTTCCGAACAAATCGACCCCTTATTATACCACGAGTGCACTCCCGTAGCGCCGCGATACGGTCGTCGATGTCCGTGCTCGGATCGGAAATGCTCTGGCGCCGGTATACGGCGGTACCTTGGCCGCAACCGCATCGGTGGTAAAGGCGATCTCACATCACCGCTTGAGTGGAAAGCAGATTTCCGTTCGCAACTCAGTTTCCGGAGTATCCTCGGGCGAGTTCAGGTAGATCTCGTACATCCACTCCGTAACGGCGAGTCCCTGTTCTTGGATATATTTCATCACGGGAGTGTAGGTACGTTCCAACTCCGTGTACGGACCGACGTGTATCTCGGAAAGCACCTCTCCGCCGGGGATCGTGCCCGCCTCCACCCGACCCTCCGGTTTTACCTCCCGATCAACGGGGAAACCCATTTCCACCCGGAGGGCGTCCATATCGTCGTTGCCGTACAATACGAAGGGAAACCCTGTCGGAGATAGACCGGTACGAAAAAAATACGCCATGATCTCACCGTACGCTTCACCGATGACCCCCGGGAGTTCTCGTAGCGGCACCGTGGCACGGACCACGGCGGTCTTTGTCTCGTTCTTCGTTTTGATTTCCATCGTAGACCCCCCCCCTGACCTGTTTGATGAGCCGACGGTACCGCGGCAGATACAACAGCAGTATATCCGGTTTGGGCGGGAATACTAACGAATTTCGGTGTGTATACCAAGCCTGGACGGTCTGCCGCTGACGGAGCGATCTTTGGCTCGGTTGATCAGGCGATCTCTGTGTAGCTCTTGCGACGCCTTCAGTCTTTCAAAAAGGCGACGCAGATCGTGGCTACATTCCTCAGCCAAGCCGTCCTTATTCTCCCACAGTTCTCGTAGGATCGGATCGGCCTCATCTTCTCCTCTTATCAGTTCCTCCGGTATGCAGATTTCCGGGCAGGGGTACCCGTGCCTCGTGCATCCTGCGGCACCTCGTTTAGAACCGGGCGTTCGCCGCCAGGATTCGACGCAAACCGCCTCAACTGACCGCCTCGTCTCGCACCGCCGGCGCCCAAACTACCGCCGTTCTAAGCCCCAAAATCGACTTTGCCTATCATTAGCACTGCGAGCGCCGCCGTCGCTCAGCTATCTGCTATGCGAACTTGTCCTCTATTGCCTTGAATAGTTCTAAGACGAACGTATCCCTTCTCTTCGGCTTACAGTCGCCGTAGGCGCGGGCAACAAGGCTCGAAATGTCCTCGGGGGGCCGGTACGTTGTGCTTCCCAGAGAGATGCTTATGCCCACTGTACCGTCTTCAACATCGCCGCCTACGGTTCGGACGGTCTCCAGGATTCGGCCGGCGACCCGATTGACGTCCTTGCGCTCGGTGTTCGGCAAGAGGACCAGGAACTCTTCGCCGCCCCAGCGACCTAAGCTATCGGTAGGCCGAAGACAGCGGCCGACAGTGTCGGCAATAGCCCGTAGCATCTGGTCGCCGGCTTCGTGTCCGTACCGATCATTCACTCTCTTGAAATCGTCGAGATCGCCGATGATGATGCCGAACGGGGTACCGTTACGCTCATAGTCGGCGCGACAGGTGTCGAGCTTCTCGATCATGCTGCGACGGTTGTGTAAGCCGGTGAGGAAATCAGTTCGTGCGAGCTCTTCGACCCGCTGCTGAGCGCGCCGCGTTGCTTGCGAAAGGAAATGCACGATCAGGCAGACAAACGTCAACCCGGCGAGGTAGGCTGCAAGCAGGAGTCCGGCGAAAACACGGATTCGATTGCTCAGCGAACGCAGGAGCGGCACTCCGACCGCGAAGAAGACAACGCACAACAGTGCGTGCGCGGCGAGGGCGCACCCGTAAAGATAATCGGCGACGAAGGCAAGGTAGTACGGCCCGTTATCGACTCGTTGGAAGAAGTTAACGGGCGGAACAGGCCACACGCGCCTGCGGAGACGCGCAGCTCGCAAAAAGCTGTGGTCCATTACATAGCTCTCTTGCGTGCAACACTTTTTTGCCCGCCCGGACTAACGCCGGTAGACCAGGTTCGGATGGGCTGACACAAAGCTCTTGGCTTGTGGCAATGGATAGTCACACCTGTTCCCGGTGGCAAGAGGAAAATCATAGTATTTGAGTATTTCGTGTACAAGGGGATGAATCAAACCGCCTCAAGATATCTCGAATATCATTATAGTGCGCGTCAGGCTGTTGAGTCAGTGTGAAACCTGTCGAACACCTGTTGAAATAAGCGATACGCTCAGAAGTCCGTGCCGTCGGAATCATCCCAGAAGGCAAGGTGACAATTGCGGCGGATCTCGAGGCCACGCGTTAATAGTGGATGTTGGCCCACCAAGGCAGCGCCGACAATCAGGCGGTCAAACGGGTCACGTGTCCAGGAAACACCACAAGATTCCGTAACCACGGATGAGTATACGGCCTCGTCCCGTGCAAGTCCGATTCGAGTTTCCAGATTGGCTATTAGATCCTCGGCGATGCCGGCGATCTCGGCGATGCCGGAGAGAGCGCCGTCGCGATCCTGATCGCAACCGGTTCGCAGCCGCGGTTTACGCCGACCGTGAAGCCCGAAGGCGAGCGCATCATTGCACCGCGGCACACCCAGATGATGCAGAAGCTGCCGGAGCGAATTGTGTTCTCCGGGGGCGGCGTCACCTCCACCGAGTACGCCGCGGCGTTCGCCCCGCACGCGGCCGAGCTGATGGCGCCGATACAACTCGCCATGCAGCATGGCATAGCGTTCGAGGATCTATCGGCGGCGCCGTTCGCGCACCCAACTCTCTCCGAGCTGCTTTCGCTCTGAGTTGCTTTCAGTCCGGGCACGTGCCTCGGGCGGCATGAGTGGTGCCCATCCTCCCCGCGACTATCGGTTGAGTACAAGAGCTGCTATTATACTGCGAAACACGATACGATGATTATCCGCTGAAGGAGGAAGCATCGATGAAAGAGATACCGAAACGATTTCAGCAGTTCAATGACGCGCACCCCGAGGTAGTTCGTGCCCACCAGCAACTCGGTGAGGCGGTGCGAGCCGCAGGCCCGCTCGAAGACAAAACCCGTGAGTTGGTACACCTCGCGATCGCGATCGGCGCCGGACGCGAAGGCGCGGTGCATTCCCATACCCGTAAGGCGCTCGATGCGGGCTGCGGCGCCGCGGAGATTCGCCAGGCTGCGATCCTGAGCATCCCCACCATCGGGTTTCCGGCCGCCATGGCTGCGCTCAGCTGGATTGATGATATCCTAAGCGAGTAGTTGGTCAAAAACGGCCGGTCGCCGCCTCTCGTATACCCGGACGCAATCGATTGGCCCCGATTGGCATTCGTGAACGTGCATCTGGATGCTGAGATACCCCGGCTTTCGTTTGTGACTGGCTCTTGATCGCTTCTTGCTGCCCCGTTTTCGCGCAGTCTCGGCCGCAAGCGGCGTGTCACGCCTGCATTCGGCGATAGGTTTCCCTACCATTCGGCGATGCAGATCAGGGCTACGTTCAGCAGCAGCTGTTTCTATTGCCGCTCTGCTTTGCTCTGATCCAGGATCGCGCACATCGGGAAGTGTATGTGGCCGTTGGAGGCAACGATGGCCTGCGTGCGTAGAGACAGCGAAGCTGCCTGCAGATCGCTCAGGACACCGCCTGCTTCCTCCACCAGCAGCCGGCCGGCTGCGTAATCCCACGGATCCAGTTGGAGGTGCCGTCTGATCGGGTCCATCAGCCGGCACGCGGCGCCGGAACTCGGCGACTCCCCGCTCTCTTCGGCAAGGATGCCGTCCTCGGGAAAGTACTCGCGGATAGTGTCGATGATGGCGCGCTCTGCGACGCGCACGGCTACTTCTAGGTATGCTTCGCCGTCGGCAATCCGATGCTCTTGATGGCACAGCGCTCAGGCTCCCGCGACCGACACAGAGTTGGCAATGGCAGGCGTGCTGACCTCGTGGCGTAGGTTGGGACAGCGGCCTGGATCACCTGATGAACAAACAACAGAAGTACCTTGACCAGCTGATCGCCTGGACGCTCATTGCCTATGCGATCGGTTTTGTCGTCGGTGACTTTCTGAGCGATGAGCAGTATCGAGGCGACAAAAAAAGAGAACGAACTATTCCGGGCCCTTCATCTTACTACTTCATAAGAATACGCTCCCGGCAGCGAAGAAACGGCGTGTAAAGCGTCTTGACCGCATGTTCTTCGCCGAGATCACACGCCCACCGGCCCCGGTCGCAACTCGGGCCGCGAGGTCATAACTGCGCATAATTGACACACACGCAGATCGATCGAAATGCTTATGCATATGAGAACCACGATCGTTCCGGAGGATGATCTGTCACTGGAAATCGAGTGCATTGCCGGTGAACAAAACATGACCAAGAAGCAGGTGATTGACGAGCTTCTCCGGCGGGGCCTTACTTCTGAACCGCCGCGTGAACGGCCCATGGTATTGGTGGATGCGAGTATCAGAATTTATACGAACCCGGTGTCCTCTAATGTAGCGTGGCAACAAGTGCGATCGTGGCTATCGGCTCCGGCAGCGTGGGTTCCGCAGCCTACCGATCGGCACATCGATGTGATCGATCGCACAAGCGGACGGAGGCGCCGATTTAGCGGCGTAAGAATCATACAGTCGGCAGCCCGGGGGTGACGGAACACATACTTTCGCCGGTGCTCGTAATGACATGCGGGGCTTTGCGAGTCATCTCTCTTTCGTAGTCGGCCCGGTTCTTCCGCACGGTTTCTTTGAGGTCACCACCGGAACGGATATCCGCGAAGGTGACGAAGAATATGTCTTCCGGCCTCTTCGGCTTTCTCTTGGGCTTCCCGGAAGCGCCGCAGCCCCTGCCGATAGGCGCGGCTATCTATGTAGCCGTTCACCAGGTCCGGCAGGTAACGGGGGTTCAGTTTCCAGGGTGGAATGGCCACGGCGAGCTCAATGTTGTTGCGGTGTCCATATTGTTGCAGAAGGACCTGCAGTTCCGGGCGGTCCACCGAATGAAGCGAATCCTCTCGTCGATGCTCTGTAGCTTCTCTGATTCTCGCCGAATCGTTTCCACCAGCTGTTCACCGCGACGATCGTGAGCATCCTGCGTGAGCGCGGAGAGCTGTCGTTCTCCGATCCGCTGTCGCAGCACCTCGACGCGGAGTTCATGGATGGGCTTCATGTGTTGCGCGGCATCGAGCACTCCGGTGAGATCCGAATCCGCCATCTGCTGAACCAGACCTCGGGATTGTACGATTCGTTCTGGCCTCTGCTGCAGAAGCTCGCCGAAAATCCATCGATGCGGATAACGCCGCGCGAGGCGGTCGAATGGGCTAAGCGGAATCTTTCCCCGAAATCGAAACCGGGCGAGAAGCACCACTACACCTATACCAACTACTACCTGCTCGGGCTGATTGTCGAGCGCATCACCGGCGAGCGGTTCCACGACGCTCTGCACCGGCTGGTCTTCGAACCGCTCGGCATGCAGAGCGCGTACATGCAGGGGTTTTCCGAGCCGGCGGTCCGGTCGAAACACCCGCCGGCGCAGATCTTCATAAATGGTGTCGATTACTCCGACACGCCGGGCTTCGCCGAGATCGATTACGCCGGCGGCGGTGTGCGGGCGACCCTCGACGATTTCCTGAAGTTCATGACCGCGCTCGTTAACCACCGGGTCGTACGTGACTGGACGCTTCAACGACTCACGCTACAAATCCAAAGCGCCGCGGTTCATGCTATCGCGGGTGATCAAACCGCTCTCGAAGTGTCAGGAGACCGGCCTCAGGGCAGGGCCGGCAGCGGAACGCAGCTGATATCCGGCTGCTGTCCGGGAGTTCAACAACCGGGGCTGTGCCCGGACCCCGGGCCGCCGCCCGAAGCCGGTGAGTTATGTACCGGTTTCCGCGGTGAGCTCATGGCGGACCGCTTCAATCTGGTTCAGCAGCGTTTCCGCCTTTTGCAGAGAGTCCCGGGCTTCCTCCTCCGTGATGGAGTCGAAATCACCGTAATCAACATCAGTGCGCCGCGATTGAAGCAGCTTGACATTCTTCACGGTCTCAATCGGTAGCAATCTCGGCTTGACGAAATGAAGGCTAAGCATTGTTATCGCTCCGCTGTGCTTTTCGCAGTCGAGGCCTTCCATTACAAGCAGGCTCCGGACAGCATGCAGCACCGCGTAGTACGCCCGGTTTACGCCGGTCTTGTAGCGCGATTCTTCCACGTTTGCCCGGGCGTCATTGAAGAACTCGCGCGCCTTCTGTAACCTGATCTCGCTGAGCTCTTCCTTATCCTGCCGGCTCAATCTCATACCGGGATTCCCTCGTTTATGATGTTCTCGTAGAACAGCGTCCGGTACCGTTTTTCCCGTTCGTAGCTTTCCTGTGATTTGATGACCGGCTCAAAGGATACACCGCTCGCAAGCTCCTTTTCGACAAACCGAGCGATGATTTCCTCTTCCAGCTGGATTGTTTTGTTGCGGACGACAACCAGGACGTCGAAATCGGAATCCCCGGAATGATCACCCCGCGCTCTCGATCCGAACGCAAGTATCGATACGATCTGCTCCGGGTGTTCGGCTTTGAGTGAAGCGCTTATCTGCTCGAGGACCTCTCTGGTGCAGCGGTACATATGGTCTCGACGCTCCCAGGATCAGCGTAGCCTCTTCCTGCGGCGCGGTCAACACCCGCGTTGCCTCAAAATGTTTCTAACCGTGTAAGGAGTATGCCTCAGAAAAAAATCTAACCGAAATGTATTGCACCACACTCGCCGCCTTCGTTTTTCTGAAGGAGAAACGGAGGGGCGCAAGCGGGTGTATGATCAGGAGGTCGGTGAGGCTTTGAAGAAGCTCTGGGCAATATTCGGGCTGATGTGCGGCAAATACCTTGCGGTGCTGTTGCGAACGCACTTGCCTCAGCGTGAGTTTCTCGCCGAGCTTGGGCTCAGCGGTGAAGCACGCGAGAAGCTGCGGCAGACCAGCCGGGCCACCATCGACCCGGCCACCGGGTGGTGTGAGCCGCGTGCGATACGCAACAAAGCGGGCAAAAATACTTGAATGACGAAAGACCTGCTCTATTGCGCATTTTTGATAAGCCCTTTTTCTTGAAGATACTGCAGCACCCCCGATTCCAATTTCCAGTCTGCCTGAGTTTATCATACCTCCTCGTATCCATGTACGATCAGCTGTGTTGTCTATGCAAACACTCTGATAACAGTCCGGTTGGAGCAGACCGTGAACGTCTATTCTGAGTAGAGGTTACCATTCGCCGTATGTCCGCTATACTTGTTCAGGGAGATACGATGGAAGCGAGTGTACGCGAGTCCATACAGCCGATAAAAGATGTATTCCCAGTCTCTGAGGTGTATGTATTCGGATCTTATGCCCGAGGAGACGAGCGGCCCGACAGCGATATCGATTTGCTTGTCGTGTGTTCCGAGACCTCCCGTGACCTATTCGAACTCACTTACGAAATACGCAAACACCTCCATGACGGTATCCGGGATCGACCATGAAGCCCGGTTTAGAACACATGCCGCAGGTCACGTCGTGGATGGAAAACATCCGCGGGACCGTGCGGTCCTGCCTTAATCTTGACTCGCGGTAGCTGAGACTTCACCGCGCATCCTCGCCTCACTCCTTGAACACTGCGGACCGTTCAAGGACTACATCAAGGTCACGGGACTCTCCAGTGAGTTGAGTTTCGATCACCGAGGCTGGCAGTATCAACAGTTGCCTTGCGTTTGCGTCTTGCTTTGGGTGTGCTGTGAGGCGGTGACAGACAGACGTGATTTGCCTTCCGGATTGCCGCGTCACAAGACAAAGTGCTGAAAGGAACCCCCCTAACGTGACCGAGCGACATCTCCCGTGTCTATGGTCTGGAAGTTCCGTCCCGCCGTTCAACGGGAGGCACGCGATTGGTATCAGGAACGGGTCGCGGAACAGGCGCGGGAGGAACTCCCACCGGCCCGGCCCACTCCCCGTCTTCAGCGTCACGAAGTAGGTGATGAATAGGTATTCCTGCTGTGACGCCCACACCACAGCCGCCGTCATGACCAAATTGAGATATGGCGGCGGGTAGCTAACAGGCCACGATGAGGCGAACCTCACCGCGGCGAAGTGCGGGTTACTGAACGATCAGCGTACCGTACATCCCTTGTGCCCGGTGAGACCCGACGCTGCAGTAGTACTCGAACTCACCGCTCTGATCGGCCACGAACCGTATCGTATCGGTTTCGCCCTGCCTGATCACCTCGGTAGCGGCGTTGAACTCGTCTACAACCCAGTCGTGGTTTCCGCCGGTTATCTCCAGGTTGACTTGAACGACGTCCCCCTCTGAGACGATCAGGTCAGGGTTCTCCTCCCCCTCACCGGCAATGGAGAACTCGCGCCCCTCGGCCGTCAAATCAAGGACTACATCGGGCTCGCCGAGCTCTTCGGCACCCTCCTGCCCGCCTGCGGCAGTAAGCACGACGGCCGCAACAAGCACTAACCCCACAAACAAGAGTTTTCTAATACCCACGTGATCTGTCATCTCAAACCTCCTTAGTAAGAGTGAACCAATTGTTGAGCGTTAAGATTAATAATCTATAGGAAATACCGTCAACTGCTCTCTTTGAGCCAAACGCCGGGTGAGCAACGCCATTTAAGCAAGAGAGGCATGCCGGGCGCATCCCCGCCCCGCGTCCACGATGGCGATCGTGCACGCGTTGCGGGGTCGGCCTGCGGCTCCCAATCTGTCCCGGCTGCGCCGCGACAGGATTTCCGCCTCCGGCCTTGCGCGTGCGCGTGCGCTTCGCTATTTCGGTCCAGCTTCGCCTGAATAACCGGCTGAGTACCTCCTTGCTCCTGTGGATCGAACTCTCTATCATTCATTGGTATCAGGAAGGCAGCTACGAGCTACGTACGATTGCGGGAGGACTGATGGCAGATGCAGCTCTATACGACAGGGTGGCCCGGGAACTGAGACAAATGCCGCCAATAGGCTCTGCCGGTAACCTGAACACCCGAGCTCTCGTGCAGTATGGCGTTCTGGCGGCTTCCAGTCATAACACCCAGCCGTGGACGTTCGTGGTCGGTGAGAGCTCCATAACGGTG
>PWQX01000076.1 GCA_003556605.1 Spirochaetaceae bacterium
ATCACGCCGTAGGCGGCAACCAGCAGTCCCATATGCAGTCCGCGGCCGCCGAACGACTCCAGCAGGAAGGGGAAGAGCGGCAGCGTCATGCCGTAGGCGATCATCGCGATGAAGATCGACGTGTAGAGCAGCAGTCGTGCTCGGGTTGTATCCGTCGTGGTGCGCATGGCTCACTTCTTGAGCAGCTCGATGGTTCCGGTTTCGCCGTTGAGGCGAACCAGCTGACCGTCGCGGAGGATTTCAGTCGCTCCGGCAACGCCGGATACCGCCGGCACACCATACTCACGGGCGACCACCGACCCGTGTGAGATCGGGCCTCCGCATTCCATGATCAGGGCGCCGATCTTGAGAAAGAGCGGAGTCCAGGCCGGGTTGGTGCCGGTGGTCACGAGGATTTCGCTGCTCTGCAGGTCCCTGCCCTCTTCGGGTGTGCGTACGATGCGAACGCGCCCCTCGTGTGTCCCCGGGGAAACCGGAACACCGCAGAGGACATCATCCCGATCGCTTGCGATCTGCGCCGAATGGATCGCCTGACCGGTGCTGGTCAGCAGCCGCGGCGACTTGAGCCGACCGTGGCGGACGTGGGCTTCGCGGTTCTGTGCTGCAAGCTGCTCGAGATCACGATCGGATGCGAGATCATCCAGCCGCAGGAAGAAGACGTCCTCGCTCTGCTCGAGCCGACCCGACCGTTGCAGGGCCGCGCCGATGTCGTGGAGGTAATTGCGAACCATCTGCAGCCCCTGCGTGATGACGAACTTGGACTGCTCGCGGACGCCGAACATCTCCCGGAAATCGCGCAGCAGCTTGCGCGCCTTTTTCGCCGCGCGCGGTTTGCCGGCGTCCAGGAAACGATGGTAGATGCGATCAATCGCCTCCTCGGCCATGCGGCTGTTCCGGGCGAAGTCTGCCTTCGCCTGCCCATACCGGCCGTTCTCGATGTACGACGTCACAAGATCCAGAACGTAACCGGGCTCTTCGGCCCAGGTAGGGGTTCCGGCATCAAGTTCGATGCTCTTCTTGTGTCCGTATCGACTCAGAAAGTCCTGCATCTCGCGGTCATCGGCGCTCGGCCGACGGTTGCTGGTATGGTAGTGCTCGGCAAGCTGCATGAGCTCCATTCCCATGTTGGTAGTAACGCTATGTGGTACCGCCTTCTCTACCAGCTCCAGGTCTGCGCTGTCACCGAGGTGCCGCTCCATGAGCCCTCTCACCGTGGCGATGTACTCCGCGGATGGCGCGACTCCGTACAGGGTTCCGGCACCGGCCATGAAGACCGCACCGATCTGCTCGCGGATGAAGGTGATCTTCTCTTCAGGTGTGTGGGCGGACTCGTACGCGCGGCGGATGTCGGCCAGCGCGGCGTCTCCGGCCGCGATTGCCCGGGTGCGCGCCGCTGCGGCATCGCGTTTTCCGCGTGAGCCTTCACGCATCGCTTTCCACAGAAAGCGCACCAGTCGCGGGTTCGCAACCTTGATGAAGGAGACCCGCTCCTTGTGGCTCAACACTTCGTCACGGTTGGCCTCGAGGTACTGCAGCAGGGCCCTGGTGGTGACGGGATCCTTGTCCGCGCCGTCGGGCTTGCGGAACTTGTTCCAGAACTTTTCCCGCCGCAGAAAGGGGGTGATGTCCATGAAGAAGCGTCCGCCTGCCGTCTTGAAGTACCAGAGGCTGTTCTGCGGAATCTTCCGGGGACCGAGATCTTTGCGGACGCGGCGCACCGCAATGCGGATCAGGTCCTCACCGATGGTGGTAAACGGTTCCTGCATGGCCTGCGAATAGCTGTTGACGTTAATGTAGATGCGCACTCCGGGCTTGCCCGGTTCGGTCTCCGGTACCGGATAGAGGCTGGTAATCGGGCGTGACTGCACCAGATAGATGGTGCCTGCCTCACGCGCCCACTCCATGTCCTGCGGTTCGCCGAAGTGCTGCTCGGCGGTGCGGGCGAGGGCATGGAGCTCTGAGATCTCCGCTTCGCTCAGGGAAGCTATCTCCCGCTGATCGATCGGGACCTCCGCGTGTGAGATGCCATCGCTTGTGCGGATGGTCATCTGCTCCTTGCGTGCGATCTGCGACTCGATGATGCGGCCGCTCTGCTTGTCGATGACCCACTGGTCGGGATTGACCTCGCCGCTGACGATGGCCTCGCCAAGACCCCAGGAAGCGTTCAGCAGCAGCTGGTCCCGCCGCCCGTTCAGGGGATTGGCCGTGAAGAGGATGCCGGACGTGTCGGCGGCAACGAGCTTCTGCACTACGACCCCGTGCGCGAGATCGTCGTTGCGGATACCCTGTTTGATCCGGTATGAGAGCGCTCTGGGATTCCAGAGTGACGCCCAGCAGCGGACGATGCGGTCGAGAAGCTCCGGGATGCCGACAACGTTCATAAAGGTGTCGTACTGCCCGGCGAACGAGAGCCCCGGGAGGTCCTCCGCGGTGGCCGACGATCTGACCGCAACGCTGACGTCGTCACCGAGCGAGCGATACGCTTCGGTGATTGCATCCGTGAGTTTCGCGGGGATCTTCACCGACCGGAAGAGCGCCTGGATCTGTGTCGCCGCGCGCTCCAACTGGTCGGCATCGTCGCCGCTGGTTCGGGAGAGAATCTCCTGGATGGACGAGCCGAGGTTCTGCTCCGCGATGACGGCCCGGTAGGCTTCGGTTGAGACAACGAAGCCGGGCGGGACCGGCAAGCCGGCACGCAGCATCTCGCCGAGATTGACGGCCTTTCCTCCGGCGAGGGCGATGCGGCTGCCGGTAAGCGAATCGAGCATCAGGATCCCGGTTGTGGCGGTGTTTGCATTAATGGTGGTCGTTCTGTTCATGGGTGGCTCCCTATTCTTTGGTTGACTGCGAAGTGCCGTTGTCCGGATACAACAAGTTCAAGTGGGGCTCGACCAGATTGATCGAACCTTCGGGCAGCTCCAGCAGTGAGCATACGGCCCGTTCGTAGAAGGCGATCCTCGTGGCCGCCGTCTCTCGATCAACGCCGAGTCGGACAAGCTCCCGCAGCGCCGTCTTGAAGCGGCTCAGTACGACGAACAGAAGCTCGGCCATCTCGCGTGTGTCTGCGATCCGCAGTTCGCCGAGAGCACGCGCCTCGTCAAGAACCGCGGTCAGCAGGGGCACGATGCGTGTCCGCAGCCGGCCGGTAATCAGCTCTTCCATCTTGAGGTTCTGATTCCCGTCCAGAGCGCGGTGAACAACGGCCCGCGTCTCGGCGTGCCGGCTCTTGAACTGCTGCAGCACGACGAACAGGTGGTTCAGCTTGCGGATACCGGACATCGTGGAATCCCGCACCACGCTGTCCGTCAGCTCCAGCCCGTCGCTGACGTAGGCAACGGCGATGGCTTCGAGAATGTCATCTTTGGAAGTGAAGTGGTGATAGAAGGCGCCCTTGGACACCCCGACGGTATCGATGATCTCCTGAACGCTGGTGTTCTCGTAGCCGTGCACGGAAAACAGCCGTGCGGCTGTGGTGATGATGATGTCTTTGGTTGCTTTTGATCCCACCGTGATCCTCACATCAGGACGGCCCGGCTCTAAAACAAACCGACCGTCGGTTTGTTTTTGTAAGATACACGATGATGCCGGCGGTGTCAAGCGTTTTTTTTCAGTTTGGCGTGTGCAACTGTCCGGTAAACGGACTTGTCAGGCTACGGTCTCACGAGAAAGGATCTTCATCAGCCGGACGTTGATGTAGATCTTCTCCCTCCCGACCTTCTGATTCTCAAGAAGACCGAGTTCTTCGAGGGATTGCAGGTATCGGGATGCGGCTTTGCGTTCCACGCCGAGGGCGTTCACCAGGAACTCGATTTTCGAGTAGGGGTGTACGAAGAGCGTCTCAACGAGCTCCTTCGTGTAGATGCGGGGCAGTGCGGCCCTCACTTCATCGACGGTTCGGTCAAGCTCCTCGCGTATCTCGCGCACCCTTTCGATAGTATCCATGGACGCGACTTGAATGGCATCCAGCATGAACAGGATCCATTGCTCCCATTCGCCGCCGGCGGTTACCACTCTCAGAAAGCGGTAGTACTCGTCTTTGTGCTCAATGATGTAGGAGCTTAGGTAGAGAATCGGGATATCGAGGTATCCCTTCAATAACAGGTACAGCACGTTAAGGATACGACCAGTGCGACCATTGCCGTCCAGGAACGGATGAATAGTCTCGAACCGGTAATGGAGGACAGCCATATCGGCGAGACTGCTCGCCTCGCCGTTGTAGAAGTCGGCGAAGTTCGAAAGCAACCGTCGAATGACATCAGGATCCTGTGGAGGCGTATACACGACCTCTCCGGTTCGATCGTCCGCAAGAGCCGTTCCAGGCGTCGCGCGGAGTCCAGCATCATTGCCAATGATCTCCGTTTGGATCTTGATAATGTGATTGACCGAGAGGAAGCCGTGATCGCGAACGAAAGCCTCACCGATACGCAGCGCCGACCGGTATTGCATGACTTCTTTCGTTGATGCATCCACCGCGGCGGATGAACTGGCAGCCAGCGCGCGATATAGCCTGTCCTGCGTAGTTACAATGTTCTCGATCGCGGAACTGTCCTTTGCCTCTCGAAGCGCAATCGCGTTAATCAGAATCGCCTGATTCGCTATGATGTTTGCCACGCCTTTGAGTTCGGCGAGCGCTTGCCGAGCGTCCGCCTCTCGTCGGAGAACCGGTATCGATTCAGTCACACGGGCCGGTGGAGGTAGTGGTGGCAGAGCATCATACGGGACCGACGGCTGGAACGGTGGTACATGGGTCGACATATATGCACCACATTAACGGTATATTCCCCGCGGCCGCAACGAGCTCCATACCATCTTCGCCCCAACACTTCGCCGACTTCTGCCGGCAATACGATGAGAAGTATGCAGCCACCTACGGCATGTACCGCCTTGAGCGTATCCAGAGAATCGGCGAGCGGTTTTCTACCTGCGGCGATCCGCCGATCTCACCCAGCACATCCCGCCGAAACGACTGCAGCTGATTCGCCGCTACGGCCTGTACGCCTCCCGTACAAAGGGCCGCTGGCAAGAAATGCCGTGGGTAGCGGAACGAGCTCCGGACGGTTGGACGGCTACCCATCAACACGTTGCCCCCGTGGAAGACCTCGGCTACGAGCCGCCGTCCCACGGCGAAGAAGAGGCCGACATCGACGCACGGAAACGAGCATGGGCCCGGCTCCTTGCGAAGGTGTACGAGGTGGATCCGCTTGTCTGCCTGAAGTGCGGTGCCGGGATGAGGGGGATCGCGATCATCGAGGATCCCGATGAGCTAAAGCGGATTCTCCGTCACCTGGTCAAGATCGGCAGATCGCCGCCGGGTTTGAATCCCGATCGCCTCAACTGATCGTTTCCTCTGTCACGCTCCACGGGAGACGTGTGTCTGTCTCCCGGCGTGAACCAACCCGAAACCGCTCCTTCTTCTCCTACTGACGCGCATGCCCCCTCGAATAGCCGCCGCCCGGCCCGTTATCAGCCTACGAAACCTCATCGTCGCTGCGTTTTCGTGAAATCTTGCTGTGGATGGCCGTTTTGCGGTTGCGCTTCGAGATTTGGTTTTCCTATAGTTCGAATTCGCCGGTTATCCACGTGCATTGCAAGGTCGACTGGAACGAGGAGCACCGTATGCTTCGTGTAGGAGCGGAAACAACGATACGTGTGCCATATGCACGCTACGAAATCCAATATGGCACCGTCGACCGGCCGCCGCATATGAATACCTCATGGAATGAGGCCCGCTTCGAAGTGCCCGCACAACGCTTCGCAGACCTCCCCGAACTCGAGGGCGGATTGGCGCTTCTGAATGACCGTAAGTACGGGTACCGTATAATCGGTTCGACCATTGAACTGGCGCTGTTGCGGTGGCCCAAATCACCAGACCCCAATGCAGACATAGGTGTCCAGGAGTTCTCGTTCGGATATTTTCCGCATCGCGGCCTGCGCGATATTGATCACATCCTGCAGCAGGCACATGAAATGAACGCTCCCGTTCTCGTCGGTCGATCGAGCCGGGCAGCCGGGACACCCGCTACTCAGCTCGAGCCGTTCGCTGCCGGGAATGGGACCGGCAGCGGCTGCTGGTTTTCTGTTGACGGTGACCGCGTCAAACTCGAGCTGGTGAAAAACGCCGAAGATGGCGAAGGGGTAATCGTGAGGCTGTACGAGTTCGCCGGCAGTACATCACGTGTACGTGTTTATGTGCCCGGAAACCTGGCGAGCGCGAGTGAAACCGACCGTCTGGAAAACAACCTGAACCAAATCAAGCTCAGCGACGGTGTACTCGACCCGGTATTCAAGCTATACGAGATCCGGACATTCCGCTTGACTTGATTCAACGGCGTTCGCCAACTTCGAAGCATGAACCGACTATTTCGACTTTAGCTGACAGCGGTTCTTCACCGGTCAGCTCCCGGCTTCTCTCATCCGGTTGTTGGCCTCCGACGTACAATCGTATAAACCCCGGCGCTATGACACGATGCCCCTCATCGGTGACATACGCCATATCTTCAGGCCCGAGCCGGAACTCGACCGTGGTGCCTTCTCCGGCAGGGACTTCAACGCGCCTTACGCCGCGCAGCTCATGGCGGGGGACCTTCGTGGAAACCGATAGATGCTCGCGATACAGTTGAACGACCTCTTCCCCATCCCGCGGTCCGAGGTTGCTCACGGTGACGCTCGCTGTAAGACTCTCCCCCGCCTGAACGCGAGAACTGCTGAGTGTCAGGTCCGCATAATCGAATCGAGTGTAACTGAGGCCGTACCCGAACGGATACAAGGGAGGACTTTCAAGATAGCGATATGTTCTGCCAGTCATCGCGTAATCGGTGAACGGCGGAAGTTCGTCAATGGAACGTACAAAGGTCACCGGCAAACGGCCCGCCGGATTGCAGGTGCCGGTGAGCACATCGACCACAGCTTTACCACCCCGCTGGCCCGGATACCACGCCTCGAGAATGGCCGGAATATTATCCTGGGCCCATCCTAGGGTAATTGGGCTTCCGTTTAGAAGTACCAGTACAATCGGCTTCTCGGTTCCGGCGACTGTTTCGAGCAATTCCTGCTGAAGGCCCGGCAGATTCAAACCAATTCGGTCACCACCACCGTCGGACTCCGCCGTTGCACCTTCTTCGCCTTCGAGCGCCGGAGACAGTCCCAGACACATTATTACAATATCTGCCCGCTCTGCAGCAGCCAGTGCCTCTGAGAATCCGGCCCGTGGGCTGCGGCCCCAGAAAGAATGATCATGCTCGGCGAGCGGACAGCCTTCCGCATAATAGACACGGGTGTTGTCTCCCACGGCGTTGCGGATTGCCGCCAACGGTGTAGTGAAATGGGAGGGCACGCCGTTGTAATTGCCAAGAAGACTGTCCTTATTATCCGCATTAGGACCGATTACCGCTATGGTTTCAAGTGCCTGAAAATCCACCGGCAGGACACTGTCGGTGTTTTTCAAAAGCACCATACTCTGACATGCAGCCAGTCGATTCAAAGCATCGTGTTCGGGGCTGTCATTAGCTTCATACGGAATGGATGCGAACGGAACCTGTTCCTCCGGGTCGAACATTCCAAGTCGGAATCGCGTACGAAACAGTCGTTTTACCGCCTGATCCAGGTGATCTTCGGAAATCAGCCCTTCTTCGACGGCCGCAACGAGCTTAGCGTAGACAGCACCACAGTCGAGATCACATCCCGCATTCACCGCCTGAGCCGCTGCCTCCTCGGGGGTCGCCGCCACCATGTGTTTTCCGAATATATCTTCGAGTGCGCCGCAGTCCGACACCACATGTCCGCGGAATCCCCATGTGTCACGAAGGATGTGCTGCAGAAGCTCTTTGCTGGCACAAGCGGGCTGCCCGTTAACGCGGTTATAGGCTCCCATTACCGCTTCCACCCCGGCTTCACAGACGGCACGCCGAAAGGCGGGAAGATATGTTTCCCAGAGGTCCTTGGCAGCGACCCGTGCGTCAAACTCGTGTCGAAGCGACTCAGGTCCACTGTGGACAGCATAGTGTTTTGCGCAGGCAGCCGCCTTCAGGTACGAAGACTCCTCGCGGTTGTCCCCCTGAAGTCCCCGGATAAACGCCACGGCGAGTTCTCCTGTCAAATGCGGGTCTTCACCATAGGTCTCCTGGCCACGGCCCCAGCGCGGATCGCGGAATATGTTGATGTTCGGTGTCCAGAACGTCAGCCCTTTGTAAATACCCCGGTCATTCCGGCGCACTGCTTCGTGGTGCTTCGCACGCGCCTCATCTGCAATCGCGGAACTGATCTGCTCGATCAACGCTGGATTAAAGGAAGCAGCCAGTGCGATCGACTGCGGAAACACCGTCGCGACTCCCGCGCGTGCCACACCGTGCAGACACTCATTCCACCAGTTGTATTCAGGAACTCCCAGGCGCGGAATTGCCGGCGAGTTGTAGCACATCTGGCTTACTTTTTCCTCACAGGTCATTCGGCCGACGAGATCGTCGACCCGCTTCTCTATTGAGAACGCAGGGTCCTGATATCGCGGCAGATCCGGATCGTGGTCCATTCTTACTGCTCCTGTAACTCTTAACAGTCCCGGTCGAGCACGAGTTCGGACCCTTCAGTCAGAAATACCGGGATGGTCTCCAGCGGAGCAGGTACATTCAGCCACTGCCCGCCCTCATGGATATCGCTGCCCGCCCCATACCCGTCGGACCAGGCCCACTTTCAGCGCCGGCCTTCGGGCAGATACACGCTCCTTGTTTCCGCAGCGGAGTATAACACAGGGTGGAAGAACTTCCTGGCCGGTAACACTATGGCAGACGGCTAGGATTGATTGGCCGTCGATTGGACTCGATGACTCTAAGCTGAACTTCTCAGATTGGCTCGCTACAGTGAGAGCGAAGTCCCGCCGCAGGCGGACCTCATTGCCCGGGACCACCGGGAGCCGATCATCTGAGAGGCTTCATCTGATAGAAGAGAGCGTTCCACGGTGGGTATGCTGTGCCGGCAGCTCACCCACAGAACTCCTGTCAGTACTTAAACCTCACCCCGGCGGTGTTCAGGCGGTCTATGAGCTCTCGCCCGCCGGCGCAGGCCGGTGTCTGAAAGCCCGCAGGGAGTGCCTCTCCACGCCCGAGGCGCTCCAGCAACAGGAGCGCACCCTCCGAGATCATTATTGCGGTTGCGCCGTAGCCAGGATCACGGTTGCTGCTCACCTCCACCGTCACCTGTGCCGCCTCGGTCTCTTCAGCGGGAGGGAAGGCGTGTATTTTCAACCTGAAGCTACCTTCGCCGCGTTCCGCCTGCGACGGGCCCTTGCCCGGACCGGGCAACACGGTTGCGGCCAACAGCCGCCGTGTGGGGCTGTGCATAAGCAGCAAACCGAACAGCGCGGTGCCGGCTGCAGCCGTAGCCGCTCGCAGCGCACCGCCTATGCCCGAGCCGAACGCGAGGACCTCGCGATAGTCGGGATCCTTCCCCAGAGGGAACCCCGAGAGTGCGTTGCTTCGCCGAACCACCCGCTCATTTATGATGCCCATGAAAAATGGCACCGTCCAGGCGGCGAGGTTTCGGTCAAAGCGCGGCCGCGAGATGACCGACCGCGTGCCGTTTCGTGGGCCCGGCGCCACGTCGGTAACGGCTGGAGGCTCAGGCAGGAGACTGTCGGGGTCGGAGAGCAGGTTTCGCGTCTCGGACGAGCGGCGCGCGGTCTCGATTACCGTCAGCAGGCTCGCTACCGTACCCC
>PWQX01000027.1 GCA_003556605.1 Spirochaetaceae bacterium
GCACGAGCCGTGGGATGCTGAGCCGGAGGATAACGGCCGGCCCGAGCCGGACCCGGACCCGGACTGGGAGCCCGCGTATTTGAAGCTGGAGCGCTCCGGCGAGTTTGCGCCGCGGGTCGACGAGGCGTATCGGCATCTGGAACACTGCGATCTGTGCCCGCGCAAGTGCGGCGCCAACCGGCTGCAGGGGGAGATCGGTGTATGCCGTGCTCCCGACAATGTGGTGGTGTTCTCGGCGCAGCCGCATTTCGGCGAAGAGCTGCCGCTGGTGGGGCGCACCGGCTCGGGGACGATCTTTTTCTCAAACTGTAATCTGCGCTGTGTGTTCTGCCAGAATTATCCGATTGCTCACGAGGGGCGCGGCAGGCCGATTGCGGACGAGGTGCTTGCGAATATGATGCTGGCGCTGCAGGACAGACGGTGCAAGAATATCAATCTGGTAACTCCTACCCACGTCATGCCGCACATTCTCAACGCCACTCGCATCGCGATGGAAAAGGGGCTGCGCCTCCCGCTGTGTTACAATACCGGCGGGTACGAACGGGCTGAGATTGTTGAAATGCTCGATGGAATCGTCGACATCTATCTGCCTGATCTGAAGTTCATGCACAACGAGGAGGCGGAGAAATATCTCGGCGGCGCATTCGACTATCCGGGATACGCACAAGCGTCGGTCCTGGAGATGCAGCGCCAAGTGGGCGTGCTCGCCACCGACGAATCGGGGATCGCTAAGCGGGGATTGATGCTGCGGCACCTGGTAATGCCCAACCAGGTAGCCGGCACTCGTGAGTTTGTTGATTGGGTGGCTGAGAACCTGCCGAAATCCACCTATTTGAATATCATGTCGCAGTATCGCGTTGAGCACCGTGCGTTCGAGTACCCGAAGATCTCGCGCTCAATTAGCTCCGCTGAGTTCGTTGAGGCCATGAAATGGGCCAAAGAGGCGGGGCTCACCAATCTCGATCAGCGCTCGCTTTCGCAGTTTGAGGTCCACCAGCGGCGCAGCTAACGCCATCTGCTGGTGATTTTGCGCCTGCGTTTCGCGCTGTAGCCGCGTGCCGCCGGCGCAACTGCGCCGCTCAAGCCCATCTGCCGGGGATGTGCGCCCCGCACGCAGCGCAGCTACCGCCTTCAAGGCGCGTTTCCTCCACCACGAATCCGAGTCTCCGAATAACAACCTCTCCGCATGCCGGGCAGTAGGTGTTCTCGCCGTCGTGGCCGGTGACGCGGGCAACATATACGTGGTTGAGCCCGACCTCATGTGCCGTTGCACGCGCTTGGTCGAGGGTCGAAACCGGAGTGGGCGGGAGGTTGGCGAGCTTGTACAGCGGGTAGAATCGGCCGAAGTGAAGGGGAACATCCGGTCCAAGCTCGTCGTGAATCCACTGCGCGAGCTCGCGTATTGCAGACATATCGTCGTTGAGCGTCGGGATCACGAGGTTCGTGATCTCAATGTGAACCCCCTTTGTCTTGAAGTGCCTCAGGCAGTCCAGAACCGGTTCAAGCTCGCCACCGCAGAACTCACGGTAAAACTCGGGCTCGAAGCTCTTCAGGTCGATGTTGACCGCATCCAGCTTATCGGCGAGCTCGGCCAGCGGTTCGAAGTTGATGTAGCCGCTGGTGTGTACCAAGTTCAGAAGACCCTCCCGGCGCGCCAGAGCCGCGGTGTCGTGCATGTACTCGTAGAACGCCACCGGTTCGCCGAACGCATAGCTTATTGAGCGCGCATCCATTCCGCGCGCGTGCTCGATAACATCCTCCGGGGGTAGGTCGTAGGCGTGCAGGTCTTCGGGCGAAACCAGCGCCATGTCCCAGACCTCGCAGAACGCACACTCCAGCGGGCAGCCGGCGGTGGATACCGATAGTGCCCGGGTGCCCGGCAGCACGTGGAAGAACGGCTTGCGCTCAACAGGATCAAGCTGAACCAACGCAGGATTCCCGTACACCAGCGTGTAGCCGCTGCCGTTGCGGTTCTCACGCACCCGGCAGGCGCCGCGGCGCCCAGGGCGTATGCGGCAGGCTTTGGGACAGAGCGTACACTCTATCTCGTTGCGCTCCAGCGAGCGGAACCAGGGCGAGCGCTCTCGGCGGATCAGACCTTTCTCGGCCGTGTGAGGGTTGCGCGGCTGGGCCGCAGCTGTCGGTGGAAACCCTGCGAGAGTGCCGAGGCACAGCGCGCAGGCCCCCGCCGCCCCGGCCTTGAGGAACTGCCGGCGTGCGAGATCGGGTGAGTCTTGAGCGCCCGTGCCAGCTTTTCGCTTACGCATATGCCCTCCCTGGAACTAATAATATCAGAAATGCAGTGGCGTTTCCGATTGCGGCCAGCAGGCAGCATGCCACAATGCCCAAAACCGGTGCAACCACCACTCCGGCGACTAACGCGCCGGTGCAGGCGCCGAATAGCTCAACGCCGTAGACCACACCGGTAGCCTTCTCGGCCTGCCGGTGGAATGCCAGCGCGCAAGCGGTTGCAATCGGGAAGTCGACACCGTTCAGCACTCCGGCGGCAAAGGTCAGCGCAAAGAACAACGCAAGTACCAGCTGGGGCGATTCCAGCGCTGCCGAGCGCGGCAGCCCGAGCGCGATGAGCGCGGCGCATACCGCGATTACCAGTTGAACCGCGCGCAAGACTCTGATGTCGCTCTTGTCACGGATGAACCGGTGAGTCCACCCCGCGCCTACCGCCAGCCCGGCCATGAAGCCGGCGACGATCAGCCCTACCATCTCGTACACGAAGCCGTATACGTTCTGGAAGGAAAACAAGAGCGCCACCTGCAGTGTCATGGTGGACAGCCCGGTGGTGAATACCGCAAACAGCACCGCGAAGCGTGTGGAGGCAGCCTTTCCTGCCGGCCCCATCAGCAACCGCAGACCCGCGGCAACCAGGAAGCACAGTGCTGCAATCGGCGCGATCCACCACGGCTCAACGCGGATGATGTGGTCGAAGATCGGCGTGTGGGCGCCTCGCGTCAGCTGGTTCCAGAACGCAAGTGTGTGGACGTACCCGATGGGGCGGAAATCGGAATTGATGAAGAAGCGTTCGTGCACCGGCGGCAGCTCCGGCTCACGCTGCTCTTGTTCAGCAATCGACTTCGGAAACATGGGCCCGGTGTCGGGACTCGAAAGATGGGCGTCCTCGCTGCGCCCGTGGCGGCGAAGCGTCCAGTTGACCCGGCGAAGCGGGTGCTCCTCCAGCAGTATTTGATACTGGCCCGGCGAAAACCCCGGCGCTTCTATGCCGCGTTCAAAGTAGCGCATCTGCAGCGTTGCCGGGCTCGCTGAGATCAGGTCGGGCGCGGTGGCGGCGAAGTAGTACAGCTGCCGCGAGCCGGCCGGAAGCACGTGCGGAAAGACGCGCCGCAGGGTGTGGTAAATCGTGGCGTTGCGGTTCGCAACCGGCGGGCTGCGCAGGTCCGCAGTCGAGGCCGCGCCGATCGCCAGTACCCCCTCGGTGTTGAGTCGTGCTGCCGCCTCCCGGAAGAACTCTTCGGTGTAATAGCGGTTGAGTGCCGCCGTTGCCGGCTCCGGCACATCGGCAATGACGATATCGTAGGTCTGTTCAGACCCCTTAACGAAGGATCTTCCGTCGCCATGTACCAGGCGCACCTCGCCGCGGTCAAGCGCTGCTGCCGTTTCGGCTCCCAGGTAGGTAAGCGCCGTTTCAGTGAGTACCGGATCGAGCTCAACGTAATCGACCCTGTCAACCGGGTGTCTGAGAATCTCGCGCAGCGTGCCGCGCAGTCCGCCCCCAATCAAGAGCACCCGCTTGGGATCAGGATGCTGCACCATCGCGAAATGCGCCGCTGTAACCGCTTCCTGTTCCTCGAAGCTCGCGCCGGCGGTGTTGCGGCCGCCGGCTGAGAACACCAGGTTCCCGCTCTGGAAGAAGCTGTACTGGTCTTCGCGCCGCGCCACCGTCACTGCGCCGTGTCGCGATTGGTGTACCGAAATGAGCTCGTGCTCCGGCGAGAAGGCGTTCCACTGTAATTGGTATGCCCACTGGTCCATCTGTTCAAGGAAGGGTGCGGCGAGCACGGCGGCGATCACCACGGCCCACAGCAGCCGCCGTTCCCAACCGGCGGTTCTGCTTCCCTGCGCGCGCAGGCGGAGGCCGCGATGATCAGGCCTCAAGCGCAGCGCTGCAAGCGTTGTCGCCGCCATGAGCAGCGCTGCGCCGAGAGCCGCCTGGAACGAGTTGAGCAGGTGCACCAGCAGCAGGGTAAAGAGAACACCCCCCAGCGCGTGACCGGCAGCCTCGGCGATGTAGGTTTTGCCGGCCGCTGTGGTGTCTACGCTCTCGTCTCGCAGCCGCCAGGTTCGCGCCAAAAAGACGAACTGCATTCCCAGCAGGATACCAATTGGCGCGGTTACCGCGAAAGCCGCGATGAGCATATCGATGATCGAGAGGTAAGCCCCCGGCGGCGCCGGGAAGAATGAGCGCAGTATTCGAATAAAGAACACGGTAAGCGGAAGAAGGAGCAGCACCCCACCGCAGATGAGCTGCAGCATGGCGGCTTCGTTGGCGCGCTCGCCGATGACTCCCGCGATGCGGCTCCCGATTCCCACCCAGACCATCCAGGCCGCGAGGATTATCCCCAGTGACAGCTCGTTGCCGTGGAAAACCATCAGCAGCTCGCGCAGCAGTACAACCTGCCCGATCTGGCAGACAACCCCAAGAGTGAGTACCGCAGGCAGGTGAGAGGGAACTCGCCGCATCACAGCGCACCTCGTGTGGTATATGAGTTAACTGTAGCGCGAGGCTGAACAATCGGTCAACAAACGATTCCGGCGAACGCGAGTGGGCGCGTATCCGCGGGCTTACAGCAGCGCGAGCACACCTGGCACCCCGCCTATGAGAAATCTGACACCAAACAGGAGCAGTACCACGGCGACAAGCCCGGCGAGCCTGCGGTGAGCGCTCCGAGCCCAACGCTGAGCATAGACGCGTATCCGGCGTGACGGGCTGTGCGCAGTACGATGGCGCTACTGGGACAGCTTGATGCTGTGGTAAGCCCTAGTACTAGTCCCGCAATACACCCGTTTAACCGGCCCAACGCCGCATATTTTCCCTCCAAATGCGAAAGTGCTTTTCATTGTATTTACAACTATATATATTAGGAGTACACTTCACCCCGAAAAGGGGGGAGGCGGGGCGGACGTCAAGCTCGATTTGGTTGTGACCAACGGAGCCGCCGCAATTCAGACAGGTTCCCGCAACCCATGGAGGAACACACAATGGCTACAAAGAATTTCGACGCCGTAATCATCGGATCAGGCCAAGCCGGGACGCCGCTGGCGTTCGCGCTCGCCGGTGAAGGCAAGCGCACGGCGCTTGTGGAAGCAAAGCACTTAGGGGGCTCGTGCGTTAACGTCGGCTGCACGCCGACCAAGACATTCATCTCCAGTGCGCGTGTGCGCCACGTGCTCGGGCGCGCGCACGACTACGGGATAGAGCTGAACGGCGATTCGGCGGTGGATATGCCTGCGGTTGCCGCACGCGTAAACGACATGCGCATCCAACGCTCGTTGAGTCCCTCAATAACCTGTTTGGAGGAGTAACGCTATGAAACGTACGGGTGTCACGGTAATGGTGATGCTGAGTATCGCAGTCCTGTACGGTGTGCTGTTTGCCGCAGGTGGGCCGGAGCAAGCAGAGTCCGAGCCTGACGAAGCCGGCGAGCTCAGCACGGCTGCCCCCGGACCGGAAGCGGCCGAGGCGATGCGGCGTTTGACCGGTATCAGTGGGCGCTTCGGCGCCCGCGGCGGTGAATGGGTCGACGATGTAGAGCTACCTGAGGAGCTGCAGAACCAGCGTGCGCCGGCGGGATCGGCGCGCGATTTCAGAACCGACTTCTCGCGGGCGGCGATCTCATACGATGACATTATCGCCGGTGGACCACCCAAGGACGGCATTCCATCGATCGATGCGCCGGCGTTCGTCGACGTTGTCCAGGCCGATACGTGGTTGGGAGACCGCGAGCCGGTGATTCTCTATCGCCGTGAAGGCAAAGCGCGGGTCTACCCGCTTCAGATCCTCACGTGGCACGAGATTGTCAATGACACGATTGCAGGCCGGCCTGTAGCGGTGACGTATTGCCCTCTGTGCAATACCGGCATGGTGTTCGACCGGCGCTTCGACGAGGAGGTTCTGGAGTTCGGCGTTTCGGGAAGATTGATCTACAGTAACATGATCATGTACGACCGGCAGAGCGAGTCGTGGTGGATTCAGGCTACCGGGCAGGGAATTGCCGGTGACTATGCCGGCCAGCGGCTGCGTCTGCTTCCGTCGAGCATGCTGTCATGGCAGGACGTGAGGGAGGCGTATCCGGAAGCGCAGGTGCTCTCTCGTGACACCGGTCATCGGCGCAACTACGGCCGCAACCCCTACGTGGGTTACGATTCGGCCGACGCCCCCTTTTTGTATCGCGGGCCTGAGGTTGTGCCGCAGGACGGCAACCCCATGGAGCGAGTGCTCACCGTGTATCACGGGGAGGCCGTAGAAGCGGTGCAGTACCGCCGGCTGCAAGAGCAGCGGCTGGTAGAGCTGCAGCTTGACGGCAGGCGGGTCGTGGTATTCTGGCAGCGGGGAACTGCGAGCGCTCTGGACGCCCAGCGGGTGCCGGAGGGGCGCGAGGTCGGCAGCGCTGTGGCCTTCTACCCCGAGATTGGCGGCAAGACGCTCTCCTTCGAGAGCGAGGGCGAGCGCTTCGTTGACCGGCAGAGCGGCAGCACCTGGGACATCACCGGGAGAGCGGTCGACGGGCCGCACGCGGGCGCACAGCTTGAGCAGGCGTTGTCGGTTGAGCACTTTCTCTTCTCCTACCGGGCGTTTCATCTGGGTGGGGATTGAGCGCATAGTGTCCCTCGACGACTCGCCCGCCGCGGGTGTATCCTGAAGCTATGGAACTTACAAGCACAGCGTTTGGAAACGGACAAGCGATCCCGCGCAAATACTCCTGCGACGGGCCGGATGTCTCACCGCCTCTGTCGTGGAGCGGGGTCCCCGAAGGCACTGCGGCCTTCGCGCTCATCTGCGACGATCCGGACGCGCCGGCCGGTACCTGGGTTCACTGGGTGTACTTTGACATCCCGGCGACCGCCGGTGGGCTGCCGGAAGGCGTGCCGAAAGATGAGAAGCCCAAGACCGGGGGCGTGCAGGGCAGTAACGATTTTCGCCGTATCGGCTACGGCGGCCCGTGCCCGCCCGGCGGCCGCCACCGCTACTACTTCAAGCTCTACGCGCTGGACGCCCCGCTGGGTCTGGACCCCGGTGCCGCCAAGAGTGCGGTGGAGTCGGCGATGCAGGGACACGTGCTGGCCGACACGCAATTGATGGGCACCTACACCCGGTAGCGGCCGGCTGCGGGGTAACCGGAAACCGGTGTGGAGGCGCCGGCGGCACGCCGCCGGCCGGCGCAGCGGCCGGTAGATGCGATCATGGCGCAGAAAGAACGGCGAATAGCGCCGGTTACCCGAAGTCGAGAGCAAGCGCGGCGCGCGTATGACCGTACGAGCCGGTGGTATGATCTGCTTGCCGGCGGGATAGAGGCGCGTTATCGCAACGCGGCGCTTGAAATGCTGGCTGCGGTGCGGGGAGATGTTGTTCTTGAGCTCGGCTTCGGCAGCGGGCACGCGGTCGCCGCGTTGGCCGCCGCGGTCGGCCGGGCGGGCAGAGTGTATGGCGTCGACATTTCCGCGCGCATGGTCGCCGTCGCCCGCTCGCGTGCCGGGTCAGCCGGTTTGGCCGAGCGGGTCTGCCTGCAACAAGGCGACGCGCTGCGGCTGCCGTATCAATCGGCCGTTTTTGACAAGATCTTCATGAGCTTTGTACTCGAGCTGTTCGACACGCCGGAGATCCCCGCAGTGCTGCGCGAGTGTTACCGCACCCTGCGTCCGGGTGGACGCATCTGCGTTGCGGCCCTCTCCAGACAGGGCGGGTCGCGGCTGATGACCAGGCTGTACGAACGGGTCCACGAGAAGCTCCCGCAGTACTTTGATTGCCGCCCCATCTACGCGCAGTCGGCTCTAGAGCAGGCCGGGTTTCGTACCCTCAGTCGTCGCGAAATGCCACTCCTGGGATTGTGCGTCGAGCTTGTGCTGTCACAGCGCTCACCGGCGGCAGTGCCGTAAACCGCGCAAGAGCCCGCCGGGCAAAGCAGCGGCGCAGGCAGCGTAGGGGTCTATAGGAGAGGTAATGATTGGTGCGATTGCGGGCGACATTATCGGGTCGGTTTACGAGCACCGCCCGATCAAGACCAAGGACTTTCCGCTCTTTCATCCGCGCTGCCGTTGTACCGACGACTCGGTGCTCACCGTCGCGGTAGCCGATGCAATTCTCAGCGGGCGCAGCTACCGCGACGCGCTGCACGAGATCGGCAGGCGCTACCCCAATGCCGGCTACGGCGGCTCATTCATCGGCTGGCTCGCTTCGCCTGACCCCCAGCCGTACAACAGCTGGGGAAACGGGGCGGCGATGCGGGTGAGCCCGGTGGGGTTTGCCTTTCCTTCGGCCGGCGAAGTGCTCGAGCAGGCGCGCAGGACCGCCGAGGTATCGCACAATCATCCGGAAGGGGTAAAGGGGGCGCAGGCAAGTGCGCTCGCGGTCTTGCTCGCGCGTACCGGTGCCGGCAAAGAGGCGATCAGATCCGAGATCACCCGGTGCTTCGGCTACAACCTCAATCGCACGGTCGCCGAGATCCGCCCCAGCTATTCGTTCGAGATCTCCTGCCAAAACACCGTACCGGAGGCGATCATCGCGTTCCTCGACTCCGAATCCTACGAGGATGCCGTCCGTAACGCCGTGTCGCTCGGCGGCGACAGCGACACGCTCGCGTGCATCACCGGCGGTGTCGCCGAAGCCTTCTACGGCGGTATCCCGGAGGAGATTCGCGCTGAGGTTGAAGCCCGGCTGCCCGGCGACCTGTACGAGATCACCGATCGATTCGTCCGCACCTACCGGCGGCAGATAGGAGGCAGGCAAGCGGACCGATGATGCCGATCGTTCGCCGCCGGCCGACCGGTATCGGCCGCAGTTGCAGCTCTCGCCGGTGCCAACGCTCAATCGGTCAAGCCTGCGGGCGTGCACAAGTTCAAGCGGAGCTCGGTCTGGGCTGTCGGTCAAGCGTCAGGATTCCGACTACTCGATCGGCAGGGTGCGATCTGGACCGCCGTCTCTCCAACCGTTGCGCCGGTGTAGCCATCGGTGAGGAAAAAAACGCCGTCTTTGCCGTGCATATTCGCTTACACCGGAAGCTGAAGCGTATACGATGACGCGCGCGAGCGCTCACGCGGTGTGCTTTCGATAGTCTGTCGGGGAATATGATAGGTTTGGAACGTGCCGCGCAGTCGGCGCGTCAATGAGGCCGGAATCTGGGGGTTCGTCGTCAACAACAAGCAATTCATACCGCTGTTTGGCTCCGTCCAACGATCCCCTCCAAGTACGAATTACCCGCAGCGGGTTCAAAGCTGTGCACTAACGGGAGATAGATACAAACAACCGTCCCTTCGCTGGGCGCGCTGGACACCGTGATTGACCCTCCCGCTTCCTCAATCAGTTTGTGGCTGACGTACAAGCCAAGCCCGGTGCCTTGTCCCACCGGTTTTGAACTGAAAAACGGTTCGAAAATCAGACCCTGGTTCGCGGCCGGAATACCCTCACCGTCGTCGGCGATGGAAATGACCGCGTATTGTCCGTGACGTCGCAAA
>PWQX01000268.1 GCA_003556605.1 Spirochaetaceae bacterium
GACTGTACAAACTCTGGCGAATATTCCTCCCCCGTGAGCGCGTAACGCTGGTGTTGTTGCTCGGCATGATTGTGTCGCTCGCGGTGCTGGAGGTAGTCAGTATCAGCTCAATCATGCCGTTCCTGGCGGTAGCGTCCAATCCGGAGGTGATTGAAACCAACCGCTACCTCAACTGGGTGTATACCACGCTGGGATTCGAGTCTCATCAATCGTTCTTGTTGGCTCTCGGCATCGCGGTGGCCTGTTTCATCATATTCGACAATCTGTACAAGCTTGCGGTCAAGTACGTGCAGTCGCGTTGGTCACAAATGCGCGGGCACGCGCTTTCAACACGCTTGCTGGAGAGATACCTGGCGCGCCCCTACGTCTTTTTCCTCAACGAAAACAGTTCCGATCTTTCTAAGAACGTGCTCAGTGAGGTTAAACAGCTGATCGGCGGGTATCTCAAGCCCCTGCTCGACTTCCTCACCAAATCTATTCAAGGTATCGGGATTGTTGCCTTGCTGGTTGCGGTGCAGCCGCAGGCCGCGGCCGGCGTTGCCGCGGGCTTTGCTGTGGTGTAGGCGGAATCTACATGCTGGTGCGTAAACGCCTTCATAGACACTCATCAACGGCGGTATTGTTCTTGGTATTACGCTCTTGATGGTGTTCAGTGACAACTTCACTGCTTGGATCCCAATCCTCGGCGTGTATGTGTACGCCGGAAACCGCCTACTGCCGACAACCCAGAACCTGTTTCAGGACGTCGCCAACGTGCGTGCGCACCAAGCGGTGGTCGAACTGATGTTTGACCACCTGCAAACTAACGAGCGGCCCCTGCCTGCCGAACGGGCGCCGCAGCTTAAACCGCTGCCGTTTGATCGCGAGATCAGACTGCAGGATCTGCGCTTTCGGTACCCCGGCACTGTGGCCGGAGGCGGGCCGCGTTTTGATTGATGATGTTCCGCTTACCGAAGACAATCTCCGTAACTGGCAAGGTGTGCTGGGGTATGTTCCGCAGTACATCTACTTGAGCGACGACACCGTCACCCGCAACATTGCATTCGGCATCCCCGACCGCGAAATCAATATGGGTGCGGTGCGGCGTGCAGCCGAGGTTGCGAACCTACGCGAGTTCATTGAGACTGAGTTGTCGCAGGGCTTTGAAACACCGATCGGCGATCGCGGCATTCGGTTCTCAGGAGGGCAGCGCCAGCGGCTCGGCATCGCTCGGGCGGTGTACCACGACCCGCAGGTATTAGTGATGGACGAAGCTACCAGCGCGTTAGACGGCGTGACCGAGAGCGTGATCATGGAAGCAATCGAGAAACTGACCGGCAGCAAGACTATCATTCTCATTGCCCATCGGCTCAGTACGCTGGTGGGATGTAACCAGATCTACATTCTTGATCGTGGAAGCGTTACGGCGCGCGGTAATTACCACGAGCTCATGCGTGCCAACGAGAGCTTTCAACAGATGGCTCGCGTTGCCGAGTAGCTGGTAATCTAAATCGTGGCGGCAGTAGTTGTGACCGCGACCGCACTATGGTATAGGGTATAGCGCATATGGCACCAGAATCTTATCCACGCAACACGCTCGACATTCTCGAGGCGGAGGCAATCCACGTGATCCGCGAGGTCGCGGCGCAGTTTGAGCGCCCGCTCATGCTGTTTTCCGGGGGCAAGGACTCTATCCTGATGTCCTACCTCGCCAAGAAGGCCTTCTGGCCCGGCAGGATCCCGTTTCCGCTGATGCACATCGACACGGGCCACAACTTCGACGAGACTTTGGAGTACCGCGACTGGTGGATGCAGGAGATCGGCGCGCAGCTGATCGTCCGCTACGTGGAAGACTCGATCAAACTGGGACGCGTGAAGGAAGAAGAGGGCGTCAACCCCAGCCGCAACTCGCAGCAGACCGTTACGCTGCTGGATGCCGTGAACGAGTTCAAGTTTGATTGCGCGATGGGAGGTGCCCGGCGCGATGAAGAGAAGGCTCGCGCCAAGGAGCGCTTTCTCAGCTTTCGCGACCGCTTCGGCCACTGGGACCCCAAGAACCAGCGTCCCGAGCTCTGGAACCTGTACAACGGTATGAAGCGCCCTGGAGAGCACTTCCGGGCGTTTCCGATCAGTAACTGGACCGAGCTCGATGTCTGGCAGTACATGCTGCGCGAGCAGGTGCCGCTTCCGAGCCTGTACTTTACTCACGAGCGTGAGATCGTTCGGCGCGACGGGGTGATCCTCGCGCTTGGGCCCTACAACCAACTAGTAGACGGCGAACAGGCCGAGTTCACCTGGGTGCGCTTTCGCACCATCGGCGACATGACCTGCACCGGCGCTACCGAGAGCCGCGCCCACACGCTGGAGGACATCGTAAACGAGATCGCCGCCACCCGCGTCACCGAGCGCGGCGGCCGCGCCGACGACCGTCGCAGCGAAGCCGCAATGGAAGACCGCAAGAAACAAGGGTACTTTTAAGAGGCTGCGATGCTACTCCACAGTGCGTTCCTGGTTCCGCTGTTGATTGCGGTGTTTTTAGCCTTCAACATGGGCGCGAGCGGCACCGCGCCGTCGTTCAGCGTGGCCTACGGCAGCAACCTCATCCGCAAAGAGCTTATTCCGGGGGTGTTCGGCGCGTTTGTGTTGCTCGGCGCCCTGCTCGCCGGCGGCAAAGTAGTGCGCACGGTGGGCGGCGCGGTGTTGCCGGCCGCCGAGATGACCCTGGTGGTGGTCTCTATCGTTCTGCTGTCCTCGGCGCTGTCGCTGCTGTTCGCAAACCTGCTGCGCGTGCCGCAGTCCACGAGCCAATCGACGGTATTCGCGCTAGTGGGTTGCGCGCTGTATCTCGGCAGCCTGCAGAGCGGCACGCTTCTCTTAGAAATGATCCCCACCTGGTTCATCACCCCGATCGCGGCGTTCGTGATTACCTACACCGTGGGTGGGCTCCTGATCAACATGAAGAACAAGCGCTTCGCCGAGAGCTTTAACGTAAGCGACGGGCCGCAGAGGAGGGCTCTGCAGAGGGTCACGATCGCGTGTTCGTGTTACGTGGCGTTTGCGATCGGCTCGAACAACGTCGCGAACAGCGCCGGGCCGCTTGCGTCGCTGATGGTGAATGAGCTCGGGATTTCGGTTTACGGAGGCGACGGCATTGTCGGTTTCCTGGTTGTGATACTGATCGCTCCGTGGTTCGGGATAGGAAGCTCGTTTCTCGGACACCGTGTCCTCGGCAGCACAGGTCGCGGCATTGTCAGCCTCGGGCCCACCGCCGCCACCTTCATTGCGTTCGTCACCGCCACGTTGCTGTTGTTGGCTTCCAGTCTTCGAGGCATCCCCACCTCGCTGGTACAGATGAACACCGCCGCGATCATCGCGGTCGGTATGCTCAAGAAGGGCCCGCGCCGGATTCTTTCGCGCGGGCTGGTACTGCGAATGGCGGTGATCTGGATCGTTGCGCCGGTGATGGCGTTTGTCATATCCTATGTTCTCACCGCGCTCGCCGCGCGCGGTGGGCTGTTATAAGCCTGAGAGGTTACCGGAGTACCGTATGAGCACCAACAAGACCAAATCCGAAGCCGCAGCCCGGGAAGACCACGCACCCCACGAAACGCACGCACCCGACGGTGGAACCCACTCCACGGAGGGAGCCGGCCACGCCGGCACCCTCGTGAAAGAGCGCGACCTGTTGCGTTTTACGACCGCCGGAAGCGTGGACGACGGCAAGAGCACCCTGATCGGGCGCATGCTGTTCGACATCAAGCAAATCTTTCAGGATCAGATGGAGCAGCTTGAGACCTCGAGCCGGCTGCGCGGCGAGGAAAACGTGAACCTCGCGTTGCTCACCGACGGGCTGCGCGCCGAGCGCGAGCAGGGCATTACCATAGACGTCGCCTATCGCTATTTCTCCACCGCGCACCGCAAGTTCATCATCGCCGACACGCCCGGTCACGAGCAGTACACCCGCAACATGGTCACCGGCGCCTCCACCGCCGACCTCGCGATCATCCTGATCGACGCTCGCAACGGGGTTCTGCCCCAGAGCCGCCGCCACGGCATCATCGCGAGCCTGCTCGGCATCCCACACGTCGCGGTCTGCGTCAACAAGATGGACCTCGTGGATTACTCCGAGCAGCGCTACAACGAGATCGTCGCCGAGTATCAGGAGTTCGCGCAGAAACTCAGCGTGCACGACATCGAGTTCATCCCGGTCTCGGCGCTGATGGGCGACAACGTGGTAAACCGCAGCGCGAACATGCCGTGGTTCGAGGGCGCGCCGCTTCTGCAGTTTCTCGAGACCGTTACCATCTCGGCCGACCGCAACCTCGTGGACTTCCGCTTCCCGGTACAGTACGTGGTGCGCCCGCACCAGGACTTTCGCGGCTTCGCCGGCCAGATCGTCTCCGGTACCATCAGGGTAGGCGAAGAGGTGGTGGCGCTGCCGAGCATGCAGCGCTCGCGCATCAAGGGCATCAACTTCTACAAGGCCGAGCTCGAGGAAGCCGCCGAAGGGCAGTCGGTGATCATCACCTTAGAGGACGAGATCGACATCAGCCGCGGCGACATGATCGTGCGGCGCCACAACATTCCTGAGGTGGAGCACGAGTTCGAAGCCACCCTGTGCTGGATGGACGAGCGTCATCCGCTTGCGACCGACACGAACTACATCCTGCAGCAGACCACCAACCGTAGCCACGCGCTGGTCGACGAGGTACTGTACCAGCTCGACGTGAACACCCTGCACCGCGATCAGAGTGCCAATACGCTCAGGCTCAACGAGATCGGCCGCGTGAAGGTCACTACTGCCAAGCAGCTGTTCTTTGACCCCTACGAGCGCAACCGCAACACCGGCGGCTTTGTGCTGATAGACCCCAACGACTACCGCACCGTCGCGGCCGGAATGATCCGCTACTCCTCGCGCAGCACCATCGAGGAGCTCAAGCGCGAAGAGCGCAGCAAGCGCCTCAAGGCGCCCAAGCCCACCGAGATCACCTGGGACCCGGGCCTCGTTGGCCTGCAGGATCGCGTCCGCCGCCAGGGCCACCGCCCGTTGTGTGTCTGGCTCACCGGCCTCTCCGGCGCCGGCAAGAGCACCATCGCGAAGCAGGCGGAGAAGCAGCTGTTCGACGAGGGTTACCACATCACCAGGCTCGACGGCGACAACGTGCGCCACGGGCTCAACGCCGACCTCGGCTTCAACCGCGAAGACCGCCGCGAGAACATCCGCCGCGTGGGCTACGTCGCGCGCCTGATGTACGACCTCGGCGCCGTGGTGCTCTGTACCTTCATCTCGCCCTACCGCGCCGAGCGCGGGCACGTGCGCGCGCTGTTCCCCTCCGCTCAGAGCGGCGGCGGGCCTGCCGTTCCCAACGCCCCCGACGCGGCGGGCGCCCCCGGGCGGCTGCCGGCCGGCACCGAAGCGCCCGGCGCCGACCCGGGCGCCGGCTCACACGCCTCACCCGCGAGCGGCTCCCAACCCCCCGGCTTCCTGGAGGTGTACATCAAGGCGACCCTCGCCGAGGCCGAGCGGCGCGATCCTAAGGGTCTCTACAAGCGCGCACGGGCCGGCGAGATCCACGGCTTCACCGGCATCGACGATCCCTACGAAGAGCCCGAACGCCCCGAGCTCGTCATCGACACCGACGGGCTCTCGATCGACGAGGCGGTGGAGCGGCTGATCGATCTGATTCGAAACGCAGCCGGCCGGCGCTGATTTAAGGCCGGCATATGCTATGGAGCGTTTATGGGATTGTCGAAGCGATACCTGGATACACAGGAAAATCGTTACCCGGTCGATTTCGATGCTCTTGCCCAACAGCTGGAAGAGCAGTTGCCCGAGGTGCTGTTTGCCTACCTAACCGCGCACCGGCCTACATGGGTTGCGCCGCGGGCGCCGAGGAGTGACCATGAGCAATACAACCGACTACGCCCTTACCGACCATGCCCTCGCGGCCTTGCGCGCGGCGGTGGAGGCGGGTGCCGAGATCCTCACCGTCTACAGCGGCGAGTTCGAGGTGAAAACAAAGGCGGACCACACCCCGCTGACTGAGGCCGATACGCGCGCGCAGCGCCGGATTCACGCCGTCCTGGAACAGCACGATCCCGATATTCCGTTTCTCGGCGAAGAGGCGGCCGAGATCCCCTTTGACCGCCGCGAGCTGTGGGATCGCTACTGGCTGGTGGATCCGCTCGACGGTACCAAGGAGTTCGTGAAGCGCAACGGCGAGTTTACGGTGAACATTGCCTACGTAAACGCTCTCGACGGAGCGGGCGAGCCGCTGGTGGGTGTGGTGTATGCGCCGGTGCTCTCGCGACTGTACCTTGGCGTGGTGGGCGAGGGCGCCTACCGGTTTGACAACCTTGCCCCCGGCGCGGCGCTGCCGCAGAGCTGGGACGCGCTGCTGGCCTCTGCACGCCGGCTGCCGGCGCCCGAAGCGGGCCCCGCCCCCGCCCCCGGCTCCGCCTCCGCCGCGCGCCCGTTCACCGTGGTCGCAAGCCGTTCGCACATGAGCCCCGCGACCGAAGCGTTTGTGGAGGAGCTGCGGGCCGACCATCCCGACCTTGAGCTTGTCTCGGCCGGCAGCGCGCTCAAGATGTGCCTGGTGGCCGAGGGTGCCGCCGACGCGTACCCGCGGTTTGCCCCCACCATGGAGTGGGACACCGGAGCCGGGCACGCGGTGTGTAGCGCCGCCGGCGCCGAGGTGCTGGCCTGGCCCGCGGCCGAGCCGTTGGTCTACAACAAGCCCGAGCTCGTAAACCCGTGGTTTCTGGTGCGTTCGGAGCGCACGGCCCGCACAGTCGGCCCGGCCGGCCGGGCGCGGAGTTAACAACGGCCGGCGGCCCTCCACGTCTTGCGCTACCCTGTGCGGGCTGAACAGGACAACGTTTAAGCGGTATTATTGGAGCAGGGATGCAGAACAGTTGACAGCCCGTATTCGAACCGACCACGGAACCTACGCGGGGAAGCCAACCATCCGCGATACGCGAGTTGCAGTTGAGCATGTATTGGCCATGCTTGCCGACCGAGCTACAATCGAAGAGCTCCTGAGAGATTATCCCTTTCTCGAAGCCGCTGATAGCGATAAAGCGCATTGATTACCGCTACCCGGGATCGGATGAGAGTTCGGCGCAATACCGAATGAAGAATCTGCCTGAGAACGGGCAACCGGACGGAAAGAGCCGCGCACCCTAGGAAGTCACATCCCACACTCCATGCCCGCCCGGGCCGCCGTGTTCCGGCTCACTGCCGCTCGCCGCGGCGGCTAGACGGGTACGAGGGCATACTCGCACGGGGTAGCAATCTGAGTAGAATATGCTGGATATTGGGCATATACTATGCGTATGGGACGACCTGAAGAAATAATCTTTATTGTTGAAGACGACCCTGACGGAGGGCTTACAGCTCGCGCGCTGGGCGTGAGCATTTTCACCGAAGCAGATTCCATGCCGGAGCTCAAGAAAGCCGTTATCGATGCTCTGGAGTGTCATTACGACAACGAGCAGGACATCCCACGGATTATCCGCCTGCACCGGGTGCAGGACGAGATCCTTACTTATGCCTAAACTCCCCAGAGACTGCGGTGCGAAGCAAGTTGCGGCCCTTCTTGAGCCCTATGGCTATGCCGTGGTCAGGCAACGTGGCAGTCACCTACGATTGCATTCCGAGACTCACGATCATTCCATCACCGTGCCCAATCACGAAGCGATCAAGGTGGGCACACTATCGGCAATTCTATCCGAACTAGCCGCTGTGCTGAACATCGAAAAAGACGAACTCATTCGTAAGCTGTGACACCCCAGGCACTCGGGTGTGCCGAGCGGGCCGGAGTATTCCGGCTCACTCCCTCTTGCCGCGGCGGCCCTCCACGTCTTCCGCTACCCTCTCGGCGAGGGCCGGCCACCGGGAGCCGCAGATTATACAGCGCGATGAGGCGGGCGACCGGACTGCCGGTTTCATTCGTGGGCTGTTGAAACGCGTTGTGGTGTATCAATTTCACAACACGTCCCTTACGGCGAGGATCCGGGGTAAACATCCTGTTGAGGATAACCGGCTGCTCAAGGAGGACGCTGCGAACCTCGCCGCCTGTCTGTATCGAATAAGCGACACGATCTACGATGCAGGGCAAGCGTCTGACGGGATGCTTCGCTTCATCGCGCTGGTGACCCTGCTCTTGCAGCCGCAGGACGCGCTTCCGGCGGTCTTGATTCTTGACGAACCGGAGCTTGGATTGCATCCGTACGCGATACCGATGACGTCGTTGTTGTAGAACGTGGCGGAGAGGGATTGGATGACGACCATGGTCGATCTGTACGGACTCGCGCGAGGGAAGCACGCCTCGTATTTCGACGTAAGGCGACGGAGATGCAGGCGGCCGCATCGGAGGCCGCATAAGCAACAAGAGCTTGAGTTCAAGCTCACGGTTGACTTTTTATAGGAGCCTGAATGGCATCGACGCTCATGAAAAACAAGAAGACCAAGAATAAAAACGAAGGAAAACACACCCTACCGAGTGCGCTGTACCAGACATGGTACATTTTGCTGCCTCGCGAGCGCATGACCTTGCTGGCGGTCATCTTCATGATGGTGAGCTACGCCGTGATACAGATGATCAGCATCAGCACCGTGATGCCGTTCCTGGCGGTGGCTTCCAACCCGCAGGTCATTGAAACCAACCGCTACCTAAACTGGGCCTACACTACCTTCGGGTTTGAAACACACCGCAGCTTTCTGCTGGTATTGGGGCTCGGCGTAGCGGCGTTCATTATCTTCGACAACCTCTCCAAGTTCCTGTTCAAGGTGGTGAAGCAACGCTGGGTCTTGATGCGGACGTACTCGCTGTCCACCAGGTTGTTGGCCAAGTACCTCTCGCAACCGTACGTGTTCTTTCTCGACAAAAACAGCGCCGACCTCTCCAAAAACTTCCTGAGTGAGATTAACAAGCTCATTACGAACTTCATCTTTCCGGTGCTGGATTTTACCACAAAGGCTCTTCAAGCGGTCGGCATCGTCGTGCTGCTTGTTGTGGTGCAGCCGCAGGTGGCTGCCGTGGTTGCCGGGGGCTTCGCGGTGATCTACGGCGGGATCTACGGCTTGCTTCGCCGCCTGCTGTACAAATGGGGACGCAAGCAACTGGCCCTGCGGACGGTGCGCTTTCAAACCGGCTTTGAATCGATGTCCGGCGTAAAGGACGTTAAGCTGCTCGGCAAGGAACGGCAGTTTGTGGAGCGCTACGCGAAACCCACGCTCAAGAGCAAGAAGATTGCGTTCAAGGTGGCGGTGTTCGGCAAGATTCCACGCTATCTCATGCGAACCTTCATTAATGGCGGTATTGTGCTCGGCATTACCTTGCTGATGGTGTTTAGCGACAACTTTACGGCCTGGATTCCGATCATCGGCGTGTACGCGGTAGCGTCAAGCAGGCTGCTGCCGGTCACCAAAACCCTGTTCAAGGACGTGGCTAAGATCCGTTCGCATCAGCCGGTGGTCGAGATGGTGTTTGAGCATATGCAGGCTCCTACGCGCCCGCTGCCGGACAAGCGCGCAACTCAGCTTGAGCCGCTGCCGTTTGAGCGCGAGATTAGGCTGCAGGACATACGGTACCGGTATCCCGAGACCGAGCAGCCGGTGATCGAGAACCTTAACTTCACGATCAAGAAAAACACCACCGTTGGGTTTGTGGGCCCCACCGGCTGCGGCTAGACCACGCTCATAGACCTGATA
>PWQX01000144.1 GCA_003556605.1 Spirochaetaceae bacterium
GCAGCCATTCATAGAACCGTTCCGGTTCGCCATCAAAAGCGACAATTACGCGCTCATACCCGCCGTTGGCGTAGGCAGTCTGTTCAAGCTGAGCAAGCAGGCTCGCCGAGCCGCAGCTCGAGTTTGCGCCCGTGAGCTCCTGCCGACTGTCCCTGAGGTCGAGGTAAACGGTAGATCCTTCGGTATGCACCGAACGAACGCGGGAGGCGGTAGCCATGGAGAAAAACGATGAATACCCGCGTTCGCGTTCCTCCGGCTCCGGGCCCGCCACGAGTTCCCGCAACGCCGCCTCCACACGCGGCATGCCGACCGGCACCATGCGTTCAACCGCGAACACGCGGTCACAGACCGCCTCGGGATCGCGCTCGACGTTAGCGAAATACAGTTCAACCGTTAGCTCGGCGGGCGCCTCCGCCTCGTCTTCCCGGAGCTCAGGATCAGGGTCGGGGCGTGGCTGCAAGAGCAGCATCAAGAACAGCGCGGCGATAACGGTAAGCGCCACTGCTCCAAACAACAGGACAACGGTACGTCGCTTCATCGCATGCGGCTCTCGTGCAGAACCGTCACTATGACCTCGGTCTGCAGGCCGTCCTCCTCGAGCCGGAAACTGCGCCGGGAACCGTGTGGAGTGCCGGCGGGGACCTCCAGCGTATACGGCTCGCTACGCTCAACCACCCCACTGCCGCCGCAGATTGGACAGAACCGCCCAACCGCTGCACCGAGCGCTTGACAGCGCGGGCAGCCTATGCGAACCGGAATCTCCACTTCTGCGTCTACACCCCTGCGCACCTCGGGGGGCGTAAGGGTGATTCGCAGCCTGAGCGGTGAATCGGAGCCGCCCGCGCTGTGCTTCTCAGGCCGCTCTCCGCGGGCGAATCGTACGCGCGTACCATGCGCATCACCGAACGGATCGTCTTCAGCGAACTCCCGGAAGAACTGCTCGGAAAACAAAGAGCCGCCGAGCCCGAATAACTCCTCGAGTATTGAGTCGAACAAGGGGTCGAAATCTGTGTTCGCTGTTCTCCCCCGGCGGCGCGCGCCGAATCCGCCCGCATCCAGATCGGTGAAGAATGTCCCGTCCGGCCGCGGTGCCGTAGCGTTTCGTTCGGCGTCACGCCCGGCAAGCTCGCAATCGTACTGTTCACGGCTCAACCGGTCGCTAAGCACCTCATACGCGTGCTGTGCCTCATGGAAACGTTTAGTGTCGCTGCTGCGTCCGGCATCCGGATGGTGCTCCTTCGCGATCTCGCGATAGGCGCTCTTGATTTGCTGCGGCTCGGCGTCACGCGGGACGCCGAGTACCTCATAGTGCGTACGCTTTTTCATAGGCCATCACCGTACTCTGCACTAGTAAATGTACACGGTACAGCGAAATCGTCAACAGCTCCTATCGGACAATAGCGCTGCAGTCATCGTTCGGCAGTTACTACAGCGAGCAGGGGTGCTCCGGTATATCTACTCTTTACCAGCTGCCAAAAGAATGCCGGTGCGCTATATTAGCTGCGTGAAGCTCACGTTGCGCACACTCACCGCAGCTACTCTCTCACTGGTGCTCACCGCCGTCCTCACAACCGGCGCCTGCACCTGGCACCTTGACCCCGACCCGCCCAAGCACGCGGTGGTGTTCGGGATTTCGGAATACGTCGGCGGATTGGACCCCGGCGAGCAGCCCAATCTGCAATATTCTGATCGCGACGCCGAAGCCATGGCGGCGCTTTTTGAGCGCTCGGGATACGACAGCGTAGATTTGAGTGTCAACGAGGAAGCCATCCGAGAGAGACTCAACGACCTGCTTGACGCCGCATCCGAGACGGTGAAGCGCGATGATCTCTTCGTGTTTTACTTCTCGGGTCACGGGTTACGGATCGACCAGCTGAACCAGGAGCACTTTCCGGACCTTGAGATCGACGGCGACCGTACCGAATATATTCTGCCTGCAGATGCAATTAGCAACGGCTCCAGCGGTGTGGAAATCCACTTGGATAAAGCAATAAGCCCCAGTTGGCTCGACCGCAAGCTGCGCAGGATTCCGGCGCGCCGCAAGGTGGTGATCATCGACGCGTGTCACGCCGGCGGCTTCGTAGGAAGCGGCAGGACCGTCGATTTGGTGCCCGATGACTACCAAGGTGGCTTTTTCGGCTGGGCGGGTAACATGTCGGACGCGGTGGGGGTGTACTTGCAGTCGCCCTCGCAGTCGGGCATCAAGCCGTCGACCGCGGTGGTGTTAGCGGCCACCGGGGCCGCGGAGTACGCCTGGGAGCCGAAGGACGCGGATGCCGCCGGCGTTGCTGAGAACGGACTGTTCACCGCAGCGCTGTTGGACGGTGCGCGCAACGGAGATCGCAACGGCGACGGACGCATCACGGTGATCGAGCTGTACGACTACATAGTGGAGAACATGACGCTGCGGGTACAGCTGGGCGGCGGTGAAACCGACTGGTTTCACCCGCGGGTATCGGGCGGAGCGGTTGACTTCGTCTTGTTTTGAAGCAGCCGTGAGGAGTTCGCGAGAATACCGAGGTCCGGAAGCGACTGCAGCGCAGCAGCGAAGATCGGGGGCAGAAACCCGAGCGCGGCGAGCGAGAGCCCGGCAATGTTGTACAGCGTGGTGAAGCCGAGGTTGCCCAGGATCACCCGCATCGTACGCCTGGCAATCCGTACCGCCTCCGGCACCATCAGCCAGTCGTCGCGCAACAGGACCATGTGCCCGGCCTGGACGGCGATCTCGCTCCCGGCGCCGCCCATGGCGAGCCCCACATCAGCTTGAGCGAGCGCGGGGGCGTCGTTCACGCCGTCACCAACCATCAATACGCGTTTACCCTCGGCCTGGTAGGCTCGCACCGCCTCGATCTTGTCTTCCGGCAAGAGCTCGGCGCGATAGCGCAAGCCCAAGCTTTCAGCGAGCTGCCCGGCGACCGCTGCGTTGTCTCCGGTCAGAAGCTCGATCTCGGTGAGCCCCAGCTCGCGAAGCTCGCAAAGCGCCTGCGGCACCTCCGGGCGAACGCTGTCGGCAAACCCCACAGCACCCATGAGTTTACCGCCGCGTGCGACGAGGACTACCGTTCGGCCGGCATCTTCGAGCGCCTGCAGCCGCTCGCCGGCGGCGCCGGTTGAAGCCGGCGCGCTGCCGCCCGCGACCGCCGCACGATTCCCGACAACTACCTCCACCCCATTGAGCACCGCACGCACTCCGCGGCCCGGAAGCGCCGCGAACTCCTCGGGCTCCCCAGCCGTGATGTCGCGCGCGGCGCCGTAGCTCCGCAGCGCCTCGGCAAGCGGGTGCTCGGAGTAGCGCTCGGCGCCGGCTGCGGCCTGCACCACGGCGTCGGTATCGAAGCCGTTGAAGCCGACCACCTCCTGCACCCGCGGCTCGCCGAGCGTAAGCGTGCCGGTCTTGTCGAGCAGTATCACGTTGACCGCGGCGAGCGTCTCTAAGTAACTGCCGCCTTTTATCAGGATGCCGCGCCTTGCCGAAGCTCCGATTGAGGCGAGAATCGCGATGGGTGTGGCAAGCGCAAACGAGCACGAGCAGGCGACCACCAAGACCGCCGCGGCCGCCAACACGTCACCGCGCAGCGCCACCGTGGCTACCGCGATCGCAAGTACCACCGGCAGGTAGTAAGCCGAAAACCGGTCGGCAAGGCGCGCAACGCGCCCCCGTTTCGCCTCGGCTTCCTGCACCAGGCGCACTACGTTACCGAACACCGTGTGCTCGCCGACCTGCTGCACCGCTACGCGTAAGCTGCCGAGCGTCGCGTAGCTCGCCGCATACACTTTCCCGCCGGCTGAGCGCTCAACAGGCATCGACTCCCCGGTGATCGCCGCCTGGTTTACCGTGGCGCTGCCCGCGCTCACCACCCCGTCCACCGGGATCATCTCGCCGGGTCGCACTACTACGATGTCACCGGCCACAACTTCCTCGATGGGAAGCTCGCGCTCCTCGCCGCCGCGCAGCACGCGGGCTTGCGACGGCGCGAGCGCGGCGAGCTCCCTCACCGCGCGGCGGCTCTTTTCGGCCGTGAAGCTCTCGGCGTACTCGCCGACGCGCATGAAGAACACCACTACGAACGCGGTCGCCCACTCCCCCACCGCGACTGCGGCAAGCACCCCCACGGTCATGAGGGTGTGCGAGATCACGCGCCGCGCGAGCGCCGCGCGCACCACGTTGCGAAACACCGGGTAGCCGCCGGCGATCACAAGCGCCAGTCCCAGCTGCCACGGCATGCCGTCGGTGACGCGGTCGATCACGCCGAGCCACTCACCGACCACCACCACGAAAAGCACCGCACCGAATACGAGCGCGACCACGGTGAGCACCCGGCGGGTCACGGCTGCCGCACCGCCGGCGCTCGCGTCCCGCGCTGCGCCGCTTGCAGTCCCGCCGGCGCCTGCTGCGCTGCCGGCCGTAGCTCTGCGCGCGCCGCCTGCTGCGCGCACGCGGTAACCCGCCTTGTCGACCGCGTGCTTCACCGCTTCGCGGTCGAGCTCGGCACCGGCCTTCACGATCGCCTTCTCGGCGCCAAGCAGTACCTCAACGTCAATCACCCCGGGTACGGCAGCGATCGCAGCCTGCACATGACGCACGCAGTCGCCGCAGTCCATCCCGTCGATGCCGAACTCAACACGCACGCTCATGACTCTTCTCCCACCAGGGCGAGCAAACGCTGCACGTTCTCGGCATCGGGCCCGTCGTTCTCGATACCCGGAACCTCCAGAATTAGCGGCAGCGCGTGGATTTCCGAGCGACTCAAGAAATACTCGAGCTCATCACGCGGAATCTCCCCATCGTTGATATTCGCGTGGCGGTCGCGTCCACTCGCGAACGGGTCGCGGCTGTCGTTGACGTGCACGCAGCGCAACTCGTCCCAGAGCTTCAAACGCTCGATCTCAGCGACCGCATAGCTGCGCTCGCTGCCGGCGTACCCCCCGGAACGCCCGCCGCAACCGGCTCCTTTGCGGGGGCTACGGGCGCCCGGGTTGCCGAGCGCGTAGCCGCCGGCAAATGCATGACAGGTATCAAAGCACCAACCAACCTGCGGCGAGGCGAGTTGCTCCAACATCCAGCGTATCTCCGCCAGGTCGGTGGAAAGCTTGCCTTTCTGCCCGGCCGAGTTCTCGATCAGGAAGGTCGCCTCCGGTGGGCTGTGCTCAACGAGCTCGCCCACCCGTTCAAGCACCTGTCTCTGAACCGCGTCCCACCCGCGGCCCTGGTGGCTGCCCAAATGCACCACCACCCCGGCGCCGGCGATTTCGGCGTCAAACGCCAAATCGTAGGCGATGGCTTTCATGGATTTTTCAAGCACCGCATCGTCCTCGGCAGCGAGATTGACGAGGTACAACGCATGCGTGAACACCGGTTCAACCGCGTGGCGCGAGCGCGCCGCCCGAAGCTTCTCGGTGTCGAGCTCCTCGAGCGATTTGCGCTGCCAGGAGCGCGGGCTGCCGGAAAACACCTGCACACAGTTACATCCAATCGCAGCCGCACGCTCCACCGCCTTATGCGGGCCGCCGGCCGCCGAGACATGGGCGCCGATTCGTCGCATTTCACTCCACCTTTTTCACACCCATTGCATGGATCGCATGCACCGCACGAGCACCTCTGCGCACCTCACTCGTCAGCCGCTGAGTGCGCATCCGGATCCGGCGCCGGATTGGAGTCCGGATTTTCATTCGGATGCCGGTCGGGGTACCAATCGTCGTTCCGCCCGGCGGGCTTTGAGGCAGGCAAGCGTGCGAGCATCCGCTCGTAATGACTTCCTTTCCAGTAAAGTTTATCACAGCGCGTACACCGTTTGAACTCATGGTGGTAGCGCGCGGTACGCGGCAACAGACGCGCTGCGATCTCGGATTTGGACACCGCTTCAAGCGGCCCGTTACAGCTCATACAGCGCGAGAACGGGTGAATCCGTGCACGCAGATCGAGCCGATCCAGAACCTCGTGCAGCTGTCGCCACGGGTCAAGCGAGCGCAGCCAGTAGCCGTGGGTGAGGCGCTTGTGCTTCAGCAGCTCGCGATCACGGCTCAAGAGGATGCGATGATCGGCAAGGGCACGATCGATCAGAGCGGGGTCGTCGAACGGGGGGCGGTACTCGGCATCGAAGCCGCACATCCGCAGCAGGCGCGCGAGCTTACCGAGGTGGACATCAAGCTCAAAGCGCGGGTCTCGCAGCGGCCGATCGCGTAAGCGGGTCAGTCCGGCGATATCGAAGCGCTCGAACACCGGGTACACGTTAATCTCGGCGGCGTCGGCCGGTCTGTGTGCGAAGGGTACCGACTCACCATTCGCAGTGATGAGGTCGATCTCGGTGTGCGGAACACCGAGGTTTTCGACAATCGCCTTAACCGTCTCGCCGGGCGCGGCATTCACCTCCAGACGCCGCCCCCGGCGGTTTGGCGCTAAGTGATCGTTGAGCTCTTGGAACACGCGGACAAACACCGTCGGCATGACTCAGCGACCAGCATACCGAAAATCTCGGCTCCTCGGAAAGTATGCGGAACCTTGTAGATGATTGGGGGTTGCGCGGCGCCCTGAGCCCGGCTTCACGCCGAGGTAGGCACGCATCCGGATTAGGCACTTGCCGCGTCAAAAGCTCTTCCGCTTCTCTCTACAGGGTGCTGATTACTTTACGGATCTCGAGGCGGGCGCGGCACCACAGTCGGTAGCCCACCGAGCTCCAACCGATGGAAACTGTGAGTAGGAGTACATTGCCAACGCAATCCAGACCGCCACGAACCAAGGCAACCGTTTCGCGCTAAACGGCTCACCGAGGACCACAACACCAATAATCAGCATGAGCGTCGGCGCAATGTATTGCAGAAAGCCGACCTTGGCAAGTGAAATCCGTTTCGCCGCGCCGGCGAAGAGTAACAAGGGTGTCAAGGTCGCAACACCGGTGACGGCAAGTAAGAGCGTAGTCACAGGCGAGGAGTGCAGAAAGGCGGCCCCACCGCTCACCTGACCATACAGCACGAACGCCGCTGCCGGCGGCCACAGATAACGCAGCTCGAGCGCCATCCCGTGCGTCGCCGGCAGCCCGGGTAACGACTTCTTGATCACGCCGTAGAACCCGAAGCTGAATGCCAGGATCAGGCTCACCCACGGTACTGCCCCGTACTCGATGGCGAGATACAGTACTCCCGCCGTTGCCAACCCCAATGCAGCCCACTGCAAACCTGAGAGGCGCTCGCGAAAGAACACCATTCCCAGCAATACGCTGACCAGCGGATTGATGTAATAGCCGAGGCTGGCATCGACCACGCGCCCGATACTAATCGCAAAAACGTAGATGAACCAGTTCAGCCCCAACAGCAGCGCAGCAATCACAATGTAGCGCCGCTTGCCGTGGGGCGCCCGCATCGGGGTTCCGCCGATTCGGACAAGGATCGAAGCCAGCACGAACGACCACAAGACCCGATGTTGCAGCACCTCAAACGCCGAGAGTCCGCTGAGCAGGTTCCAGTACAGCGGCAACAAGCCCCACAACACGAAGGCCGCAAGCGCAAAGGACACTCCCGCACGCGCCTCATCCGCGGCTTTGGATGAAAGCGAGCCGGCGGGGCTGCCGAGCTGGGGCGGTTCGGGCGCAGGAGGAGCATCGTCGGGCATACTCTTTTGAACCTACCGCAAGGACGCGCGGTTGGCAAGGCGCCGAATACGGGCATACGGGCGCTGAGCCCGGCGACCCGCGCCGCCGGCGGCGCCTGAGGGCGCCGGGAAACTCAGCGTGCGAAACTCAGGTACGGTTGGATTTTATCGTTCTGATACGTTCCGGTCCCATCATAGGTGAGGCTCACCACCGGCACACCGGTGACCTCCCGGATGCGCTCGGTGAGCGCCTCGGTGATCAAACTCGGGCAACAGAATGAAGGGCCGGCGTGCACAATCAGCGACAGGTCGGGATGTTCGTGAATGAGATGAACAACTTTGAGCAGGTTGTCGTGGGTCTCGCCGCTGTGTTCAATCCGGACTCCAAAGCGCTGCAGCGTCTCTTTGATCTGCTGCTGCTCGGCAAACGGCCGGTGGGTGCTGAAGCGCTCGCCGAGGACGCGCCGTTCAATCGCCTCCATCGCGCCGAACAGAGCGCTGTAGCCCAGATACTCGCTATAGCGTCCTTCTCTGCGCATCCTCTCAAAGTACGCGTGTGATACGATCTTGACGTACTCGTTATACGGGGTGGTGACCACCTCACCACCGCCATCCTCTATCGCCCCGATGAGGTCTTGATTCATGACCTCGTTATCACGAAGGTAAAGGTCCCCGATAATCGCCACCTTTGGTTTCCGGTCTCGGGGTGCGCTCACGGGAATGGCGGCGAAACGGTCGGCAACAAAGTGAAGCGCGGCTTCGATACTGTCATCGCCACTGAAGGCGCGCTCGAGTGTTGCGAGCGCAGCAGCAGCAGTGCGATCGGTGGAGCCCGGGTTGAGCTCGTAGGGGCGAACGCCGCATGCCGCCCGGCGCACGAATCCGCCGGCCAGATACGCGAAATAGGCGCTGATTGAAAGTGCCGGGGAGAGCTCGAAATGCGAGAGGTCGCCAGCGTAGACCCCCGCGTGTTCTATCCCGTTGCCGCACCGCTCGAGGATGCTCTTGATGAAGTACGGGAACATCCGGATGTTGCAGCCGACCCCGGCGCGCGCCATCCACAGCACCGTACGCGCGGGATCGAGATCGTTGTCGCGGATGTAGCGCATATACTCTTCAGCGATGATGTTCACCGGAAGACATTGCCCCGTGTTGTGTCGCATCGCCGCACGAATCGTGTGCTCGTCCTCGGCCAGCAGGCGTGCATCGTAGCCTCCGCGTCGCAGATTTGCCACCAGCAATGAACACGTCACCGGGTCCCAGCTAGGAAACAGCACGGTGTTGTCCTTCAGGCGCCGTACCAGTTTCGGATTCACCGGCGCGCCGGTTTCCCTTTTCTCCTGCTTTTCGAGCAATGCACGCAGTTCCAGCTGCTCGCTGAACTCCGACGCCAAACCCCTGAGCGACCGCAGCCTGGAAGACGCGAGCTCAGGGCGGCGTCGTGACTCGGCACGATGGTTTCGGAACGCGCGTACGGCTGCCTCTATGCGAGTCTCATATCCCACGCTTGAGGAATGCTCATCGAGCTGCAGCACCACGTACGGCTTGCCGGCACGCTCCATAATGCGTTTGAAATACTCAATCACGAACGAGTCCGGCGAACACTTGAACGATGTTACGAACACCGGGTAGAGGCCCTCGGTCTCGGCGGCGATGGCGGCGGCCGTCAGAACTTCAGTGGCGTAGTGCCAGTGCACCGCGTCGAGCACCCCGGCGATGCTGCGTTCGGCGCCGCGGCGAACCGGAAGCATATCCTCAAACACGGTCTTGATCCCATGGGCGCCGAGCAACTCCGGAATGTGCTTATTCAACCCGCAATTCAGCACTGTATAGGGACGGCCGAGCAACGCCACGCGCACCTCGTCTATTTCCGCCGGTCCGAACGCAGTGTAAGTGCGCCGCAGTTTGGCGCGCCGCTTTGAAAACCAGCGCCGCGCGCTGCGATACGCTGCGGCGACCTTGCGCCGATCCAGGCTTCCTGCCATCAGCGGCTGCAGTGCGCGTTGCACCTC
>PWQX01000039.1 GCA_003556605.1 Spirochaetaceae bacterium
CGGAGTCGAGTCCGGGAAATACGCAGCGAGTAAGACCAACACGGCGAGCGCCGCAAGCCCGAGGACCACAGCCGCGCCTACCCGCCTGCCGTCAGCCATCAATATACCTCCCGCAGTGCAGCTTACTGGTTTCCGGCGTTTTCGGACAAGCGCTTACCCTCCGACAGATTGTGACCACGACAGTAAATGAGCAGGATCCCCGGGAGGTGTTTCTCACCCATACCGCGACCGGGATGCTCGCCGGATTCGCAAATCTGTAATAGAATCAAGGCCCTCGACGTTGTGCAATCAGGAGGAACTATGGCCCACAGAACTCTGAAGAGATCAGCATACGAAAGCCTTGTAGACCGCCTCAATCGATTCCCGCAGGGAGCGCCGCCCTCCGACACCCTCTATAAGATCCTAAAACTCCTCGTGAGCGAACACGAGGCGGGGCTGATTGCCTTGTTGCCGATCAAGCCGTTCACCGCAACAGAGGCGGCCAAGCGCTGGAACCTGTCGGAGACCGAGTCGCGAAAAACCCTGGAAGAGCTCGCAGGCCGAGCGATGCTGGTAGACGTCGAAAGAAACGGCGAGAGTGTCTACACGCTTCCGCCGCCGATGGCGGGCTTCTTCGAGTTTTCGATGATGCGCTTGCGGGGTGATGTGAACCAAAAGGTGCTCGCGCAGTTGTATTACCAGTATTTGAACCAAGAGGAAGAGTTCATCCGCAAGCTCTTTGTGGACGGCGACACTCAGCTCGGGCGCGTCTACGTGAACGAAGCGGCGCTCTCGGAGGACAATGCTCTCTTGGTGCTGGACTATGAACGCGCTCGCGAAGTAGTCAAGACCGCAACTCACATAGGTGTCGGCATCTGCTACTGCCGCCACAAGATGGAACACATGGGCAGAAATTGCGACGCTCCCATGGATATCTGCATGACTTTCAACAGCAGCGCCGAGTCGCTGACCAAACACGGGTACGCACGCGCCATCGGCGCCTCGGAGTGTCTGGACCTGCTCGACAAAGCCTACGAGCACAATCTCGTTCAGTTCGGTGAAAATGTACAGCGGGGCGTGAACTTCATCTGCAACTGCTGCGGGTGCTGTTGCGAGGCCATGATTGCCGCTCGCAAGTACGGTATTCTCCAGCCTGTGCACACCACGAACTTCCTGCCAAAGGTCAGCGAAGAGAGCTGCACGGGGTGCGCAAAGTGCGTCGGCGTGTGTCCCGTTGAGGCCATGGCCCTGGTCACCGCCAACGATCCTAAGCGGCCGAAACGCAAGGTGGCTCGGCTGCTGAAAGACAGCTGCCTCGGCTGCGGGGTATGTGTTCGCGTGTGTGACCAGGCAAGCCTAACGCTAGTCCCGCGTGAGAAACGCGTCTTCACCCCGGTCGACAATATTCATCGAGCGGTCGTGATGGCAATTGAGCGCGGAAAGCTGCAGAACCTTATCTTCGACAACCAGCTTCTGGCAAGCCATCGTGCCATGGCCGCCATTCTGGGCGCGATCCTGACACTACCGCCGGTCAAACGAGCGCTGGCAACCGAGCAGATCAAGTCTCGCTACCTGGTGAAGCTGATCGAGTGGCATGCAAAGCGCCCGGCAGGGCCGAGCGCATCATCACCACCCGCCGGCGAAGCGGCTGCTGCGGCAGACGGTAGGCCGCGCGGTAGGAAAACGCGCTGAACCGAATCCGTGCTCGCGCGATCTAGCTTCTTCTCAACAGGGAAGCAATTGTTCAAAACAAGCGTCGCAGCACAGTAATCGCGATGGTCAGACCCACACTCAGAAGGAGCATACTGGTGATGGGAATGTAAACCCGCGTGTTGCCCGATTCATAGCGAATATCCCCTGGTAAGCGACCGAACCAAGTGAGTAGTCCGGGCGCAAACTGCAGGACTATTCCAACGATAATCAGCAGTATTCCAATAAGGATGATCAGTCGTGCCATATCAATACGCTATTGCTCACTCCGCCCGGGCCCCGTCCACGCTTCGCGCGCCTGCGCGTGCGCCGCGTCATTCTTAGTATTCAGGGGTACCGCCTTTCCCCCATGGAGGAATTAGTAGCATTCTGTTTTCATCTCGACAAGACGCTTTGATTTCGAGCCTTCGGCGTTTGAGTGGCAGAGGAGGCATCTACGAACTATAATAGCAGGTATCGAGGGTCGCGCTTAAGCAGCGCTTATTGTGGTGGCAGGATGCTGAACTCAATTCAACCAAAGGCCGGATGGCTGCGGGTGCTATGCGCAACGGCGATACTGTTATGCGCTACCAGCACCCCTGCGGTAGGCCACCTCACCTTCGGCCTGAAGCCCGCTGCCGTGATGTATGATCCACAGAATGTTGGTCGGGGAAGCACCGCACAGCGAACTACATCTTTGATTCGGGGTTTACGGCATCCTTGGCGGCAGGGTACTCGTATATACCTGTCGCTGATGAGTCAATTCAAGGCATTAATGCTTCGGCGGGACTGGGGTACAAGACCATCACCCTCATCAGCAACGACTATGTGATGCCTGGAGTCCTTGTCGGAGCTGAGTATTCAATGTTTAGCATCTCCGGATTGGATGACGAGCTCGTACCGGTGCTGATTCCATACCTTGAAGCGGGGCGCTTATTCCCGAACGGACTGCGTGTTGGAATACACATGGGACTGAAGAACCTGTTCTACGGAACGTTCGGTGAGTCCAATTTGGGGACCGGGCAGAGTTTCATCATAGGCCCCATTCTGTATTACGCCGTAGGTCAATGATAACAACGGCTGCACCACTTGCACTCCCTGCGGCTGGGTCTCATCGACTACGCCGGCCCCTGTCAGCGCCCACGTCAATCGGGACTCTCACTTCACGTTTACAATACCGCGTTGCGATGGCCGCTGATTGCACGAAAGCACATTCCGGTAACACAGAGCCGCCACGGATGCCGGCAACAGTGGCGTCTAAGATAGAGACCAGGATAGGCCGGCCAGCGGGGCAATAGTGAACCCCCCGTTGTTACCCGGGGGGTGATGCGCTCCCATGGTGCCGACCGGCACCGGCTGCATGCTTCGGTCGGATGTCTGGTGCTCGTAACTACTCCTGCGGCAGTACGAGTATGGTGCCGACTTTCGTTCCGTCCACAAAGTTTTCGTTGATCGCGGAAACAACATCGTTCAACTGCGAAACCGAGTACTCACTTTCACCGCCGCCCAACGCACCGTTGGCTTCTTCCAGCACGGCTGCAACGGTCATACCCTCAAAGATCCCGGAGGCAACCACTAGGTCCTCTAGGTTCTGTTCAGCCGCCCCAAACTCAGGATCATAGCGGTCGAAACCAACCGAGAGGGTGAGCGCCACCACCTGCCCGGCAAATACGTTGCGCAGGTTGTTGTTCTCCGAATCTGTCCGCGGCGGGTTGCCGGTAGGGTCGCTGTAGTTCGCCGTCAGCGCCGCCGGCGGACCACCCTGGGGCAGAAACGATTGCACCGCATCAGCGCTGGTAAGCGTCAGCGTGTACTCAGCGTCGATGTCCTCTGAGGCGTAACCCGCGCCGACGTGCAGCCCGTCTGGAAAGGCTTTTTCAAAGCTCTCCTCCCGGTAGACCCCGGGGTTATTGCCGCGTGCCGGAGCTCCCCAGCCGCCCTGGCTTTGTGTCCTGAAGTCGCCCGCTTCCATTATTCCCTCAGGACGCAGATCTCGTTCGTCAGGGTCATCATCACAGGAAATCTCAATCGTGAAGTACGTGGCCCAGTTGCCCTGTTCGGTGATGCGGTCGCCGGCGCCCCAGCCGGTTTCAGTCTGGTAGCCGCCGTCATTGAGCGGCTTGCGCAGCGCTGCGTGCGCCGCAATCAGAAACTCACCGCCACAGACCTCGGCTCCCAGTCCCAGATCCTCAAGCGGGACGGTCAGGGTGTGCTCTGTGGCGCTGGCACCCTCTAAGTCCTCGGCTTTGTAGGGGAACAACCCGATCTGCGGGTTACCGCTGTTCCCGCCCGTCGGCATGTCGTTCAGATCGGTGCCGACCCACGCATGCACCTCGGTCAGCTCCCAGCCGTATTTGGTCTTGTAGGTGATCAGCAGCTGGTCATCCACAACGCTTACGGTAGCCATGCCCGCATCGATCGTTTGACCGGCGTACAGAGTCACCGTCTTCAGAGGGTTTCCATCCGTCGTTTCAGTGAAAACCGGCGCGTCTGAGTTTTTCCCCGACTGTGCTTCGCCATCCAACGCCGGCGAATTCGAGCCGTTGGAATCCGACGGCGGGGAAGCGTTCATTCCCAAGTCACAGCCGGCTACAATCAGCGTGAGAACTGCAAGAGCCCCAATGAAAAGCAATTTCTTTCGATTCGTTTTTGAAATTCCCATCTTACCTCAACTCTCCCAAATAGCTCTCGCGTCCTTGAGATCCAAGCGCGAGAGAGCTGGTATCTGAGTACACTTTGCACACGGTGGTCAACGACCGCTTTTCTTATATCACTAAGATCCACAATAATCCAATAATGAAGGGAAGAATCGAAAAAAACTGACATGAACAGCGCCGGCAGCGCTACGCGGCGCCCTCTCCCCTGTGTACAGAACATGCTGCCTGCAGGAACCACCGGGAGTACTACAGGCTCCATCCAGAGAGCCGTTTCAGTGCCCGGCCCGAGCCGCACTGGTCTTAAGCGCGGGGCGATGTTCGCCCGTTCGCAGAACGGTAACAACATAGGCTCCGGCGATCAGCAAGGCGCCGCCCACCATCTGCAGGGGGCTCAGCCGCTCACCGAAGGTCAGAAAAGAGAACAGAGCGGTGAAGAACGGCCGGGTCAGCTGCAGAATATTCGAAAGCGACACGCCGAGCGCCGGAACCGACCGATAAAACAGCGAGTGCCCGAGCCCGATACCCATTAAACCGGATAGAAGCATCACCACCCACAATCCGCCTGAGGCTGAAAAAGCCCACTGCGGGCCGTGCACTGCCAGGTGGCTGACCAAGAACAGCGGCGTCACAAACGTGATAACCGCTGCGTTCACGAAAAACGGCGAAAAGCCGGGTAACCACGCGCGTACCATGGCCGTCAGCACCGCCCAAGACAACGCAGCGGAAAGCACGAGCAGTATTCCGGCCGCAGGGGCGGTGCTGCCTCCCGCACCCCCGACCGACACCGTCATCACCACGCCTACGATCGACAGAAGCGATCCAACGTGAAAGCGCGGCTCACGCATGAGCGGACGCTCGTCTGCGAACAGCACAAAGCCCAGCAGCACACCAAAAACCGCCGTTGACTGGTACACCAGCATCGCGAGCCCCGGATAGACCAGATACAGCGACCCGGTAAACGAAGCCTGAAAACAGAAGTTCGCCACCGCAATTAGTGCCATACGGGGAACCAGGTAAGGCAGCCGTCTGCGGATGCGCGCACGCTCGCTGCCGCTCGTTGCAGAGAAGAACAGCGGCCACAGCACCAGCAGAGAAACCAGGTAACGTGCGAAGGTTTGAAACATCACCGGAAAACCGGCACTAACGTAGTGAATCAGCACCGGCGTGATCGCCCACACCAGCGCCGCGCTGAGATTGAGAATAATCGCTTTTCGGAATGCTGAAATCAGATAAAGCCCCCTTCCTCGGCTGTACTCGTAGAAACTGACCCTACCACGGGGATGAGCACCGCGATAAGCACGCTGAACCGAACAGGGTGTTCTGAACATAGCCACATGCCGCTCGCCGTAGTACAATACTCACGCCACGGAGCGATGGCAACATAGGAGGGAATGAGATGCCGGAAACGAAGATGGGATATGTAACGGTGGCGCCGGGCGTAGAGCTGTTCTATCGCGAGGCCGGCAGCGGGACGCCGCTGGTATTGGTGCCGGGGTGGACGTTTTCGTCGGAGATCTTCATCCGCCAGCTGGAAATGCTCTCCGATTCCTATCGAGTAATCGCAATCGACCCCCGCAGCCAGGGGCGGTCCACGAAGACCGCTGTTGGAAACAGCTACGGGATCCACGGACACGACCTCGGGGTTGCGATCGAGGAACTTGGTCTCGGTCAGGTGGTGCTTGTGGGCTGGTCCACAGGCTGTCTGGAGAGTTTTGCGATGGTCCGCGCCCACGGCGTGCAGCGGTTGAAAGGGTTTATCGGTATCGATATGTCTCCCAAGGCGCTTTCAAGCGACAGCTCCGATTGGGTGGAGGGCACAATTGAGGAGATGGCGGAGGTATCCACGGATATCCTGGGCTCCGCCGAACGGCAACGGGAGTTTGTGGAGTTCTATGCGCGCGAGGTGATGGTGCAACGCGAGCTTACCGAGGAAGAACTAGCCTGGATCACCGGTATCTCCCTGCAGACTCCCACCTGGGTAGCTTCGGCGCTCTGGGGTAACGCGATGCTGGCCAATTACCTCAAGGCAGCGGCTGTGATGGACGAGGAGGTACCGTCGTTGTATGTGGTGGCTGAGCACTGGGCCGATACGGCCAAGCAGTTTCTGCAACAGCATATGCCCCGTACCGCTGTGGAGGTGCTTGGCGGACACATGATGTTCTGGGAGCACCCAAAGGCTTTCAACCGGATTGTCGACACCTTTGTTCGCCGGCACGCCGGCGGATGACCATCAGCCGGAAGGGCCGGGCGCGGTGCATTGACTGCCCCGGCAACTGGACGGGGCGCAGCGCTCCAGCAGCCATCAGCCTGGCGGCTCGGGCGCTGCAGTGCCGGCAGCGTTTCAGGGGGGCTCACTATGTCTGATCTCAGTTTCAGGAAGATTGAACAGAGCATCGAAGACAGAAAGAAACTGCGTTCTGTTTTTGTGAATAAGATTAAGACATATAGGCTTTTGTCGGATTTGGAAGCAGAGGCCTTTCGTGACGGTGCGTTGGAAAGAAAAACGAAAGAGCTGATGGCGCTGTCAATTTCAATAGTTACCAAGTGTGAGCCCTGCATGGAGTGGCATCTTGATCAGGCACTACAAGCAGGCGCCAAGGAGGAGGAGATCTACGAGACCATTGATGTTGCCATCGAAATGGGAGGCGGTCAGGCTGCAGCCTATGCACGCTTCGCGCTGAAGGCGATTGAATACTTCAAAGGACCAAGTGCGTAGAGACCCACGCGAGGGGCGGTCTAGACCCTATCGCGAACCGGCGGTTTCGGTGTAGACTCTAATCAGGTGTCCTCGGCTCGCTACGGCTCGGCGACGTTCTCGTAGGGGCGGTTGCACTATATCAGAAAACAAGGAAGAGTTATGCGTTTACCCCCGATGATTTGCATGTTGGTTATGCTGCTGACAATTGTCGCGCTAGTTCAACCGGCCGCCCAGCAGGAATCGGATTCCGACTCGCTTGCGGGGAATGACAGGTTCAGCCTTGGTATTATTGTGGGCCAGCCGACCGGATTGAGCGCGAAAGTGTGGCTCGCCCCAAACAGCGCCGTTGATGCGGCCCTTGCGTGGAACTTTCAGACAGATCGCTTTCACTTCCACGCTGACTATCTGCACCACTTTTTTGACGCCTTCGATGTCGCGCCCGATAGATTGCCGATCTACGCCGGCGTCGGCGGCAACCTACGGATCCGCGGCGACAACGCCGGCGGGCTGCGCTCAGGCGTGCGGGTACCACTCGGGGTGAGCTTCCTCTCCTCCGAGCTGCCGATCGATGCCTTCGCCGAGCTCGTCCCCGGCATGCGCATCATCCCGAGTACAGAGTTCGAGTTCTGGTGGGGACTGGGCGCGCGTTATCGTTTTTGAAGCTCGTAAGCCCGTGACTGTCTTGCAACGAAACGCTACCCGGCTTTAGCCATACACCCTCCGGCGCATGTTATTTCGGGCTCTCTCATGATAGACTTGCGTATATGGTGACAAGATGCACGGTTCGCAACGAGAGCGAGTTTGTGGATACACTCCGGTGTGTTCTGCGGTATTCGCTCCCGCTTGCCGAGTACATTGTGAAACTGGCGCCCGCGCAGCCGCCCAGGACCGTGCTCGGGCGACTGCTGCAGGAGAGCTGGCGACTCGAGGAGCTGCTGGACGCTCACGGTGCCCGAACAAACCAGAAATGGCTGTTGTTTCGCCGTGGGGTGGCGGCGCTGAAGCTCTTCTCCGATGTGCATTATAAGCTGCTGCACCTGAAGTACAGCATTCCGCTGTACGCCTTAATGAAGATCGAAGAGGACGTAGTGCAGGCAACCGATCAGGCACTGGGGTGCAGCAATCGCCTGCTGGCGTCGGCGCTCGAAGAGTTTCTGGTATTGGCACGCCGCTACGACTTGTATCCCGAGTGTGCGCCGTACGAACCTTGTTGCATTGAGGACGAAGAGGTCTTCTGGCGCCTTCCCAACGACCTGGTACGAACTGCAGTGCAGCGCAAGCCCGATGAAACGGTAGTGGGTCTGGCGACAACGTTTCTCAATGAGGTCGAGGGCAGTGATCTTCGGGGAGTTTACGCGGGGCTATCGGAGCGAGGGTTTTGCGATTGCGTACCGTTGCTTGCCTGCGAAAAAGACTTCCGCCGTTTTGAAGACGTCTTTCACAACCTGCAGGCGCTCTACGATTCGTACATCGGCGGCACCGATCTCGAGCACACTGATCCAAAGCTGACTTATCTGCGCGGTCACGCCACTATCATCTTTCACCTGTTTGAAATCATCACCGGACTGACCCACCATTACGAACGTCATCTCATTGGTGCCGACGGCTCTGGCGGGAAAGCGATTCAGATGAAGCTGCAGGACATGGCGTGGATCGTCGTGTCATACGCAATTGAGTTCGCCATGCTCTACGCAACCAGCGCACAGAATCTTTGTCGTGATCTCATCCGCTCCTATACCGAACAGACAACGCTCACCCTACCCGCGCCGCCGTATCGCGGTTTCCACGTCAGGCCCTCAACGCTGATTGCCCGTATCGTGCGCCATTACGGCAGCGAGGTTACGCTTGAGATCGAGGACGAGCGCTGCGACGCTTCATCGCCGTTGGAGATGATCCGAGTCAACGAGCGCATCAATGCGATCAAGCGCAGAGAAGTCGGCCGCGAGTTGGGAGACTTGACCGATCAACGCACTGAAACGAGTGACTACCGGGAAGCGCTGGAGGAAACGCTGCTCACACTCTTTCGCCGCAACAGGCTGATCATTTACTCGCGCGATCTGAAACTGGAGGACATTTCCCCGGCAGTGGGGGAATCGCTCGGCGAGTACGCGCGACACGCCATCGCGAAGCTGCTGGCCGAAGGACGCATCGATATCCAAGCCGACATCCGCGTAGTGTTTCACGGTGACAAACGTGCGCTTGAAGATATAAAGGTTCTTGCTGACGCCGGCTATGGCGAAGACCAATTCGGCAAGAACGTTCCGTTGCCGCCGGAGCTCGCCTACTTAAAACGGTAGGCGAACCGTGCCCGCGGTGAAGCCAAACACGGGTTTATTGTATCAAGGAACAGGGTAATACTGGACTTGTGTCTTTTTTGAGAAACGGTTGCCGCAGCGCCGACCACGAAAGGCCGGAACCTATCGCCATTGCACCGCAGGATATCGTACCGTGAGAGACGATGCAGCTTGAAGAATTAGACGAGTGGATTGAGCGCGAGGGGCGCTGGGAGTTCTCACGCTCGGGCGGTCCCGGCGGGCAAAACGTCAACAAGGTTAGCACCAAGACAACGCTGCGGCTGCCGCTTGA
>PWQX01000120.1 GCA_003556605.1 Spirochaetaceae bacterium
CCAAATTCGGCCTATAATAGCTGAACCGGACGCCAGGATGGTCGGCGAGCAACGACATCGGAACCGAGGAATCAACTATCCTTTTGGAAATCATAAGCGCGGTCAGCCGACGCCTTGCTGATACGCGCCAATGTGAGGCTTGCCCGTGAAGCCAGGCCCCCCTCAACTGCCACGAGTGCGACCATTACGCCACTCCTCCTTCACGAACTTCGTTTTTCAAGCCCCTACCGTCGACTCGGCAGCGTCTAATGCCAAGCCGGCGCTAAGCACGTCACGCTCGCTTATACGCCGAGCCGATACCGGCGCGCGATATCGCCGCCGGTTTGCGCCGTGCGAGGACTGTGGCCGTTCAGCGGAAGCACCTGCTCGTGGATGGTGTCGACAATCCATTCCTTCTGCGGGAAAAAGGTGTCCTCCATCTCGAACGCCGGCGTAATCCAGTTACGCGAGCCAACCACCGCCGGCGGCCCGTCGAGATAATCGAACGCCAGTCGGTTCACGTTGGAGGCCACCGTGTGCAAAAACGAACCGCGGTCACAGGCGTCGCTTGCGAGAACTAATTTACCGCTCTTGCGAACAGACTCTACGATCGGGTCAAGGTCAAGCGGGTTGATAAAGCGCGCGTCAATTACCTCGGCTGAAAGGTTCCAGCGCTCAGATAACTCGTCTGCGGCTTCCAGCGCACGATACAGCGTCGCCCCGATAGTCACGATCGTAATATCGGTCCCGCTGCGTTTGATATTAGGCTGTCCTTCCGGTACCTCGTAGTAGCCTTCGGGAACGCCGCCCTCTACAAACATCTCTCCCATATCGTACAAGCGCTGGCTCTCGAAGAAGATGACCGGATCGCTACCTCGCAGTGCCAGATTGAGCATTCCTTTTGCGTCATACGGCGTCGCCGGGAACATCACCTTTAGCCCCGGTATGTGCGCCACCAGTGACGTCCAGTCTTGAGAGTGCTGAGCGCCGTACTTGCTGCCGACCGAAACTCGCACCACAAGCGGCATCTTCAGCACACCGGCACTCATCGATTGCCACTTGGAAGCCTGGTTGAAGATCTCGTCGCCGGCTCGACCCATGAAGTCGCAGTACATCAACTCAACGAGTGCCCGGCCGCCGGACAGAGCATAACCCACTCCACTCCCGACAATCGCTCCTTCCGAAATCGAAGCGTTGAACAGTCTATGATACGGGAGCGCTTCGGTGAGCCCCCGATAGACCGCGAACGCACCGCCCCAGTCGCGGTTCTCTTCACCCCACGCAGCTATCGTTGGATCTTCATAGAAGCGATGGAGAACCTCTTCGAACAACGCATCGCGGTACGCCACAACTTTCATCTTAGACAGCAGCTTGCCGCTTTCGTCGTACGCTGAGCGCGACTTACGCGCGATCTGCTGTGTGCGTGGATTCTCTTCCTTCGCAATCAGCACATCCGGTTCGCGGTCATCAAACCGATCGCTCGGTGTGTTCGAAAACATAACCTGTTCAATGACCTCGGCACGCGGCCGCGGGGAAGTATCGAGCGATACTGCTAATTGGCACGCCTGCGTAACCTTGTCGACGACACGGTTCTCCATGGCATCGAGCTCGGATTCGTCGGCAACGCCGTTGTCCAATAGATACGAGCGGTAGGCGGCCAGCGAATCGTTCTGTTGCCAGAGCTCAACTTCGTCCTTCGTGCGATAGGTGGAAGCGTCCGACGGGGAGTGCCCTGAAATACGATAGGTTATGGTATCGAGCAACACCGGTCCCTTACCTGCCTCCAGGATCTCGCGCTTACGTTCCATTGCATCAGCAACAGCTAATGGGCTGTAGCCGTCTACGCGTTCAGCATGCATTGCCTCGGGGTTTACACCGGCGCCGAGACGCGCGAGCACCTGGAATCCCATAGTCTCACCGGCGGTCTGCCCGCCCATGCCGTAGAAGTTGTTAATGAAGTTGAACAGCACCGGTGGTGCGCCGCCTACATCCTCCGGCCATAAGCGGCGATACTGCTCCATCGCCGACAGTACGATAGCTTCCCAAACCGGCCCACAGCCTGAGGACGCATCTCCGATGCTGGCGACACATATGCCGGGTTTGCGGTTAATCCGCTTGTATAGCGCCGACCCAACCGTGATGTCGGCCGCGCCCCCCACAATCGCGTTATTCGGCATGCTTCCGAACGGCGCGAAGAACGCGTGCATTGACCCGCCCAAGCCGCGATTGAAACCGGCGCTGCGGCCGAATATCTCGGCGAGCGTTCCGTACAGTACGAAGTTCTCGGCCAAATCCAGCATCCCATCGTACGGTCGGCGCTCGACAACCGCCAGCGTGTCTCCGTTGAGGTAACTCCTCATGGTGCGTTCAAGCTTATCCTCATCGAGCTTTACGATCGCCGAGTAGCACTTGGCAAGGATTTCGCCATGACTTCGGTGCGAGCCGAAAATGAAGTCCTCTATGCCCAGTGGCAAGCACATCCCGACCGCGGTAGACTCTTGTCCGATCGAGAGGTGCGCCGGGCCATTATGGTCGTACTCAATTCGGCGATATTCGCCTTTTGTTTTGATTTCGTTGAGCATAGACTCAAACTCACGAATGGTACGCATGTCGTAGTACACGCGCTTCAGCACCTCATCTCCGTAGCGCTTGCGCTCATGCTTCACATTGGATTCATAAACGTTGATCGGAATCTCCGGGAAAGTGACTGCACCGGGTTTTCTCACGACATTCGGATCTACAGTTAACGAACGCGGCATTCTTCCACTCCCTCCTTCATATTCTCATTACTGCAACCGATCGTCGAGAGCGCGGACGGTATCATGGACCAGCTCGGAAACGGTAGGATGGGGATAGATTACCTCGCGGATATCGCTCGTCCGCAGCTCAGCTTCGATGAACGCGGCGGCGCTGTGAATGATCTCCGACGCTCCGGTTCCGAGCAAATGAACACCGAGTATTCGGCGCGTGCGCCGATCGGCTACGATCTTGCACAACCCGCGCTCGTCGGGACGCTCTGCCACAAAACGTCCGTTAGCGCCGGCCGGCAGCTGCGCCGACACTGCATCGTAACCGGCCTCAACGGCTTGCTCTTCGGTGAGACCGCATCCGGCTACCTCCGGAAGGGTGTAGACAACCCAAGGAACCGCGTGAGAACGAAAACGCATCGCATCTCCTGCCGATGACCCACCGGATTCGCTCGCTCCCCCGCAAGCCAGGATCGTGCTTACTGCTACATCGGCCATCCGGTACGCCGCATGCGCCAGTAAGGAAAGACCGGTAACATCCCCAACGGCGTAAACCCCCGGAACGTTTGTGCGCATGCGCTCGTCAACGCGGACCGCGTCGTTGTGCAGCTCAACGCCCGCGGCTTCCAGGCCGATTCCGCCGCTATTGGGCACGCGTCCAACCGAGAGCAACAGCGCGTCGAACTCCACCGACTCTGCGCGCTCACCGCACCGGTAGTGAAGCGTCCGGTCCTCGATGCGTTCTACATGCGCGCCGAGCTCAAATCGCACCGCTTTGAGTTGGCCGCGCAGTTGCTTGGCGATGTGAGTGTCCATGAACGGGATGATCTCAGCGGTCATCTCGATTACCGTCACCTCTGCCCCCACGCTGCTGAAGAATGAAGCAAACTCCATTCCTATGTAACCGCCGCCGATTATTGCAACCCGATCGGGAACGGTCTGCGAGGCGAGCATCTCGGTGCTCGTCAGCGCAGTCTCATCCGTTAAGCCGCGGATTGGCGGACGCGCCGGTGCGCTTCCGGTGGCGATGACGATGTGGTTCGCGCTTAGACGTTGGTCACCACACTGAACGGTGTTTCGGTCAAGCAGGTGAGCCCGATCGTAGAGTACTTGCACGCCCAGCCGTTTGAGCTCGGCGGCAATACCCCCGGTGAGCTTTTTGACGACCCGGTCTTTCCAGCCGGCCGCTGTTGCCATGTCAAAGCGTACGCCGCTTGCTCGGACGCCGAAGCGTTCTCCGGTTTGCGCGGCCTTGTATGTCTTGGCGCAGTGCAGCAGCGTTTTCGTCGGAACGCAGCCCGCGTTCAAGCACACCCCTCCGATGCGCCGTTCTTCACAGAGCGCAACAGTCTTACCAGCCTCAGCCGCCAGCTCAGCCGCCCTGTAACCACCCGGTCCCCCGCCGATAACAATGACATCGAACGTGCTCATACGCGCTGCTCACACTCCGTCCTCCGGCCGACCGAGCCCGCATCGCTCAGTAGCAACTCAAATGACTTCAAAGACTCACCCAACTCATGCAGGAACCGCGCCGCCGGCACTCCGTCAACAACACGATGATCGATCGTAAGAGAAAGACCTATTGAGGGTATGTGCTCCACATCCCCTTCGGCGCTGAACACCGGCTTCGGCTGAATCGAGCAGACTCCCAGTATTGCTACCTGTGGAGGATTGAGCACCGGTGTAAACACTTCGATCCCCAAAGAGCCGAGATTGGTGATCGAAAAACTACCCCCTGAGAGCTCGTCCGGGTTGATTCGGCCGTCCCGGCAGGCAGCGGCCAACCGCTGCGCCTCACTCGAGATCAGCGCGAGCGACAGCAGATCTGCATCACGAATGACCGGCACCATTAAACCGCGCGGAGTATCAACGGCCATGCCGAGATGGACGGCGCCGTGCGTACGCAGATCTTCACCTTCCAGCGTTGCGTTGAGCGAGAGATGGTTGGGTAAGACCCGCGAAACCGCATACAGCACAAGATCATTGACGGTTATACCGGCGAACGGTACCCCGGCGTCCTTCAGTCTCCGGCGATACACCTGCAGTGCACGCGCGTCCGCTGAAGAATGCAGCGTGAGTTGAGCCGAACCCTGAACTGAGCCCAGCATACGCTCGGCGATACGCTTGCGTACGCCGGTCAGTTTCTGCCCGGCCGTGCTACGGTCACGAGCAGACGCGGCTGCGCGGCGGGCCCGATCACCACCGGCGGCAGCTGAAGCCGCCGTCGCGCCCGCCTCATGAACCGGCCCTGCCTGTGCAGCTCGGTCGGTAGTTGTCACACGCCCACCGATCCCCGTGCCGACTGCCGTGGCAGATGCATCGGCCGCTCTACCCTGTGCTGCCGCAGCCCGCGTGGCAACCTGCCCGGACACCAGCGCAGCATCAATGTCGCGCTCAATAATGCGTCCCCCAGGGCCTGTTCCGGATAGCTGTTCAACCGGCACTCCGGAACGCTGGGCACGTTCTCGAGCTCGCGGTGAAATAAACACACGGCGGCCGCCTTCCCCGGCGGTCGCCGCCGGCGTTTCCTGCCGGGAGATCGCGGCACCGGCCGCCGCTTGGTCGGCTTCAACGGTCATCGCGGGGCGCGCTTCTTCCTCCGGCGCCGCAGCCGTCTCGGTCTCGGGGCCTGCAGCTCCGCCGGATGCCTCAGCAGCCGCCTTATCCAGTGCTTCACCCTCGCTCCCGACAAACGCAATGCGCTCGAGGACCGGCACTTCATCACCGTCAGAATACAGGCGTTTCAGTAAAACACCGTCTGCGGGCGATTCGACTTCAAACGTTGCCTTATCGGTCTCTACCTCACAGATAGGTTCACCGGTTGTGACCCGATCACCTTCTTGCTTTTTCCATTCGACGATAATACAGCTCTCCACCGATTGCCCTTGGCGGGGCATAAGTATTTCAGTAGCCATTAGTCGTTCCCCTCATACGGTATCAATGTTCAATCCTGATTCCGCGCAACGTTCGCGGTCTTGTTCGTTCATACGTTCACGAAGCCCTTCATCAGTGATGATTCGAGTAACCGCCGACAACGGCAGCACGCGGACAAAACCTTTACGCCCGTATTTTGAACTGTCGGCCAGCAGAATCGTCTGTTCCGCTTGTTTGGCCACCGTTTGGACGATCTCGGCTCCTTCAAGCAAATGGGTGCTCATTCCGTGGTCAAAGGAAAAGCCATCGGTACCGACGAAGGCGAGCCGAACGTGGAACTGCATCAGGAGCTCCCGCGCCGAGGGCCCCACAAAAGACTCGGTCTCGGGCCGAAAGAGCCCGCCGACAACCGTCAAAGAAATATTGGGGTTACTGCGAGCATACGGAATCACCAAGGTTGAGTTCGTAACTACGCTGATATCCTTACTGCCTACCAGATACGCCGCCACCAACGCAGTAGTCGTACCCGCTTCAATAATGATGGTGTCGCCGTCGCTCACCAGGGCCGCCGCTGCCCGCGCAATGCGTTTCTTCTGTTCACTCATGCTGCGCTGCCGCGCCAGGATCCGCGGGTGAAACGCGGCAACCGCGCCGCCCCACGTTCGGACCAAGTACCCGCGCTCCTCTAGGCTTGAGAGCGTTGACCGCACAGTTGCCGGCGATACGTGGAGGCGGTGCGAGAGCTCAGATACCGAGCAGGTACCGCTATCGGCGAGCAGTTAAAGAATTGCTGATTCCCGATCGTTGGGCCGTTGTTTCATTAGCGTATTGGTTTCGAAACTATGCCGATTTTATACTTAAACGCTTGCGAAATCAATGCGTATCGCTTACTTTTTTCGCCGTTGAAACTGAACCAAGCCTTGCAGACTGGTAGACAAGCGTGTTGTCGTGCCTGGGGAGGGTGGAGAGATTCTGAGTGAGGCCGCGGCTCAGCTCACCGGCGCAGTCGCACGTCATTCGCGCAGCACGGCTTCACACGATGCCGCTTTCTTCTGTATCGAGCGCTTGACAAACGCGGTCACTGATTCTAGGATAAACAGTCGTAATATATTCAGTGTATATCACGCTGTCGCGCAAGGGCGTAGCAAATGACATGGTATTCATCAGCACCCCGCCGGACTGAGCCGGCACATCCGAAGCCAACGCAATCCCGAATATACGAGAGCCTCAAGAACCGCATTGTCAGATGCGAGCTACCCCCGGGCGAAACAATTTACGAAGACCGAGTTGCTGAAGAGTTCGGCACCAGCCGCACCCCGGTACGAGAAGCGCTGATAAAGCTCCGCAACGACGGGCTTGTTTCTATCCTGCCGAGAAAAGGCACATTCGTCTCGCATATTACCGTTCAGGACGTGTACGAAATATACCAGATCCGAAAGCTCGTAGAGCCGGGAGTCGGCATCACCGTCAAAGATGAGGTTGAGCCCGGTCGGCTACGCGAGTTCCGCGACGTGTTTAATCGAATGTCCAGCGAGCAGGAGTTGTTGAGAGACTGGTTCCGCTTTGATCGCACGTTTCACACCTACCTGGTTGAATGCACGAAGAACAAGATGCTGCTGATGCTGTACGAGCGCATCATGAACCATCAGCAGCGAATAAGTATCTTGGCTGCCAGGCAACCACGGAGATTGGAAGATACCGCGAATGAACACGTCGCGATCATCGAAGCGCTGCTTGAGAAGGACGAAGAACGAATAAGAGAAGCCATTACCGCTCATATCATGGCTTCGTGGGCGGCTTCGTTGCGCCTTGAACAGATCATTCGATAACGAGGAGTTTGCATGCCGTCACTCCTGCATAGACGATTTAGCAATCCGAGCGATTGTTCATCTAGAAAACCTCAGGCGGTGTCTTGATGACAAATAACAACACAAACCCTTCAGCAGCGCTCAGCGGGATCTTTGCGCCGGTGGTTACTCCGTTTGCAGACGGGAAGCCCGACCTTGCATCATTAAGACTTAACTTGCGGAGCTTGGCGCAAACGTCGTTGGCCGGGTATGTCGCATTGGGATCAAACGGTGAGTTCCGGAGCCTGTCGAGCGAACAGCGCGAGCAAGTGCTCAGCGTGTTTGCTGAAGAGAAACAAAGCAAACTCGTGATCGTCGGAGCTTCGGCGGAGTCACCGGTCGAGGTTCAGACGAGACTGCGACAGCTACACGAACGAGGGTTTCAGTTTGCGGCGTTGCAGCCGCCAAGCTATTTTGGAAGGCACGTGACGCAGCGCGCCATAACCCGATTCTATCACGAGATAGCCGATACTACGCCGGTTCCGCTGGTATTGTACAACGCCCCCGGCTTCCTGAACGGAGTGGCGATAAGTCCCGCTACTCTATCGGAACTGGCAGAACATACCGGCATTGCCGGGGTAAAAGACTCGGGACCGTCGGGACCGTTTGCGTACATCGCGCGCATCGACAGTTGGAACGCGCGGTTCGCGGTACTCGCCGGTTCAGCTACCGTTCTATATCCTGCTTTGCACGCCGGTGCTGCCGGCGGCGTAGTTTCGCTGGCTAATGTGATCCCTGAGCTGTGTTGCGAGCTGTATGAGCTATTTTGCTCCGCTGCTTACGACCGGGCTCGCGGAGTTCACAACCGGATTGTGCGATTGAACTCCGCTATCTCCGGCACCTTTGGGGTGGCGGGCGTGAAGGCCGCAATGAGCATGATGGGTTATCGCGGCGGAGATCCGGCGCCACCGCTTGAGGCGCCGACAGAAGCTGAGCTGTCGACGATTAAGACCGCGTTGATGCGGGAGGGGGTGTTATAGATGGCACGCGTGCTCGGTGTGGATGTCGGCACTACCGCTCTCAAGATGGGCGTGTACGAATCGTCTGCGGAAGGCGAAACTCCCGTTCTCATCGATTTCTATTCCGAGCCGTACTCGATTCGTACCTACAACAATGGATTGTTCAGCGATGTGGATCCGGATCTTTGGAAGCAAGCATTCCGTAACGGGTGCACGTCGCTGTCTTCAGACCTCAAAGCGGTGGAGGTGATCGGCCTTTCCGGCACAACACCCGGTCTGACCGCTCTCGCAGCAGACGGAACTGCTCTGTACCCCGCGATCCTCATGCTCGACCAGCGGTCACGCAAACAAGCAGGCGATATCATAGAGCGAGTCGGCATCGAAACCCTGCTTGCCGAGACCGGAAACATGCCTGTGGCCGGCGGCTGCTCGCTGGCGAGTATCCTGTGGCTCAAGGAACACGAGCCTGAGGTGTTCAATAACGCTGCTGTCTTCGGTCACAGCAATACCGTGATATCGTTGTGGCTAACCGGACGTGCCGCAATCGACCCGTCCTCAGCCTCGCTCACTGCTCTCTATAACACGGGCCGCAACGATTTGACCTGGAATGGCCCGATCGCACAGCAGATGGGGGTTCCGCAGAGTAAATTGCCCGAGCTATTGCCCTCTTCCGAGACTGCGGGGAAGGTCGGCGCTCAACTCGCGGCGGAACTCGGTTTTGGTAAACGCCCCGAAGTAGTCATCGGCGGCAATGATGCGGTTGTAGCGGCCTATTCTCTTGGAATTGAAAACCCAGGCGAAGTCTTGAACGTCAACGGGACCTGCGAGATCTCGCTAGTGTGCTTACCGCGCTGTATACCGTCTTCTGCGTACAACGTCAGAGCCCATGTTATTCCCAACCGGTGGCTTACGCTCTATGTCATGAACGCCGGCGGTAAGGCATTCGAGTGGTTTCGGCGCTTGTTCTGCAGCGAGATGTCAATCGACGAGTACTTCAGCAGCTTCATTCCCGAGGCTTTGAAGAACTGGTTATACCGTCCGAGCTCAGTTCGCTATACCCCGTATCTCCTCGGCTCGCGCTATTCCCAAGACCCGCTGACGGCCGAGTTTGCCGGCCTTACCGAGGAAACCTCTCGAGACGAGATGGCTGCCGCTCTTGTACGCGGCCTCTGTGAATACCAACGCGAACACTTGCGTGAGATCGCGCTGGAAGTTCCTTTGGACAAACGCACCTTTGTCACCGGCGGTGCAGTGAACCCCGCCATTCTCGAAGCTAAAGAACGGTGGACCCGCCGGGCCGAGTACGTGGCGGTGGAACAGTCGTCAATGGGCGGGGCAGCGCTACTCGGTTTCAAGTATCTCTTTCATAGGTGAGATCATAGCGTTAGTTCATTTCAAAACCGCCGTCAACGTTTAGCGTCTGCCCGGTAATGTAGTCGGCGTCCGGCGAACACAAAAACGCCACGGCAGCAGCCATATCCTCTACCGTGCCGGGACGTCTTAGCGGAACGTTCTCGATGAACTGCTCCGCCTCGCGCTCAGCGTCACGTCCGAGAATACGCCCTTTCTCCGCTACGTTCACGTCCCACATACGCGTTCTAACCGGCCCCGGTGAGACCGCGTTGACATTGATGCAATAGGGAGCAAGCGCCAGCGCAGCCGATTGCGTGAGGCTGATCACAGCCGCCTTGGCCGCAGCATAGTGCACCTGAAGCGGACGCCCTCTTCTGCCCGACATTGATGAGAAGTTCACAATCTTGCCATAGCACGTTTCGGACTTGCCCTGAGATTTTACAGACTCCGGTACCCGTTCGACCATGTGACGCGCTACAGCCTTGATACAAAACGCAGCGCCCCGCTGATTTATATCGACCACCCGGTTCCAATCGTGTTCGGTGACCTCAAGCAACGGGACATTGTGAACCACCCCGGCGCTGTTAATGAAGAAGTCGATGCGTCCCAGCACTTCGAGAGACTGCTCCACCATCTGCTCCACCGAAGCAATCTCGGCAAGATCCACTGGTATGGCACCGGCGTTAACACCCATTGCTGCAAGCTGATCACTCACGGATTGCGCTTGTTCAATATCCAGATCGGCAACTACTACATCGGCCCCTTCCCCGGCAAGACGACGGGCTATACCACGCCCGATTCCCTGCGCGCCTCCGGCTACCAGTGCGCACTTACCCCCAAACCGCTTACCCATCTTCCTCTCCCCTTGTGTATTTCGTTCACCCAGTGATTAGTACCGAGTACTGTCATCCGGGTGGATGGTCGAACACATCCTCAGCGACTGAATGCAGCCGAGCAGCTACCCGCCGCGTCAGCTCCCGAGCAAACTCAGCCGGAAAGTCATAGAAGCGCGCTCGATTCTCGAACGAACCGTCCGCACCCCTCCGTCCTACCGTAGCAAAGTTATAATGCTCGAACAGCGCGTGGTTAGGATGGGGATGCGCATTAGCGCTGCGCTCGAACTCGCGCAGGCAATCGATCGCAAACGATGACCCGGTCTCAGCCTCCCGCCTGACCCAGTTCAGCGTATCGTTCCACCACCATTCAAACGTTTGGGGATACATGTCGTAGAGTGTCTCGGCAAAAAGCACCTGCAGCGACGGAGACACTTTGAAATGAACCCGGCCGGCGGTCGAGCGCCCCACGGTAAGGCGTGTGTCTCTACTGAGGTCATCGCCGGAATGGCAGTCCAAAAAAAACCCATGCTCAGAAGCCAGCACATATAATCTCCGAATTCGCTGAGCCAGGCCGTCCAAACCGTCGGGGCCTCGATAATCGGTACCTTTTTCAATCCCGAAGTTCGGTGCCAAGTGCGTCACCGGAATACCTCGCCGGCTTATCTCCAACATCAGAAACAGGAGCTCAGCTTCACCCGTGATTGCGTCGAACGTCGCAATCTCCGCCGGAGTCTCATCAATGCTGATCTCCAGATCGAACGGCTCGTTACCCCTGATTGAATGCAGGTAGGCAACCAGTTGCTCCACGCTGTCAAGCGCAGTCCAGTACTTGCCGACAAGCCGCCCGACCTCAGACTCATCGAGGCAATAAGTCTGGCCGGATAGCCACCTCTGTTTTCCATGATACGCGAGAATATCGCTCCGTAACCCGCGGTCGGGTATAGCTTCTTCGAGGAATTGCGAGCAAGCGGCGTTGGAAAACTCCCACGTCGCTCGATAATTGAGTACATCGGAAATGTCGAGGGTATAAAAGGAGTAGTACCGCGAGGCGTCTAGGTACTGCTTGGCCCGGTCCAATCCATCTGACCCGCGTTTCACCTGAATGTGGTCAGCATCGGCACCGTACCTAGGAACCAAGTCTGACGACAACGCGGCTAACGCGCCGGCAACCCATAACCCTTCAAAGGTGCTGCCGGTATGCCCCTCCTGAATTCTGCCGAAACTGAACAGATAATTCTCGCGTGAGGGCTGTCCCTCGGTGAGGGTCTTGAGCATGTGAAGCTCGCGTACCGAGTTCTGAATAAGATTGGCGGAAAACGATCCGCGCTGCATAGCCTCCAGTGCCCCCGGCCACATGAATACCGAGTGCCTGACTCCAACACCAAGACGCGGGACAGCACCAAGAGCCCGAGGCCCCTTCTCCGGATTAACGCGCTGAAAGTAGCGGTGTAATGTATCGGCGTCGGTCGGATGGACGCGAACCACGAGACCCGCCGCGAGAACGCGAGCATAAGCGCTCTCGGACAGCGATTGTTTCTCCGAATGCTCGCTGATTTCCAGCAAAACGCGCTGCCCGTCGGCAGGAGTCTCGGCAAGAAACCAGCGACTACCGCGACAATGGGCGTAGGACCCCGGGAACACACGCAGCCGCTCCTCAGTAAAAGGCCCCGACCCTCCCGAATGCGGGCGGACCGGATCTAGATTCGAAAGCGTCTGAAAATACTTCTCCGGCGTTGTTCTCACAACAGCCTGTACATCTTCAACTCTCCAAGAACCGGTGTCGAGGACGGCCGGGTTCTTCTGCGGATCGACCTCCAGCGCGCCAATACGTATTTCGCTCATCACTTCCCCTGCTGCGGCCAAGCGTTGGCCAACCACCCCCGGATCTGCTCCCCGGTGAGCTGAACACCTGCTGCCCGATACAAGAGCGCCGTACGAGTACGGCAGAGCGCTATCGGGACATTCAGAATGCACGGTTCTACCACCGTGATCGCCGTATTGTGCACCACTGCACTTACTCCGTGGGGTAGAGCATCAGTTTCAAGCCGGACTTATTCTCTAAGAGGTCGAAAGCCGACTTCCACTCCGTAATCGGCAACTCGTGCGATATCAACGGATGAGTTTGCACCTGCCCATCCGCAATCAAGTGAATCGCCGCCTCCCAAGAGCTGCGCTTTGATCCCAGGGACCCCGTTACCGCCAGCTCTTTGAAACAGACCCGCTCGAAGTCGATGGTGACAGGCCGACCGAATAACCCTATCTGCGTAAACCGGCCGCCCTTTCGCACAGCCTGGAGGCCTGCGTCTACCGCGCTGTGGTGGCCGGCGCATTCCAGCACTACGTCGACCCCTTCACCAGCGGTAAGCGCACGAACACGCTCGAGTAAATCCTCCGACTCAACTTCGACTGTTCGCTCCGCTCCCAATTCACCCGCCAGCTCCAACCGTTTGCGATCGATAGACGTGCCCGAAATGATCACCCTGGCGCCTTGCGCCCGCGCAACCTGTAGAGCCAGCAGGCCGATCGCCCCCGGACCGGTCACAAGGACCCAGTCTCCGCGGTGGATCGCCGTTAGGTCAATTGCCGCATGCGTAACACAAGCGAGCGGCTCAAGCATGGCCCCTGCCTTCAGATCGACCTCTGCAGGCAGGCGATGTACACGGTCGCCGGGTACGACGGTACATCGAGTGAATGCACCGTTATACCAATAGCCGAGCGTGCGCCGCTCATTGCAGAGATTGTAGTATCCGCTCTTGCAGTGCCGGCACTTACCGCAAAAGCTGTAGGCTGTTTCCGAGGTTACCTTGTCCCCAACGGCGCACGACCTTACCCCTTCCCCAACCTCTACAACCGTTCCGGCGAACTCATGCCCTGTAATGACCGGCGGGTTTATCGGAATATCAATATCGTAATGGTAAATGTGAAGGTCCGACCCGCATACACCCGCGTGTTCTACCTTGATCTTCACCTGACCCGGTCCCGCACTCGGTTCAGGAACATCCCGTATCTCCATCTTGGCGGGACCCTTTTCGTATTTTACCAGTGCCTGCACGAATCGCCCTTCCTCATGTTAGTTGAAGATCAAATTGGGCAGCCACAGCGATACCTGCGGAATAAAGGTCACCAAGATCAAAACGATCACCAGGGGGATGATGAACACCGCCGTCGCTTTCGCGCAGTCTTCAAACGGCATTTTGGCAACACGTGACAGCACGTACAGTACCATTCCTACCGGGGGTGTCAGCAAGCCGATCATTAAATTCAAAATCATGAAAATCCCGAGATGAACCGGATCCACACCGATTGAGAGCGCTACGGGCAGCAGCACCGGCACCATTATGGTAATCGCCGCAATAGTTTCCATAAAGAAACCGATGACGAACAGCACGATGTTAATGAGCAGCAGCACGATGATCGGGTTTTCGCTAATCCCAAGAATTATCTGGGCAAAAATCGCCGGCACCTGCATGATAGTCAGGATCCAGGCGAAGATCGAGGCGCCGGCTACGATGAACAAGATAATCGCAGTTGTTTCCAAGGTATCCAAGCTAACCGCGACAAACTGTTTGAACGTAATCGAGCGGTATACCACCACGCCTAAGAAAAGACTGTAAGCAGACGCCGCTATCGCCGCTTCAGTCGGCGTAAAGACGCCGAGCGCAATGCCGCCGATGATCAGCACCGGAGTGAACAGCGCCGGTAGACCCTTCCACAGAGAGCGGACCACGTTGATAACTTTGAACTTCGCGTCAACGGGATAATCGCGCTTATGGGCAAAATATCTGATGAGGATCATCAATGCCCCGCCCATAAGAAACCCCGGTACGATACCCGCTATGAATAGCCGTCCAATCGACGCTTGGGCCATAACTCCGTATACAACCAGCGGAAGACTTGGCGGGATAATGGGACCAATAGTTGACGAGGCTGCAGTAATGGCTACCGAAACATCCTTGTCATACCCCTCGTCGGTCATAGCCTTGATTTCGATAGTACCGAGGCCACCGGCGTCGGCAACCGCGGCGCCCGACATCCCGGCGAAAATGATGCTCGCGCCGACGTTTACGTGCCCAAGACCACCACGCATCCATCCCACCAGAGACCGCGCGAACCCAAAGATATGCGAGGTGAGGCCGGCCGCGTTCATCAAATTGCCGGCATAAATAAAAAACGGCACCGCGAGCAAGGGGAAGCTGTTAACTCCCCCAACCAGCCGTTGCATGATAATGAAGTCGGGCACACGCTGGGTCACGTACACCCACACCATCGATGCACCCCCCAGCGCGACGCCGATCGGGAACCCGGCTACCAGCAACACCAGAATGCCAATGATAAGAAATGCAGTCACTCGGAACCACCTCGTTGATTGCTACTCAGAATCGCCTTGAAGCCGCTCCTCCCGACACGCAGGGACGTACGCTTGCTTCCAGTGCCCAACCGCGACCTGAACGGAGCGAACGAGCATTAGCGCGAAACCTATCGTCACTACCAGATAAACGTAGCCCAAGGGTATCTCCACCGTGACCAAAGACCGCCGCATCGTTATGGGAATGATCCTCACGCCGAGCCTGGTAGCAACAACCATGAATACGATTCGACCAACGTCGACAACAGTGATGAGAAACCTGCCTGCTTTCCTTGGCAGGTACCGGTAGAGAAACTCAACGAATATGTGCGAGTTCCTGCGCACCGCGAGCACGGCGCCGGTGAACGTAACACACACCAGGAGGTACCGTGCGCCTTCCTCGGTCCAAGGCATTGAGAAGCCGAGAAAGTAACGCGTGAAAAACTGCGCAAACACGACTCCAGCCAACACCCAGAAAATGCCCAGTGCAATGTAGTCTTCTATCCGGTAGTCCCGATAAGCGAAATCCGGCTCTAGTTCCGCCTGCTTTTTTATCAGCTCGACGATTTTCTCGGTACCGCCTGCGGCCTTCTTTGGCGCTTCTTCGCTCATGCATCAAGCCTCGCTGAATTCAACAGAACTCGTAATCGCCGTCAAAAAGCCGGGACGCGGTCACTGCCGCGACCCGGCTCACTCTCAACACTATCGGTTTGCGGTAGGGAACAAGCTAGTCGGCCAGCTCCAGCATCCGATTGAGCGTTTCCTCATCCCACGGGGCGTCGGGACCGATCCACTTCGCCTGGACCGCTTCCATAAAAGCCTCACGCGCCACATCGCGGTTCACGATAAGGCCCTGCGCCTCGAACCACTCCGCCAGTTCGAGCTCTTCCTCATAAATCGCGTCGGAGCTGCGCATAGCGGCTTCCCAAAGCACCTCGGCCAGAATCTCTTGATCCTCTGCACTCAGGCTGTCCCACAGGTCCCCGCGCACTACGGTCATCAGCGTGTTGGTCAGGTGTCCGGTCAGGTTGATGTAGTCCTGAACCTCGTAGAACGCCATGCCCCTGATCGTCGGCAGCGGGTTCTCCTGAGCATCGACTACACCCTGCTGAAGGGCGAGATACACCTCATCGAAAGCAATCGGAGTTGCGCTGGCGTTCACAGCATCGGTGAACATGAGGTACAACGGGGCGTCAGGCACGCGGATAGCCAGGCCTTCCATATCCTCCGGCGTGTTGATTTCCACATTCGAGCTCACATGACGCAAGCCGTAGTACGTAGGCGCCAGGATCTCATGGCTTGTCGCGTTTCGGTATCCTTCCACCAGATCCTGGAAAAGATCACTTTGGGCGAACGCCATCCAGTGATTATAGTCCTGGAAGACGAACGGTGCTTCCGCGATGGCCAGGTTGCCGAAATCCCCTGCAAGGAACGCCGAGCCGCCGTACACGATGTCTGTGGTACCAAGGTCCAGACCCTCAACGATCTCGGACTCACTACCAAGCTGCGCGGCAGGATACACCGTGACGGTAATCCGTCCGTCGGTACGCTCTGCAATCTGCTCCGCCGCCCACACAGCCTCCTGGTGATACGCGAGTTCGGGCTCGTACACATGCGCAAAGCTTAGCTCCATAGCGTCGGGCTCCGCAGCTCCAGCACCCAACGCCAGTGCTGCAACCACTAGCAGCAGGGACAACGAAAGAACACTGAGTTTCCTCATAAGAAACCTCCCTTTACAGTATTTGTAATATACTACACGTATACTACATCAGAATTGTAGAAGGACATCTGGAAATCTGTCAAACAGTTCCCGCATGTCTTAATGCACATCGTTTCCGTTTGCTTCCCCCCAACGGCTCGGGCCACGAAACGTGCGAGTGGTTCCGCGCTTGTACCGCAGCAACCGAGTCCACTACTTACCACGTACTTATTACGCCCAAAGACCTTACCCTGTTATCGCTCACGCTCTTCGCAGCACCGACACTAGTTCGCCGGTCAAGTTAGCCTGCTCAGCCAGCGTGAACAGATTCGCGAGCACGTAATCCGGCAGCTCCATTCCGGAGGCGTACGCCTGATCCTGCCGTTCCCACTCCATTTCACCCGGCAGGTAGATCCGATCCACACCTTTGGCTCTTGGCGCGTCTCGAATCTCCCGAATCATGGAATCTATGCGCGCCGCAAACTGTGACTGAGGCATAAAACTGTCAACATTCATCGCGATAAACGCATGTCCCTCGTCTGCAGGCTCGGGATTCTCAGCCAACCAGCGCCCGATACCCGACAGAAATGACGCTCCGGTAAGCACGCCGGACAAGATTTCTATAAAGAGTGCAATGCCGTAGCCCTTGTGCCCGGCCATCGGCAAGATCGCGCCACGGTCCGGGTACGCGGAGGTGTCTGTGGTCGGCACCCCCTCTTCGTCAACCAGCCAATTGTCGGGGATAGGTTTCCCGGCCGCCTTTGCGGCGATTACTTTGCTGATAGCAACAACACTGGTGGCGATATCCAGGAAGATGGGGCGTTCGCTACCGGCCGGAACCGCGTAAGCCAACGGGTTTGTTCCAATTACCGGCGCCTTCGCTCCCGGTACAGTCATGCACACGTCGACGTTGCTGAGCGACACGCCGATCATACCCTGCTCGGCAGCCATTACTGCGTAATACCCCGCCGCTCCGTAGTGGCTGCTGTGTCGAACCCCGGCATAGGCGATCCCGGACACCCGCGCCTTTTCAATCGCCGTGTTCATCGCGAGCCGAGAGCTTACCATCGGCATCGAGTAATGCCCGTCCAGCAGGGCCCACGCGGGCCCTTCAGAGCTTATCGACGGTTCTGCCTTCGCGTCGAGGCCGCCTTTACGCACGTTATTCATAAGCGGTACGAGCTGCCGCGACCCGTGGGTATACGTTCCCCACGTGTCGGTCGTCACCAAGACCTCGGCAGTTTCTTCTGCGTGACGCTGCGATAGCCCAAACTTCTCCATGACTTGAGCGCAGAACCTTCTCAAGTCAGCCGGATCAACTCGAGAGCCTTCGTATTCCTGAGCTTGCTCCAACATGCGGCACCTCCTCGCTTACCGAATCATTCTTATCTTCTCCGCGATTACGGTTGCCGCTCGGCGGCGGGATGACCTTCACGAGGTTTCCATGATCGTTCGGAATCGCCACCGCCTCAGGCACACGCGAAAACGGATACGGGATGCCCACCGACGCGCTAGTATACCACGGAGTCTCGAGGTAGTCGAACCAATTGCTTCGGTTGATCCTCAACTCTCGCGGAGTTCCAGAACCTCGCCATCGGGTCCGCGGAAATAGAACAACCACACACCCGGACGAAACTCGATTGGCTCGCTGAGAAATGATACTCCCCACTTCTTCAGCTTTTCGTAGTCCCCGCGCGCATCGGTGGAGCGGAATCCGATATGTGTTAATCCCAGGTCCGCCTGTCGGCGATCTCCGTCGATCGGTGCACCACGGGGCTCTCGGTATTCAAACAGCTCAACCATAAACGACCCTGTGTATAGGTGCGCGATTCGAGCTCGCGTGCCCGGCTGCGCCGTCACCGTTCCGAGGAGGCTATCTGCTTCACAGTCAACCACCCGAGCAACAGCGAGGCCCAGTGCATCGCGATAAAACTCAAGCGACCGTTCCAGGTTAGACACGCTCACAGCAACGTGCTCTACTCCTGCTATCACCTTCTCATCCTTATACGTGTTCGTCGTTGAAGCGATGCCGTGATGTCACCGCTCGGCTCGCAGTTGCCGCTTGGTCAAACAGGTCCTGCACGGTTTGCCGCATACTCCTTCAGCGCATCCCACTTGAAATTAAGTCCAAGGCCGGGCTCACCCGGCGGAATAACGCACCCATCCCGAAGCACTAAAGGTTGACTCAGAAACTCGTCAAGCCCAAAGCGATGCACTTCCAGGAACGAACTGTTCGGGACGGCGGCAAGCAGATGAACGTGAATATCGTGCGCGCCATGCGAGCTCACCGGTATGTGCCGGGCGGCTGCGGTGTGTGCAACCTTCATCCATGCCGTGACCCCGCCGACATTGGTGACATCGGGTTGAAGCACGGCCACGCGTCCACGGCGCGCCATGCGCTCAAACTCTGCGTGGGTATGCAGATTCTCACCGGTAGCGATTGGTATACCCAACTCAGCCAGTTGCGAATGCCCCTCCTCGTCGTCCGGCTCAATCGGTTCTTCCAGCCAGTACAGTCGCTGATCACGAAGTGACTCCACAGCTCGGACTGCCGTGTGTACCGACCAGCGCATGTTGGCATCAATCATAAGCGCAAACCGGTAACCCAGCCGCCGACGGACCTCACGAACACGCTCAACGTCTTCTTCCAAGCTGTCGCGCCCAACCTTGATCTTCACCGCGCCAAACCCGTCAGAGAGGTATCCATCGATTTCGGCAAGCAGCTCATCGATACTGAAATGAAGATCTACACCCCCAGCGTACGCCGGGACACGCTCGCGCGTTCCTCCCAGAAGTCTCCAAAGCGGTTCCGCACACCACTTTCCCCGCAGATCGGCCAGCGCGGTATCGACCGCTGAAACCGCGAAGGCGGCAACACCGCCACGGCCAACATAGTGGAGCCTCCACCACATACTCTGCCACAGGAGCTCGTGCCTTCCAGCATCTGATTCCGTTATGAGCGGGGTCAGCTCGTGGTCTATTAGCGCACGGATCGCCGCCCCTCCATAGCCGACGGTATAGGTGAAGCCAACACCTTCAAACCCCCGGTCATCATAGAGCCGAACAGTAACTAATTCGAACGCACTCATCTCGCCGTGTGTTGAGTCACTCAGAGTGTGCGAAAGCGGTATCCTGTAGTGGCCGGTTTCAACTCGTACGATTCGCCTCATATTTCTCACAGCGCGTTCTCACCCGGGCAGGCCCGCGCGACCGCCGGCGTCTTTTGCAACTGCACGGTTCACCTGCTCGGAGGTCCACAGCCTACCGGCCGGCCTGCCGTGCCGGCGCCGTACACCACCATGCGCAGCTAGCGGCTCTTGTTCTCTATCGCTGCGTATGCCGCATTCTTGATGTCCGCTACCGACATCCCGTAGTTATCAAGCAGCATCTCATACGGACCGGTCTCGGTAAAGCGGTCGGCAACGCCGACGCGGCGCATCGGCACAGGCGTGTGTTCGACAAGCACCTCCGCTACCGCGCCGCCGAGTCCCCCGAGCACAGTATGCTCCTCAGCGGTAACAATAGCGCCGGTCTCCCGCGCCGCACTAACCACCGTCTCAACATCCAAAGGCTTGAGCGTGTGCATTTCAATCACCCTCGCCTCAACGCCTTCGCCGCTCAGCTGCTGCGCCGCCTGCAGCGCACGCTCCACCATGACGCCGCAGGCAATAACGCCCACATCGGCGCCTTCACGCACGGTAACTGCCCGCCCGATTTCGGGGCGATAGGAGTCGTCAAACAGCACCGGTAACGCATTGCGGTTGAGCCGGCAATACACCGGCCCGTCCCATGCGGCGATCTGCGGCAGAAATCTGCTCAAGGAGTTGGGATCACTCGGCACCACAATCGTCATATTCGGCAGACTGCGCATGATCGCAAGGTCGGTAATGCAGTGATGCGTAGGCCCGTCAAAGGAGTCCGACAGCCCCGCATACGCTCCCATCAGTTTAACCTTCGCTGCCCCGTAGCATGCGTGCGTGCGTATCATCTCTACCGCGCGGGTCGCAAAAAAGGCGGCAAAGGTATTCGCAAACGGTACCTTGCCGGTAATCGCAAAGCCCACCGACACATCCACCAGCGACTGTTCGGCAATCCCTACGTTGAAAAACCGTTCCGGATACGCCTCGGCAAACATGTAACTGTGATCCGAGTTCGACACATCCGCACTCAACACCACCACGTCCGCTCGCTCACCGCCGAGTGCAACGAGCGCCTCACCATATGCTTTTCGCATCGACACTACTTCTGCCATTGTTCTAATCCTTCCTCAAGCTCGCCCAACGCCCGCTCGTACTGCTCATCACTCGGCGGCTGCCCATGCCAGCGGTGATCGTACTCCATGAAGCTCACTCCCTTGCCTTTGGTCGTGCGCGCTATGATCACACTCGGACGCGCGTGCACCTCATCAGCCCGGTCCAGCGCATCGAGCACTTGCTGCACGTTGTGCCCGTGCACCTCCTGCACGTGCCAGCCAAACGCTTGCCACTTCTCGCCTATCGGTTCGCTCGGCATGCTCTCGGCGGTTGCGCCGGTCTGCTGAATGCCGTTGTAATCAAGAATCGCCGTAAGGTTACCCAGCTTAAACTTCGCTGCCGCCATCACCCCTTCCCAAATCACTCCCGCATTGATCTCCCCGTCACCGAGCACAACATACACCTTTGCCGCACTCGCACGCGCCGAGGGTGCGCTCTCGGCCGACGGCTTACTGCCCGGCGCATCGCGCAGCGCCAGCGCTACCCCAACGCCAATCGCCACACCGTGCCCCAACGGCCCGGCGGCGATCTCCACCCCGGGGGTCTTCAACGGATCAGGGTGCCCCTGCAGCCTGCTGCCGAACTGCCGAAAGCTCGCCAGTTCATCAGGCGGGAAAAACCCCCGATGCGCCAGCGCCGTGTAGAGCATCGCACACGCGTGCCCTTTTGAGAAAAGCAGCCGATCGCGCCCGGCCCACTGCGGGTTCTTCGGATCAACTCTCAGATGATGAAAGTACAGCGACGCCAGGATCTCTGCCGCCGAGTAGGCGCCGCCCAGGTGACCGGTCTGCTCCGCGTGCACCATCTTCAGTACTTGGATACGAAACTCCTGCGCTCGCCGGCTGATGTCCTTCACGAGCTGCTCTGAGTGGTAATGCATACGCTACGTCCTTATGTGATATACTGGTGGTATATTAGCTTGGGATTACAGTGTTGTCAAATTTGCACTCCGGCTGCAGATTCGACACAGGCCGCCTTGCACTGAACCGAACTCGTGTCTGCATCACGTTGCCCGGACCGTAAGCGCCGAGGTGCCATACTCAGACCTCGTGTCGTAGAGACGAGAAGCGATCACGGTGCTAACCCAACCTTCAGACAAGGCTGGTATTATAGAGCTCTCAAGAGAGTGCGGCGGAAACCAAAGTGGGTGATAGCCGGCGGCGGTAATACCTCACTGAAGAATGATGAGCAGCTCGCGATTAAGGCCTCCGGCCGTGCTCTCTGCGAACTCAAAACCCAAGACCTTGTAAAGCTGGATCGTCAGAAATCGGCTGAGCTATTCCGAAAGAGCTACGCCGAGGAAGCCGGTGAACGCGAGACGCAAGCTTTGGCGGATCCTGTTGCCGGCCCGAGTTGTCGCCCAAGACGAACTGCGGCCGGGTGTAGAAACGCCGATGCACGATGTGCTCCCGCAGACTCACGCGGTGCACACCCATCCAACAATGATAGACGGTCTCGCCTGTGCACCACACGCCGAAGAGCATGCGCGCCGGTTGTTCGGCAACTCGTTGGTGTCGATCCCGGTTGTTAATCTCGGTTACACACTCGGGATAGTGGCGCGGCGCGCCGTACAGAGGAGTATAGCGGATCTCACGGTCAGGCTCCGTAGCTGCTTCTTCTTCAAGGCCCACGGGTTGATGGTGGCCGGCAATATCCTCGACGAAATTCGCGAGCGTCATGATTAGATCACTACCACGCGGCCGGCTCTGGCAGTGATCCGGCGCTGAGCTTCGTACGCGCTGTGCTTGATAACTGCCTATTCTGTGGTACTATGTTCTCGGCTAGAATCGCTTGCCTGGACGTTTTCAGCACCATGGCCCGGCTATCTGGTTGTAGAGCTCGGGGAGACGATACTGAGCAATGTGGGCTTGCACGCATGGAAGCATCAGTAGTTGGTATAGATCTCGGCACCTCCAGTGTTAAAGTATTAGTCGTCTCTATCGGCGGAACAGTCTTGGGGTATGCCAGCGGTAACTACCAGACGCTTTCGCCGCATACCGGTTGGGCTGAACAGAATCCTGAAGACTGGTGGAACCGCACGTACGAAGCGCTGAACACCGCTTTGTCGATAGCACGATCCAACGCAAGAACCGGCGTCCATGTCGCCGGAATCGGACTGACCGGCCAAATGCACTCCCTCGTCCTCCTCGACGGCACAGGAACCCCGGTACGACCTGCGATAGTCTGGCTGGACTCACGCGCTCGTACGCTTGTGCCGGAGATCCACAACACCCTTGAAACTAATAATCTGTTGAATTGCGTGAAAAACCGAGTCGCCCCCGAACTCACCCTCTGTCCACTGGTGTGGCTGCAACGCAACGAACCGCAAGCCCTCGCGTGCGCCGAAACGCTGCTGCTGCCGAAGGATTATATCAGGTTTCGCCTGACCAATACGCTTGGTACCGACGTGACCGACGCATCAGGCACTTTGCTGTATGACATTCCGGCACGCTCGTGGTCAGCAGATATCCTTTCCGCATTCAACCTCCCGCCAAGCATTTTGCCCGACATCGCTGCTCCGTCCGAACCGGCCGGTACTGTTGCGGCCGAGCTGGCAAACTCACTGGGTTTAGACAATCAGCCGATCGTGGCAACCGGCGCAGCAGATCAGCAGGCGTCTACGCTCGCGACCGGAGTCCTGAAACCCGGTCTGGTACAGATGATGCTTGGGACCGGTGTGCAGATTGCCTCCCCTACCGCGAGCGGCGAGCTCGAGCTCAACGGCTCACTCAACTATTTCTGCCACCATGAAGGCTGGTTGGTACAAGGTAGCGTTCAGAACGGTGGGTCGGCTTTGAATTGAGTTCGCTCAGTTCTACACGCCGACTGGGACGAGGTTGAAAAGACCGCTGCGCTGCATGAGCCGCGAGGACCGTTCTTCCTGCCGTACTTGATCGGCGAGCGCACGCCGATCATGGACGAGCATGCAACCGGCGCATGGCTGCATCTGCGCCATGACACCTCTCGAGAAACCACCCTGTATGCGTGTAACGAGGGGGTGGCGTTCTCGGTGGCCGACGCTGTGGAGTCGCTTTTCACGGGATTGCAGTTGCCTCCCGGCACCGAGATCCGATGTAGCGGCGGCGGCACGCGCATGCCGAACTACCTGCAACTGCTGTGCGACACGCTCGGGCAGCCGCTTACAGTGCTCCCGAGCTCAGACTCCACCGCTCTGGGTGCAGCCATCCTCGCCGGCGTAGCGAGCAGGACCTACGCGGGGCTACAGCCGGCCGTGCAGGCGTTAGGCCTCACCGCCGGTGAAAGCCGCCACCCGAATCCCGAGCGCCACTCCGCGCTTGCCCGCCGTCGCGAGCACCGCAACCGGCTGCGCGACGAGTATCTGTCATGGCCGCTTGAGTAAACCGCAAACCACTTCGTTACGCCGCTACCCCGCCGCGAGCGAAGAGCGCGGCCGTCACGCGGGTCGGATCAGCGTGTGAACGTGCGCCCGGTAGCGAGCTCCACACACTTGTACGCGCCGTCGTAGATTCCGGCATGCTTATTCTTGACGATGCCGTCGCAGTACATGCCGAGCAGCGTCTCTTCCCGGGTCATGAGGTCAATCGCCTGCAAGGTGTGCCCGATGGTGCGTGTCTCCACCGTGCTGTCGCAGATCTCGGCCCCACGGACCGCTCCCCACTTCTCGTGCCCCCCAACCCGTGCGTTGAAGATCTTCGGAATGGGATAGAACGCAAGCTCACTCGGTTTGGTGATCAGCGCGTCGGAGACGCGCATGAGGTAGTTGGTCGCGTAGACTGCGTGTGAGGTGTTGTTGTAGAGGAAGACGTGCAGCCCTTCAGCCGAGCCGTCCCGAATCGAGTCCGCAAACGCCTGGGTGTCCTCCCAGTCGAAATGGGTATGCATGAGCTCGCGCCGTTCATCCAGCTCCGTTTTCAACCACTCCCAGTTGCCTTGGTGGTCACCCAGATTTACGAATAACGCGAGCTTCTTCTGTTTGAGGAGTGGGATACAATGCTCGATTATCGCCTTGAACAACTCGCGTTGCGCACCGGCGCCTCCCATAGTCAGTAGGAATCGTCTCGGCTCCCCGGCCCTTATACGCGCTACCCGTGCTTCACAGTCGGTCTCGATATTCTCGACTAACTCATGGTCGACATGATGACCGGTGAGGTGAATCGCATCGCTTGGAATGGGTCTCATCACCTTACCGGTTTCGTCGAAACCACCCATAGTGCGGAAACCGTAATAGCCCGACGGGGACTGTACGCCGTGCTTGGCACCTTCGGTAAGCTGAAACGCCATCGGCCAGTTGTCGAACATCATATCGACAACGTTGGGCATCCCGGCCGCAACTGCGCCCATACAGTTCCACATGTGAGCAGTCAGCACCGGAATCTGACGGGGCAGCGCCTGATGCAGGTTCCGGAACAACTCGCTCATTTTGTAGTCTTTGACATTAGTCTTTAGAAAACGCCAGGGCCATCCTACGATCCAAGTGTTTAAGAACCACCACAACCCGGGAAGAGTCGGCTCGCCGGTGGTCACCGGCTCCCAAACGTAGCGGTCGAACAGCGTGCTGCGCTGCGAAAGCCTCGACCAGCGGCTGTACCATGTGTTGCAGAAATTGATCACGTCCTGCGTGATGCCCGGAATTGCCAGCAAGTCGAGCCAGTACGGCGTAAACCCCATCGCGCGGGCAGCCGACGCACCTGCCATTGCGATACGATAGTGTCCAAAGCCCATCCGGATCGTACTGATAACCACAGCACCGTCAGTGTCGATGGGTTGTCCCTGATCGCCGCGTACGATGTCGCGAACACCGAAGATGCGTCCTAACTGGGGGGCATCCACCAGGCTCAGCGTGTACCGCTCGTTCGGGTCGTATTTGAACTTCCGGATGAACATTCGCTGCCAGCGCTCGGCGGCTCGAGAATGCGATCGCTTGATCGGATTCCCATACACACAATACCTGCCGTTGCGTATCTCCATGACGCTCCCCGTTAGCGGGTCCTATGTTCCCGGTAGCTTGTGCTTAAGGCCGCGTTACTGTACCACGATCGTAAGGTCCGGAAAGGTCTGCTCAAAGGCTTCACGCAGCCTGATGCGCAGGGGGTGGAACACCGCCGCTGTGGTGAAATTGCACGCCACACAGGGTGTTTTGGGATCGTCTATTGTGGTGAAAACCACAAGTGTACTGTGCTCACTATTGTAGCGTACACGTGTGACCAGCCCGAGTGTGGAAACCGGCTGCAACGTCACCTCGTCACGCACGGCGGCCAACACGCCGTCAATCTTCGCCGTCATCCCCGGATCCATCTGTTCAGCGGTTGTATCACCCATTCGTTTACAGCCCCACATTCAGAATTTGCGATAGCTCGTGATCGCTAAGCTCTATCGGATTACCCTGCATACTGCTCGAACACTGCGCTTTCGCCACGGCCTCCGATACGAGCTCCGGCGTCAGCCCGAGAGCGCTGAGCGACGGTATCTTCATGAGCTCGCTCAGTTCCAGCACCCAATCAACCAAATCACCGGGCTGCACCTCCGACCGCCCCATCAGCAGTTGGGCCGCCTGCCGATAGCGGACCAGCGCGAGGTTCTCGGGGTCCTGCGTCTGCAGCGCCGCGAGGTTTGCACGCGTCACCGGCCCCAACAGGCGTGCACAAAGCTCACCGTGCGGCGCCGAAATAAGGCCCCCGAGCGGTCCGGCAAGGCCGTGCACCGCCCCGAGTTTGGCGTTTGCCAAACAGATACCGCTCATGAGCGCCGCAAGTGCCATGTCCTCGCGCGCAGCCCGGTTCTCAGGCTCTAGGTACACCGTTCGCAGACTGCGCCCGGCGCGCAGAAGCCCTTCGCGGCAGATCCCGTCGGTGAGCGGATTAGCCTTACATCCAACGTACGACTCGATAAGCTGCGTGCAGGCATCAAGGCCGGTTGCCGCGGTTATATGCGGTGGAGTAGATATCGTCAGCTCGGGATCCACCAGCGCATGTCGCGGCAACATCAGCCGGCTGCGCACGCTTACCTTAACCCGGTGCTCCGGCACGCCGATTACGGCGTTACGCGTAACTTCGGTACCGGTTCCCGCAGTGGTGGGCACCGCACAGTACGGTATCGGCGGATTCGTAATCGGGCTGCCCCTGCCGACGACCTCGAGGTAGTCGGCGAGCTCGCCCGGATTGGTCAGCAAGGCCGCCACAATCTTGCCGGTATCCAACACACTACCACCACCAATTCCGATGAGCACCTCGGGGTTATGTTTGCGCGCCGCTGTGAGCACAGTCTCAACGCTACCCACCTCGGGCTCACCGCTCACGATGTGGCGCTCAACGTCCAAGCCTGCGTCCACCAAAGCGGTGGTCATCTCATTGTACGGCGCTCCGCTGCTGCCGGTGATCAGAAACACTCGACGGCCGACTGCTGCAGCGAGCTCGGGCAGCTGCGCGCTGCTACCGGGTCCAAACAGAATCCGTGCTGCGGTCGCGAACTCAAACTTCATAACTTCCTCGTATCTGCACCGAAACGGCCGGTGCTGCGTTGGGTTGTTCACCGGCTGTAACAGCAGTCTCTTAGTGTGCAGGTGATTGTACCATCGTTTGATATACCGCGGTCAAGTAAATCCGGCCTTGCAGAACTTCAACCCGGCAACCTCTTCCCAAGGGTTTCGGCATTGCGCCAACCGATCACGCGCTTTATACTCACCTACAATACTAACCCGCCTCGGCAACCGGCGCTGTTTCCGCAGTGGACCGTCCGCTGAGTCGGAACCCGGCAATCGCAGTGTTGATGACGACAAGCAGGAGAGCGATTCGATGCAGCAAGCAGCGCCAAACTCAGCGCACCTGTTCGTGATCTTCGGTGTAACCGGCGATCTGGCGGAGCGCAAACTACTTCCGGCCTTCTATCACGTTACACACCGGGAGGGCTGCGAAGGCATGTCGTACCTGTTGGGTGTCGGCCGGCGTGACTGGAGCGACGATGAGTTTCGACGACGCGCCAAACAAACGCTGACGAGCTCCGGATTAGGCCCCGGGGAGCTCAGCAGCTGGTGCGATGAGCAGGTGTTTTTTCACGGTATCGACGATTACCGCTCCCAGGAGAGCTTCGTTGAGCTGCGCTCGCGGATCAACCAGATTGAGCACGACTGTGCTCTGCCGCAGAACCGCATCTACTACCTTGCGCTTCCGCCCGAAGCCTTCCCGGCAGCGGTGACCGCTTTAGGCGAAAACGGTCTTGCGCACAGCGCAGGCTACACGCGCCTCGTTATCGAGAAGCCGTTCGGTAAGGATTTGGAAACGGCGCGCCGGCTCGACCAGGTTATTCACCGGTACTTCGGCGAAGACCAAGTCTATCGTATCGATCACTATTTGGGGAAAACCACGGTACAGAACATGCTCGTGTTCCGGTTTGCCAACGGCATGTTTGAACCGCTGTGGAATCGTGATCGCATCAGCCGCGTTGAGCTAACCGTAGGTGAAGATCTCGGCGTGGGAACACGCGGCGGATACTACGACACCGCCGGCGCGCTGCGCGACATGGTACAGAACCACATTTTACAGCTGATAAGCCTCGTGGCGATGGAGCCGCCTACGGCGTTTGAGGCTGAGTCCATTCGAAGCGAGAAAGTCAAGGTTGTGCGGTCGATCACCGCGCTCCGGGATGAGGATGTAGTGTTGGGGCAGTACGGCGCCGGTGAGATCAATGGACAGCCGGTGACGGGCTATCTCGAGGAACCGAAAGTGGCAGCCGAGTCACAAACCGAAACCTACGCCGCGCTGCGACTGCATGTCGACACATGGCGCTGGCACGGTATTCCGTTCTACGTACGTACCGGCAAGCGGTTGCCTCGGAGAACAACCAAAATCGCGATTGTATTCCGCGAAGCGCCCTTGCCGCTGTTTCGCGCGTTTCAGGTGCGCCCGCCCGCAAACGTCCTGGTAATCTCCATCCAACCGGATGAGGGCTTCGACCTGTTCTTTGAAGTCAAGACTCCGGATCGCAGTTTTCGACTCGATACTAAGCGCTTGACGTTTCGCTACCAAGATCACTTCGGCCGCATCCCGGAAGCTTACGAAACGCTCATCGCGGACGTTGTAGGCGGCGACCAAACCCTTTTCGTGCACACCGAGGAAGTGGAGGCGTCTTGGCGTCTCCTGACGCCCTTGTTGCAGCACAAACCGCCTGTATCGGAATATCGGGCCGGTAGTTGGGGCCCGGATGAAATTTATACCCTGCTGCCCGACTGGGTAGATTACTGCTTAGCGGAACCAACACAAGCGGCACAGCGAGGCAAAACGGTGCCGGGACGTGAAAATGACCGTATCACCTGACCGTATCCGCGTGTACAAATCCGAGCGGGAACTTGCGCAGGCGGCGGCGGAACATATTGAAGCCGTGTCGGCGGATGCTGTTACCGATCGCGGGCGTTTTACGATTGCCCTCGCAGGAGGTTCGACACCCAAGCGCCTGTACGAACTGCTCGCCCATCGCAACCGCTGCAACTGGCGTTCGTGGCACCTTGCGTTGGGCGACGAGCGCGTTGTTCCATCAGATCACGCCGCAAGCAACACCGCACTCGTTCGCGCGACCTTGCTGAACCGCGTCTCGGTCCCTCCTGACCAGTGCCGGCTGCCGCCGGTAGACACCGGCGATGAGCCGCAGCGCATAGCCGAGGCGTACGACCAAGCAGTTAACAGCATGCTGACCGAGTCCGGCGGCGCGTTCGACTTGGTGATCTTGGGCCTCGGCGCCGACGGACACACCGCCTCCCTATTCCCGGGTGACACCTGCTGCCTCGGAGAACGGCGACGCGCCGTGTGCGCCGTCTCCGCTCCACCAACGGCAGGAATACGCGAGCGCGTGACTCTGACCTATCCGGTTCTGCAGCGGGCTCGAACTATTGTGTTTCTCATCTCCGGGGATGCAAAACGACCCGCAGTGACCGAGCTCCTCGCCGGAAGCGGCCGCCGCGCCCCATACCCTGCAGCTCGGTTCGTCTCGGCTTCACAGGCGTACTGGTACCTCGACTCGCACGCGGCTGCGGGGCTCCCGGAGGTATCACGATAGCGGATACTCAGGTAGCGGATATCTAAGTGGCGTATTCCCGGCTAATAGACGCCCGGGCTCCACTTCAGCGAGATGAACAGCCACACGGTAACGACGAGGAGTACGATACCGCTCAAGGCGAACAGCACAATCTGAGCGACCGAAGCCGGGGCTCCGGGGTGCGCCATCATTAAGGTCATTGCGACCGCGCTACCGACCAAAGCAAGATTCTTGATCATGAGAATAGGCGCGAAAATAAGCCCCCACAGGTTCTTACGCAACAGCAACACACCCACTACAACCGACGCCGGCGCAACCAGCCCCAAGTCTAAGGTCTGCGCCGTAAGATGCCCCTCGGTCTCTACAACGATCTGCGGTGTGCCCCCGGCGGCCGCTTCCCACACCGGGCCGATCCATGCCGAGAATATGCCCACGCCTACAAGTATCAGGACCGCAGCAGTGGTCTTCACAACCGCTTCCCATAGCACCGATTCATCGATATCGGAGTCCACCACGTCTCGCAACGCCAGCAAAAACGCAAAAAAGGAGATCGAGAACAGAACTACGTATACCAAAAAGAACCGATTAACGGTGAAGCCCAAAGCGTAGCTTCCGTAGGCGTACACAAAGTACGCCAGAATGCCGGCGTGGGCCAGCATACCCCGTATCGTCCCGAATATCGCCATCACCATGAAGATTGCCAATGCCGGCAAACCGAAAAACAGGATGACCGCATCAAAACCGCGTGCCTGCGCCGCCATGGCCGCGCTCTCCGCTTCGTAAGGATCCGCTCCGAACAACCCTGCGGCGGAGACCCACGCGGCAAGCAGTATTATCACGCCTGAGAGTCCGTAGAGAATCAGCTGACGACTTCCCATCTGTTTGCCTCCGAGTAGACAGTGTAGTCGGCGAGCCGACACCCGTCAACGAACGCCGAGCTTACCACAGGTCCGGAGGCCGCCCGGAGTACACACCTCAACCTAAAACGCGTCGCCGGCGCCTACGTAGAACTGGGGGGAGCCTTCGGCTTCGGAGTATGCCACGTTGAAGC
>PWQX01000158.1 GCA_003556605.1 Spirochaetaceae bacterium
GGTTCAAGCTCCCGATAGCTCGATATCTTGAGAATATCCAAGGCACAGGTCTCGGATGCCACCACAGTTACCCCGTCCCTCTCACCCACGTACAACGGCCGGAAGCCACTGGGGTCACGCGCCGCAACTAAGGTATCCTCGTGCGTTAACACCATGCTGTATGCGCCTTCTACCTCAGGAAGAATCTCATGCAGCGCTTCGAGGAAACTTGGTGCGCGTGAGCGCGAAAGCAGATGCAGCAGCAACTCGGAATCGGAGCTGGTCTGAAAAATCGAGCCTTCCGCAAACAGCCGTCTCTTGATGCTCGGCATATTGGCGATGTTTCCGTTGTGCGCCAGTGCAATCTCACCCTTGTTGCAGTTTACGAGAATCGGCTGAGCGTTTTCGAGCTTGTTGCCACCGTGAGTAGAGTACCGCACGTGACCGATCCCCACGCGGCAGAGGCGTTCACGCTCAAGGTAGCGTGCCAGTACAGCCGAGACCTGCCCGAGGTCTTTGTACACTACGGTGTGTCCGTCCTTGTGGTAGGCGATCCCGGCGCTTTCCTGTCCGCGATGCTGCTGCGCAAACAAGGTAAAAAAAAGCTGTTCAGGAATATTGATTGGCTCGCGAGCGTGTACTGCAGCGACGCCGCATTCATGCTCGATAGTGTCGGAGTAGGGCACAAGTACTGATATAGCACCATCAACCGGCAGGGTCAACACCCCGCCGGTTTGCGCCCGCTACGTCCCGTTGATGCCGAACAACTGGAGTGTATTAGCGTAGATCTGCTTGGTGACTTCTTCAAGCGGTTGTTCGCGCAGCTCGGCGATGAACCGTGCGGTCTCCTTCAGGTACGCCGGCTTGTTGCGTTGGCCACGATAAGCTGAGGGCACCATGAACGGGCTTTCAGACTCAATCAACAGTCGATCGAGCGGCATTCTCTTGGCCGTCTCGTGCAGATTGCGCGCGTTCCGGTAGGTGACGTTGCCTGCGAACGAGATATAAAGATTCAACTGTAGCGCTTCCTGGGCATAGGCCCAGTCCTCACTGTAGCAGTGCAGCACCCCGCCGCGGGGGGGCAGCTTCTCTTTCAGTATTTCGAGGACGTCTCTCCCGGCGTCGCGATTGTGGATTACCACCGGAAAGCTCAGGCGTTGTGCCAGCTCCAATTGGCGAATAAACAACTCGATCTGAGCGTCACGATTACCGAACTTGCGGTAGTAGTCGAGCCCGGTTTCACCAATGGCTACCACCCGACCAAGTTTGGAGCCTTCTTCGATTCTCGATTCCCAATCGCGTCCGGGATTCATCACTTCCGAGGGGGAGACGCCAACGCTATGATACACGTGTGTGGCCGTCTTGAGGTTCTCATAAATCTGAAAGAAGTCGTACAGGTTATTGCATATGCTGAGGATGCCCTCAACGTGCTCCTGCTTTGCTTCTTGTACAACAATCAACTGCTCAATAGGGTCTTCGTGAATCAGCCCTATATGAGCATGCGAGTCAAAGAGTTTCATGTCGGTTTCTCTACGATTGAAGGAGATTAAGTATGGAAGCCAGCTTCCTACAGACCTAACCGTACTACAAGCTGTTCAATCCGTCAATCAAAACAAAGGGTTTCGTCTGATTTGACAAACGATCTGAGCGCGTGGTACGCTTTTGCGACGGGAAGGGTGTGGCATTTGCATCCTGCTCACATTCTCACTCACGTAGAGCAACGTGGGAGTACATATATGGCAAAACGCGGTCTTCGGGGCGGCTTTATCGGTTTGCTCGGAATCTTCGCTCACAGCGTGCAATACCGCTTAGGTCGGGTAGTGAGAGCATTTTTCGCGCTGGCCGCCAAGCGCTTTACCATCATGCTCATCCCGCATTCGCAGCGGGGCTCGCTGCACCTGCAGGTAAACGCGGTGATTCTGGTTGTAGCCGTGCTCGGGGCGGTGGGGCTGGTCTCCAGCTTTTTTTACTACACGACGATGTATACCGGTTCGTCACGGCTGGTCTCTCATCAGAGCCGCGAGATAGAACGAACCGAGCGCGAGCTCGAGGCGGTACAGTCGGAATTGAGCGAGGTCATTAAGAGCGCGCGACTGTTCGACGGAACTCTACAGAGCACTCTGAGTAACCTGGGTCTCAGTTACCCTGAGCAACAGGGTCCGCGACCGGACGGTACCGGCGACCTCGAGCGTGACATGATCGTTGAGGCGGTTGACGCGGGGCAAGCGCCGCAACTCCAAGAGATTCAGCAACTCGCTTCGTTTATGGAAAGCGCGGTTGACCCGCTTGAGGGAATACGTGAGGTGCTTGGGGACCAAAAGGATCTTCTAGCGGACTTGCCCAATTTCTGGCCCATAGAGGGAGGGACTGGACGTGTCGTGATGGAGTTCGGGCCCAACCGCCATCCGATTACCGATCAATGGTATATCCATAAGGGGTTTGACATCGCGGCGCCGGTTGGTACACCTATCGTGGCGAGTGCAAACGGCAAGGTGATCGAGATCGGTTTCGACCATACCTACGGTCTTTACGTGTGGATACGACACAAGTACGGGTTTCGCACTCGTTACGCGCATCTTCAAAGCATCGCGGTATTTGAGGGGCAGCAGGTGTTCCAAGGCGAGCACATAGGAACCCTTGGCAACACCGGGCGTGGATCGGGTTCAAGTCTCTATTTTCAGGTTTGGCTTGGAACCGATGTGGTCGATCCGGCGGCGTTCCTGAAGATTTCCAACGAGTTTGCGTATCTCGGAAACATGCGATAATGTCGGAGACGGGTAAGCAAACCGCATGAAGCGAAAGGAAAACCTAACAGCTGACGATTCCTTTGTGAACTCCATTATCGGCGAGAGCACGCACTTTCGAGGTCATGTAGAGTTGTCGGGCCTGCTACGCGTCGACGGGGATTTCTCCGGTTCTATACGTACAAGTGGAAAGGTTATCGTCGGGAAGAACGGACGCGCCGACTGCACGATTGATGCCGGTACCGTTGTCGTTGGCGGTGCGGTGCGCGGAAACATTTACGCAGACGAGCGTGTGATTGTGCTCGCTTCGGCGATGTTGCTCGGCAATATCTACGCGCCGAATCTGGTAATAGAAGAGGGTGTAGTTTTCGACGGGCACTGCGAGGTTACGGGTCACTCGCCGGCACGCTCGGCGATGCCCGGCACCGGCCGCGGCGGGCTCAGTGGTACCGGTCGCGCTACGTTGCCGTTCGGCCGTAACGAAGCGGTGGCGACTCGAACAAGTCCTTCGGCCGAGCAACAAGCTGCGGCGAGAGTGCCGCGGTAAAAGGGGCGCGGCTATGGAGCGAATTGAAAGCGGCGCGTTTTTTTCAACACCGCCACCGCGGCGCGAGACCGGAAAGCAAGGTGCCGGCCGTAAGAGCAAGACTGTGCAACAGGCGTTTTCGGGCGCGCTGTCGGCGATGGGCGCAGCCGATGCCGCCGGGGCTGCAGATGTAGCTGCTGATGACAAGGTGGCGGCGGCAGCCGATGAGGCGCACGCGCTCCTTGATGAGGTTCACCAACGCGGGGATGAGCTCAAGCGCGAGATGAGCTTGAAGGCGCTTGAGCGCTATAAGAACGCGGTGCGGGCGTTCTTGAAGTGTGTTGTGGAGCATGGGGTCGGCTTGTTTGAAACCAGCTCCGGCGCTCAAGTCGGTAATCGTAAACGCTTCACGGTAGTTGCCGTCATCGATAGGAAACTGGAACGGCTCGCGGCGGGGATGATGGCGACCCAACGCGATCAGTTGGATATTCTCGAGCGTGTGGCTGAGATCAACGGAATGCTGATCGACCTACTGCATTGAGCCTGCACTGAGGAGAATCGGTTGTGAGTTTGCAACACCGTTTCGAAGCTTTTGCGAAGGAAGGGAGCTTCGAAAGGCGGGAGATATTACCAGAGCACGAGTTCGTCGTAGTGCGGGTGCTACACACCAGCGAAACCGAATTGTGCGCCAATCCGTCGGAAGCACATGTTGCGTTTAACGAGGTCGTAGTGTTGCCGACGAAGTACGGGGTGGATCTCGGCATCGTTCTAGGGCCGGTTTCCCCTCACAATACCGGCGCCTGGAAGGAGACGCGCATCATAGAGCGCGTGGCAACCGAGGAAGATCGCGAAACCTATTCGCAAAACCTCGAGCGCGCGGAGGAGGCACTGGAGATCTGTCGATCTTGCATCCAAGAACGCGGCCTCGAGATGAAACTCGTTTCGGCACATTACTTGTTAGAGGAGCCGAAACTGCTGTTCTTTTTCACGGCTGACGGCCGAGTTGATTTTAGAGAGTTGGTTAAGGATTTGGTGGCACGCTTCCTGATGCGTATCGAGCTGCGCCAGATTGGTGTGCGCGACGAGTCGCGGGTGCTCGGCGGTCGCGGCGTCTGTGGTCGTGATTTCTGCTGCCACGGCTTGACCGATAAGCTCAGCCCCGTTTCGATCAAAATGGCGAAGACACAGAGCTTATCGCTGAACTCCATGAAGATCTCGGGACCGTGCGGGCGATTGTTGTGCTGCCTCGCTTACGAGAATGAATACTACGTAACGCAGAAGGCGAAGCTTCCCGAACAAGGTAACCGCGTTGAGTACGAAGATACGTTGTTTCGCATCTACGATGTCAACGTTCTGACGAACCGCATCAAACTTAGCGGTGAAGACGGCCGTCTGTTGTCTTTGCCGGCATGTCGCTTACGTTTCGACGAGCGCTCGCGCCGTTGGCAGATAATCGGTGAGGGCTGCTGCGGTGCGGATGACAAAGAGGCTAACGCCGAGTAACAGCGTCATCACGGATGGGATGACTCACTCGGCTAACCCTTCGTATTGAAACTTGTAGAGTGTTGAATACAGTCCTCCGCGTTGAAGGAGCTCATGGTGTGTCCCTTCCTCGACTAACTCACCATGCGTGAGGACCAATATGCGGTCGGCGTGCTTGATGGTCGAGATTCGGTGCGCGATGACGAGTGCGGTACGTCCGGCGAGTACGGTCTTGAGCGCCTGCTGGATAAGCAGCTCGGTTTCGGTATCGATGTTTGCCGTTGCCTCATCCATGATCAGTACCGGCGGGTTGTGCGCGAGCACCCGAGCAAAGGCGACCAGCTGTCGTTGGCCGGTTGAGATAGCCGTCGCTCCCTCATTCAACGGTGTGTAGTATCCGTGGGGCAGTCTTCTGATGAAGCTGTCGGCCTGCGCTGTCCGCGCGGCTTCTACGACCTGTTGGTCGTCAATCGGTAGACCCAGGCGGATGTTCTCGGCTACGGAGTCGTCGAACAGGAAAACGTCTTGCTGTATCGGTTGCACGGCGGATCGCAGCTCTGAGAGCGCGAGCTGGCGAATGTCGATTCCGTCCAAGAGGATCCGCCCGTCGTCGATATCCCATAGGCGCGCAAGCAGATTTGCAATTGTAGTCTTGCCGGCTCCGGTAAAACCCACAATCGCAACTGTCTCTCCCGGGTTGACCCGGAAGCTCAAACCACGCAGCACCGGCTCTCCCGGAACGTACTGAAACGATACGTTTTCGAATACGATTTCGCCCCGTACCGGCTGCGTTAGCCGCCGCTCTCCGGTATCGGGGATGCGCCGGTTTTCGTCGAGTACGGAAAACACCCGCTCCCCACCGGCCATCGCGCTCTGCAGGAGATTGAACTTCTCGGCGATATCCATTACCGGGCGGTAGAACATGCGTACGAGATTGAGAAACGCGATCAGCACGCCGAGGGTAACCACGCCGCCGAGATAAAAGCGTGCCCCGAAATAGAGGACTACCGCGATTGAAGTGGTGGCAAGCAGATCGATCAATGGGCGAAAGGTTGCGAAGACGTACATCTCTCCGAGATTGGCGTTTAATAGATCGGTATTACGGCGGTTGAACTGCCGTGCGGTACGCTCTTCTTTCACGAAAATCTGGACGATCGCCATGCCCGAAATATGTTCGGACAAAAACGCGTTGACATTGGAGATGGCGTGGCGAACACGTCGAAACGCTTCGCGCGCCCGAAGTCGAAACACCAAGGTCAGCACGATCACCGGCGGGAGCGTCAACACCGTTACAGTCGCCAAGCGCGGGTTCAGCAGATACAGCGTGATCACGACGCCGATCATAATCGCAACGTCCTTGATCAGATTGACCAGCACTTGAGTAAACAGTTCGTTGATGGTTTCCACATCGTTGGTCAACCGTGTTACTATCTTGCCGACCGGATTGTGGTCGAGAAAGCGCAGAGCTTGGTGCACGGTGTGATCGAACAGCCGCAAGCGGAGGTCTTTCATTACCGCCTGACCAACGTAGGCGGTAAAGTAGGTTTGGACAAACGCAAACACCAGCACGAGCAGCAAGACGCCCAAGAACACAGTGCTAACGCGTGCCAGGCCGTCAAGATCCTGGGCTCGCAGTTGCCGCAAGCGGTCTTCCGGGAGCCGGCTGAGAGCGTCAACCGGCATCGCGCCGGTGTCGGCGCTTTCGGCGATCAACTCATCGCCGGCGGCTTCGCGGGTCACTTCGGTGAGCGGAAACACGTGGTAGGCATGCTCATCGAGAATACCGTATTCCCTCAACCGGGACTGTTCGGCTGCCGAAAGGCGTTGGGCATTGCTTTCCAAAACGTAGATTGCGTTCTCTAGGCGGCGATAGGGGATCTCGTTTGCGTCAAGCAAGCTCTCCAAAGCACCCGGGGTGTAGCGGTCGTCTACCTCTTGCCTACCGAGCTCAGCGGAACGCTTTAAATCAAAACGCTTGTGTGTTGCAAGCAAATGCTCGTCGACCGCTCGTTGCAGCATTACCGGCAGCACGAGCTCCCCTGCAGTAGAGACTGCCAGGGCTAATAACGCGAGCACTATCGCGAGCTTATACGGTCGTGCGAAGCCCAATAACCGGCGCATGATCACCGGGTCGTAGCTCCTCACGATTGCCTCTTGTTCCAGTGAAGGTGAGGTGTGATGTCCGCGCATACGCCGGTTGTTCTCCGTCCGAATCACCGACCTGTACGCCTTGGCGCTCGGCCGGTCCGTCTTTCTCAATGATGCAATTGCTTCTCAAGCTGCTGAATCGTGTAAACTTCGCGATAGAATCCGTCGGTGCTTATCAGATCGCGGTGCGCCCCCCGTTGGGTGATACGACCCCCATCGAGCACTATGATGTGATCGGCCCGCTGCAGCGTGGAAACACGGTGCGAAACGATCAGTGTCGTCTTGCCTTTCCGGTATTCCAACAAAGCCGAAAGAACTCGTTCCTCAGTCTCGGTGTCCACCGCCGACAAGGAATCGTCGAGGATCAGGATCTCAGGATTCTTTGCCAGTGCCCGAGCGATCGCGATCCGTTGCTTCTGCCCGCCCGATAGGGTAATGCCACGCTCACCCACCACCGTATTCCAGCCGTTGGGAAACAGCTCGAGGTCACGGTCAATCGCCGCTATCTCAGCCATATGGCGCAGCAGCGCGTCGTCGGCTTCGTCGATTGCAAACGCCATATTCTCTCGCACCGTGGCAGAAAACAGGAAACCGTCCTGGGGCACCACCCCAAAGAGCCCGCGCAGGCTGGCGAGATCGTAGTCTTGAACCGCTGCTCCGCCGACGAACACAGTGCCGGCCGGCGGATCGACGAGCCGAGGTAGGGTCTTGACCAATGTGGTCTTGCCGCTGCCGGTACGTCCGAGAATCCCGAGGCTGTGCCCCGTCTCCAGCTCGAAACTGACGTTGCTCAGCATAAGTGGTGCGTCTTCATAGTATCGGAAACTCAGCGAGTGAACCTCAATACCCGCGTGCGGGGCGGCACGCAGCCCGTTCGGCGGGCCGGCAATCTCGGGCACCTCGTGTAGCACTTGATTGATCCGTGCGAGCGATGCGGCGCCGCGTTGGATTAGGTTCACCGTAAATCCTGCGCCGATCATCGGCCATGTCAGCATTTCCAGGTAATTCAGCGTTGCGACAAACTCCCCGGGAGTGAACCCGAACAGAATCACTGCCTCGCCCCCGAACCGCAGTAGAATCAGCACCGTAACCCCCGAGAGGAACGCGACCGCCGGCATGAACACACCCCATATCAGCACCAGCTCGAGATTGCGTGTTTGATACTCGCTGTTGGCCGCGCCGAAACGACGGAGGAAATAGTGCTCTTTCACGAAGCTCTTGATGACCCGGATACCGCTGAACGCTTCCTGCGTGTTCTCGCTCAATCGTGAGAATCCCTCCTGTACCCGCTTAAACCGGCGGCTAATTTTGCGTCCCAAGGTCACAATCAAGATCGAAATCAGTGGTAGCGGCAGCACGGTCACCAGCACCATAGGGGGCATCTGCACGAACAGAATTACTAGGATCGCGAGGGTCATGAATATCCCGTCGGCGGCCGCGACCAGCGCCATACCGCTCGCCATTCGGATTGCCTGTAAGTCATTGGTTGCACGAGCCATCAGGTCGCCGGTGCGGACGCGGCCGTAGTACGACGGTGCGAGTTTCAGCAGGTGCGCAAACAGCTGCTCGCGCAGCTCAACCTCAATGCGACGCGAGGCGCCGTGAATGAAGTAACGCCAGCCGAAACGCCCCATTGCGATCACTGCGGCCAATAGGCAGAGCTGCAGCATAAGCCGGATGATGGACTGCAGCTGGAAGTTTCCTCGAGCGATCTCGTCGATCGCGACTCGAATCAGCTGCGGGATAAACAGCTGCCCGCCGCTGGTGACCGCGAGCGCAGCCAGCCCCAACAGGTAGAACCGCAGGTATTTCCGCATGTAGGGCAGGAGGGTGCGATACTCGCTCAGCACGAGTCTCCCTCATCGGCTGCTGAAAGCGCCACACTGGCTCCGGCCGCGCCCTCGGCACAGCGGTCGGCGGATTGCCACGCTTGGACCTGGCTGCGGATACGGATGAGCGCATCGTTCAAGACGGCCTCCACCTCGCGCTTGTCTTTGGGAGTATCGTATACTGCCACCACGCGAGCTCGGTAATAGGTGTTGCGCATCCGTCTTGCGAGTTCATTTAGCCGTGAAAAGCGGTAACCACCGTCGAGGGCAATTGCGATGACCGGCAGCGGATAGGAGGCGAGCACACGCCGGACGGCCCCCGCGTTGAACTTCCGCACTTCTCCGGTCCGTGACCGCGTGCCCTCGGGGAAGATTACCGGTGATGTGCCGTATATCGCGCGGCGCCCGAGGCTGCGTAGTTGGCTCATCGTTGTCTTGAAATCGCTACGGCGGTCGATCAGCGCGTGTCGCTGCACACGCAAGACGTGAGAGACTGCGGGAAACCAGTTCGTCAGTTCGCGTTTAGCGACGAACCGCAGGGCGTGGTGGCGCAGCACTACCATCAATAGCGGAATGTCTATAAGACTCTGGTGATTGGCTACGACCATTGCTTGTGGCGGCAGCCGGCGGTCGACCGCCGAGGTGACCTCGAACTCAAGACCGGCGTAGATGCGAGCCA
>PWQX01000056.1 GCA_003556605.1 Spirochaetaceae bacterium
GAAGAGCCGAAGGCGTTCTACCCCATAACCGGCGCCGGTCACAACGACACCTACCAGGTGGGCGGTGAGGACTACTTCGCCCGGCTGCAATCATTTTGGGAGCGCGCAGTACGACAGTGACTCCCGGCAGGAGGAAAATAGCCCCGCAGATCGGGCCGGAAAGGCTGTGCAGCCTACGGGCGTTTAGTCGCCTGTGCGCAATACATACAGCGAGGGGTATACACCCCCGCTTTCGACAACCGAAGACCGAATTATCTCAAACTTACCGTACTCACGCAGCACCGCCTCAAAAGCTGCACGGCGCGGGCCTACAAGCAGGACCAGACGTCCGTTGGGCTTGAGAACGCCGCCTGCGGCGCTGAGAAATCGTTCATAGAAGCCGCGGAACTCGATGTTCTTCCCGAGTCTAACGCCGTACGGCGGGTTGGTAACGATGTAATCGAAATACTCCGGCGGGTAGCGTTCGTGGATGCTGAGTGCATTCGCGTGCGCAATCTGCACTCGGTTGCCGAAACCGCACGCCGCCAGGTTGTCCAATGCGCCTTCGACTGTGGGGTGCGTCCAGTCGCAGCCTTCCAGCGTCAGCTCGGGGTCGATGTCTGCCGCCTCAATCAGGATGGTTCCCGAGCCGCAGAACGGGTCAAGCAACCGTCGCGGCCCGCAGTCGCTGGTTACGCCTGCGTGCTGCAGCATCGCGAACGCAATTGGGGTGCGCAGCGTAACGCGCGGGCGGAACCGCCATGGAAAGCGGCGGTCAAGCGCCGTTCGCGTGTATTGCAGCCCAACCAGACAGTAGTGTTCGACGACGTCTACGCGCAGCTCCAGCTCAAAGCCCTCGAGATCCACCGGCGTACCGTAGCGGCGATTCAAGACCGCGCCGGCGTGCTTTTGCACGTCGTAGCTTGCGAACGAATGGTCGCCGCTGCGGTTGGTGGTGACCCGAAAGCTCGCCGCGCGTTCCATTGCAGGCACCGGCAGCGCTTCAAGCTCGGCGCGGATCGTTGCAAGCGGGTCTTCCTCGGGAAGCTGAAAATGGTGGAGATGCTCAATCGCGTGATAGACCGAGCGCAGCCGGGGCAGCAGCTTACGAATGCATTCGGCGGTTTTGGGGTGCTCGCACTCGAGAAATACGTTTCCCGCTAGCGCGAAGGGCTTTTCGATACTGCGCGGCAGCGCCGTGCCGCGGGTCACCGGCGGCGGCTCGGAGGCCGTGCTGAGTACCGAGCCGATCTCCTTGGTGACGTCGGCCTCGATTCCCGGGTTCGTGGTCAGGCGGAAGGTGCGGTACCCGGTCTTCTGCGGGCTGGCAAACTGCGCGGTCTTCGGGTGGTCTGCCCGCAACGGCGTTTTCGCCAGGAGCTCAACCACCGCCTCAAAGTGCGGGGTCTGCGGGAACAAGTCAAACAACGCCACCGACGCAGGGCGGTATCCTTGCAGGTGCGCAAGCTCGTCCGCCAAGCGTTCGGGGTTGCACGACACATACAACATCACATCCGGTTGCAGGTAATCCAGGGTGCGCAATACGCGCGGATGCATACCGGCGCGGGGAGGGTCGGTGATGAGGTACAGCGGGCGCTCAAGCGCGAGTGACAGCAACTGTTCGGCCGTACGACGGCAGGCGCGGTGTTCACCGGTCAAGTGCCGTGCAAGGTTGCGTTCGGCGGACTCGATTGAGCGCGGGTGCTGCTCAACGACAGTGACGCGTCCAACCGCGGCAGCGTTGACGATGCCGAACAGACCCACGCCGCCGTACAGATCAACCAGCTCTCCCGAGCCGTTGCCGTGTTCGGCCAGCCGCTCACAGCTGTAACGCAGCATGTCCTCGGCAAGCCGGCGGTTTGCTTGGAAGAATCCTTGTGAATGGTATTCGAAACGTAGATCAAGCAGCTCTTCTTCAAGACGAGCGCTGCCGCGCACCACCTCGTACTCCTCGGTGATGCTCCGGTCGGTGTTCGACGGCACAAAGCCGATCAAGACGTTGTCGGCTGCTCCCGAATCGGCAAACGCTGCAACCAGCTGCCGTGCCCCTTCGATGCGCGCAGAGTCGGCATTCACAATGAAGGTGACCGAGGTTTCGACGCGAGTGGTACGAATGACCGCGTAGCGTAAGGTGCCGGTGCGCCTGCGGACGTTGAAGGCATCCGGAGAGGGGAACGCGGCTCGCACGGCGGCGATCAAGCGATTGACTTCCTCCTCGGCAATCGCACATTGCTCGATATCCTCGATGACGTCCCAGCGCCCGCGCCTGCGAAAACCCAGGCCGCCGGGGTGAAACGGCATGTCAACCCGCGACCGGTAGTGGTAATCGCGGCCGGAGAACACGCTGATGTCTTCAACCCCGAGCAGCTCCGCGAGCGCGTTGCGTTTTGCCTCCAGTTGATCGTGGTAGGCGACATTCTGCGAGGTGCACCCGCCGCAGCCTCCGAAGTACGGGCATCGTGGTGCCGGCATAAGCTACTCCATAACACGGTAATCGAAGCTTCGACTCAGCGGCACCTGCGGACCCTGCCGCGGCGTTTCAGGCGCGACCTACCAGTTGTAGCCGGTGGATGCGCAGCTCGGCGAAGACCGCAGTACAGGCATCCAGCAAGCGCTCGTCCTTGGTGAAAAACAGCAACTGCACGTTATTCTCTCGATGGACGTGCTCGAGCAACTTCAGCGCGCCGAGCGTACGCTCGGTGTCGAGGCTCTGAAAGGGTTCGTCCAGAACCAGAATTCCCTCCCCGTCGCGTGCCTGAAGCGCAAGTGCGATCCGGGCGGCCAGCAGAAAAGCATCGAGTGTGCCTTTGGAGAGTTGAGCCGGCGGGCGAGCAGTGCCGCCGGCATCTATCACCTCGGCCGCGTCTACCGCGAGCTTCGGCAAGCTCAAGCGCCGCTCGTTTCCGGTAATCGCGCCGAAGCGGGCTTGAATATCGCGCGCCAAGTCCTCGAGCACGTGGTCGAAGTCCGCACCGAGCTCCTCAAAGATCTCCGCGGCGATAGCGGCGGCCTCGCGCGCGTCGTTCAGCTCGCCGATCTCGCGATCGAGCCGCGCAATGCGCGTTTCGAGATCAAGCAGCTGCTCTGGTATCTCGCCGAGCGATCCTTTCACCGTTCCGCGCAGCTCGGCAATCTCGGCGGCCGCAGCGTCGCGGCGCGCGCGCAGCTGTTCGATCTCCTGGGCGAGCTGGGCGCGGCGCGACTCCGTCCTGCGCAGCGCCTCGTTGTCCTTGGGCTCTACTTCGGCTTCGGTCGTGCGCTCGAGCAGCCGGGCCAGTTCGCCGCGCAGCGCCGAGCGGCCGGTACAGCCGTATTGGTCGGCGGCCTGATGGAGCTCGCGGGTGAGCTCGTCACGGCGTTGTCTGCGGCTGCGATACTCCGCTCGGGCGTTGTGGTACTCGCGTGTGCCGGCAAGCCCGTAGCGCGCAAGCCAATCGTTCAGCTCCTGTTGTGCCGCTTCGGCTGTACGCCGAGCCGTCTGTTCGGCCGCGCGCGCCTCGGTCAGTTTGTGCTCTTGGTCTTGAAGCTCGTCGCCGCGGCGTTGTAGCTCATCGCGTGCGGCCGCAGCCTTCGATTCTACGCCGGTGAGCGCGCTGATGAGGCCCTCGTAGCTCTCGGCGCTCAATTGCTCGCCGGTCTCGCGCTGCCATTCGTCGCGTGCGCGCCGCAACGCGTTCTCTACCGGCGTATTGTCGTGCTCAACAGTCTGCTCGAAACCGGCGAAGCCACCGAGAATCAACGCGCCGGCGGCGAGCGCGGCGCCGACCACAAGGCTCTCGGGTGCAGTGAGCACGAGAAACGGAACCGCGGCGGTTGCAAGCAATACCCCGGCCGCGGCCAGCACCAGCGGACGCGGGCGCCGTTTGGTACGCGTAATCGGCGCGGCACGGCTGTGCTCGAGGTTGCGCCGTAGACTCTTCGCCGCCTCGGCAAGCTGCTGTTGCGCGGCAGCCGCGTGCTCGGCGCTGCGGTGAGCTCGGAGTGCGGTTTCACGCTCGGCCCGGCGGTGCTCGTGCGCAACTACCGCGTGTTCTCTGTGCGAACGCGTGTTCTCCATGCCGGTCTCCAGTGCTGCAAGCTGCGGTTCAGCGTCTTCGCTGAACGCCGCGCGCAGCTCAAGCTCGCGTTCAAGCTCTTCAACCGTTTCAATTTTGGCCAATAGCGCGCGGGCCCGCCGGCGTTCCATCGCCGCCGACTGAGCCGCAAGGTGCTTCTCGAGGCGCGTGTGGTCTTGCTGCAGCTTTCGCAACGTGTTCTCGAGCTCCTCGTGCTCGCGAGTTTGCTGCTGCAGGCGGCGCTCGCCGCCGAGTATCTCCGCCCGCCGCGCCGACAGCCGGTCGCGCTCTTGCTCCAGGCTTTCCAGACGCGACTGCAGCTCTTTGAGCCGTTTCATATGCGCGTATGTCTTGTTCTCAGACGCTTCTCTGCGCAGATCGCGCGTGATTGCGCTAGGATCTATGCCGCCCGAGAATAGGTTGGCCTTCACCGCCTGCATCCAGTCGCTGTTTTCCGACACGTTCAGTGTAATCGCGCCGGAGTCTATCGCAAGTAGTTCTGTAAACTCCTCAACCGGGATTGCGCCGTCCCAATCGGGGGGCTCAACGGTGCACGAACGCAGTTTACCGTAGCGAGACTGCAGCGCGCGTGCGTGCGTTGAAGCGCCGCGGGGACGACAGAGGCAGTCCAGCAGCGCATGAAACAGCGTGGTTTTGCCGCTCTCATTTGGGCCCACAAACGCCGTAACCGGGCCCAAATCAAAGCTGACCTCGCGATACAGCCCGAACGATTCCAAGTGCAGCTTGGTTATCATCGCCGTCCCTCAACGCGGTGCTTGATCTTAGTGAGCGCATTGCGGCGAGCCTCCAGCAGCAGATCCTTCTCCCGCGGCGACGCTGCGTGTTGCCAGCGCCGGTTCCAATGCTCGAGGAAGTGTCTTGCCAGTGGCAGTGCGGCGAATCCACTCAGGGGCTCTAGGTGTTCGGTATCGATCTCAAGGCGCCGCACCCGCGGACCGAGTCTGTGCTGCAGCTTGCGCACCAACTGTGCGCTCTGGGCTTGAGTTTCGATCAAGCCGCTGAGCGCGAGCTCCACGAAATCGGCGCTGTCGAACACGTGTTCGTCTACGTGGGTGAGCACCTTGCCGGGGTCTATCCCAACCGGTAGCTCGAGGTGCCGATACCGGCCGGCACTGGTCAGAGTAAGCCGCTCATGCCGAGTGAGTGCTGTGCCCTGGAATTCGAGTAACTGAACAGCGCGTAAATCGTTCTCCCCCCGGCGCCACACGCGCGCGGAGCCCGGATAACACGCGGTGCAGCCTTCAAGCTCTTCGGTATGAGCACTGTGGATGTGCCCGAGGGCAGCGTACGAAGCGCCTATTCTTCCGAACACGTCCGGGTCTATTGCCACGGTAGATTCTTCGGTTTCCTCGAGACCCGAAAACCACATGCCTGCGAGCGTACCGTGCATCATCACGATGCGCGGGTCCTCGCCGGCCGCGGGAATCTCCCACGTAAGGTAATCGGCGTAGCTTGATCGAAACGGAACCGCGAACAGGTCGATGCCGCACACCGTGTACCGCTGGAACGGGCTGCCGGTAGCCCAGGCTATTCGTCCCAGGTCGATTGTTTCCAGCGGCTCCTCGCCGCGTAATAGCTCTTCATGGTTTCCGGGAATCGCTACCGCCCGGCAGGCCTCCGGGAGCGCCGCTGCGTGCTCGCGCAGCTCGGGCGCCAGCGCCACCGCGTCGGGATAAGAATCAAACAAGTCCCCAGCCAACAACAGCAAGTCGACCTCGTTGCGGCGGCACAGCTCAATCAGCTCATCGAATACCGCGAATGAGTACTGCTGCTCGGAACGGGAAACATGCAGGTCGGCTGCGTGTATAGCTTTACGCATAGATCAGACAGCCCCACTATACGAGAAGTTTCTACTGACGACAAGTTGTTGAGCGAGAGATGCGGATGACGGGTGCTACGGCGGAAACGAGCGCGCGATGCATAACCGCGCTAAAGGGGTGACCCAGGTAACCGCGGTAACAAAACGAACGGGGCTAAGATGGCTAACTCAGGTTGGGGGCTGCCGGCGTGGTCCGTCGTCGGCAAGAGTTTGCAAAACGAGGGCGAATTCATTAGAGTTACAGCGTAAGCAGGAGGTCTACATGAATGTTGCCGAAGCTTCCACCAGTCTTTCGCAGATGCAGGTTCAACAAGAGGCCGGTGTTCGGCTCTTGCGCATGGGCATGGAAAATGCCGAAATGCAGGCCGAAGCGGTGAACCGCATGGCGGAGGCCTCCCCTCACGCGGGGGAACAGGTGCAGCAGCAGGGTCAAGTAGTTGCCGGGCAAGCCTTTCAAGAAGGTCATCTCGGGAACATCATCGATCTGCACGCGTAATCTCCCGCGGTGTCCGTCTCGGCCGGGCTGCGAAGCGAAGCGCGGGCGGCGCTCGGCGACTACCGCTTCCTGGTCGAGCGCGGGTATCCCTCGCGCCCGTCAATTGATCTTGTAGGAAATCGTTATCGTCTCACGCGTGAAGAGCGCAATATGCTGTTCCGGGGTGTAGTCTCGCGCACACGCGGCCGCGCGCGCCGTGAACGCCTGATCAGTGCCGAGAAGATTCGTCACGGTGAGACGCGGCTTCGGGTCGATGGGTACAATGTGCTGTATACCGTACTCTCGTACCTGCGAGGCGTGCCGGTTTTTGTCTGCACCGACGGGGTGCTGCGAGATGTGAGTGCCGCGCATGGGCGGCGACCCCCGTCCGATAAGCTGCGGCGCGCGGTAGAGCTGATGACCGCCGCGCTCGGCGCACTGGAACCTCAAAGCGTCACCATTCTCCTCGATTCGCAGCTGGGCCCGAACCGCGAGCTGGTCGCGCTGCTTCAGCAGTTGCTCGCGGAGAGAGCCGTTGCCGGTGAGTTGCACTCTACGGCGAGCGTCGACGCGGAGCTGATTGACAGCCGTGCGCCCGCGGTTGTAGCGGGCAGTGACTCGGTGGTGCTTGATCGCGTTACGGTGCCTGTTTTTGACCTGGCGCGTTTCGCCCTGGAGCAGGCGTTTCAGCCGCGGTGGTTGGACCTAGAAGCTGAAACCCCGGAAACCTGACCCGAACAGGAGCCCGAATGGAGTTAGCCTTTGTTCTTGTTGAACCGGCACGCCCCGAGCATGTTGGGATCGCAGCGCGGGCAATAAAGGCGCTGACCGGCGGCGAGCTGCGCCTAGTCGGCACCGAAGCGCACCTTGATCAACGCGCCGAGTGGGCCGCCCACGGCGCAAGCGACGTTCTGCGCGCCGCGCAGGTGTTCGACAATCTGGAACGCGCGGTAGCCGATCTGTCGCTGCTGATCGGCACAACCGCCCGGCGGCGCGGGTTCACCAAGCGCTATTACCGCGCGCGTGAGCTTACCGAGCTGCTGGCAAGCAAGAGCGGCGGCGTGGAGCGGGTAGGGCTACTGTTCGGGCCCGAGGAGCGCGGTTTGCGCAACAGCGAGCTGCGGCGCTGCGATGTGCTGTCGACGGTGGCGCTGCGGCAGGAGTACCCGTCGCTCAACCTTGGACAGGCGGTGACGGTGTACGCGTACGAGCTCTCGGGCACAACATACCTCCGGCGTCCGGGCGACACGCGTCCGGGCGCTGGAACGCAGCGCGTGCTCAACAGTCAGGTGGAGACGCTGCTCGCTCGGCTTCAGATCGAGCCCGATACGCCGCTGTACCGCAGCGTGTGCGAGCGTACGGCAGTGTTGAATGATGATGATACCGAGTTACTGCTCGGCGTGTTGAATAAGCTGCTTGCGCGGCTACCGCCCGAATAGCCGGCGGCGCTCTGCGCAATCAGCGCCGGGCGCAGACAGTTTGCCGCGCTGCCGCCGAGCACACCGGCGTTTGCCGTCGGCCGGCGTGCTCAGCGGCGGCGAGCATCCGAACAGTGCCCGGTGCCGGCGACGTGCCGAGCAGGTCGCTCAGCGCTGCGGCCGCTGTATCGGCGCTGTCAATTACGATGTCGCATAATGGGCGCCCGAGTGCCGGGGCCGTAATCATTGTATCGGCTCGAACTCTCGCAGAATCTCCGCAACCGGCGGGCCATCGTGAACCGCCTCCTCTTTGCATTCGTACGGGAATACGCTGCGCGCGGCTGCCAAGCCGGCGTCTTCATCCGTCACGCCGCCGGCCCTTTCACGTTTCTGCAGAGCATACCAGTCCTTGACTTTGTGGTGGCTGGGTACGTGCACAAGACCGTACTTCTTCTTGAGCAGTAGCTTTGTTCGGTCGCTCACTCCGTTACTCCTGCCGCGCGCGCCGTCGCGGGGTTTGCCATCAGTTATCGGAATCGGTCGAGAGTGCGGTCGATCTGCCTTTCGGCTTCCTGTCGAGCGCGTTGCTCAGCCTCGCGCCGGGCTTGCTCGGCGGCTTGGCGCACGCGTCGTTCAGCCTCATCCTCAAGCTCGGCGGTCCTGCGTTCAAGCCGATCACGGACGGCGGCGACTTCGGAGCGATGCCCTCGTACGCGTACGAGATACGCGTGAACCTGGTCGCGATACGCAGCCATGTCGGCGATTTGTTGCTCGCGAGCCTGGAGCTCGGCGCTGAGACGCCGATCCAGCTCGTCCGCAACGCGGTGCTGCACCGCCGCACGGCGTTCTTCGAAGACCCCGCGCAGCTCGGCAAGGAAAGGCTCATCAAGATTGCTTGAAGCGCGGAAACGGCCGCCGTCGCGCAGCTCAAGGTCTATGGTTACCCGAGGAACCGAGTACAAGATGTCGCGCGCCGACGCTGCGATCCGGTCGCCCTGCGGCACCGCGAGCTGGAGGTCTTCGATGGCGAGTCGAATTGTCCCGGTGGGCAAGCTGGAGCGGCCCAGCTGCAGCTTGGTTTCAAGGTTGTAACGGCCTTCAGCTCCCTCAAAAGATACCATGCCGGCGCGCTCGCCGATTTCAAAACGGTAACCCTCAAACCTGCTCGCGAGATCGAGCTCATCAGTCCGGCCGGTACGCATATCGAGAATGGCGCTGAATGCAACTTCTTTGTCCTCGTCGTAGCGCGTAAGCTGTACGCTGCTCGGCGCATCCACTATTTCCGGCGAACTCGAGATCGCCGCTGCGGTGATCTCATACAGGTCGCGCGCGGCGCGGTCACCGGCGGAAAATGCAATTCGTGCGAACAGCACCCGCGGGTAATCGCGCGCGGGGTATTCGACGACGCGACCCTCACGGCGGTATGCAGGTGAGGTGGCGCGCTCGCGTGCTCGCAAACGGTCGACTACCCGCCAAACCGTGAGCACTTGTTCGTAGCGTTCGTTTAACGGTTCGTACAACTCGGGCAGCACGAAGGCAGCGATCGCCGAGACGTCGGCGAGACGAAAATCTGGAACCAGATCCTGCAGGTACGCGAGGTCAGCCGCGGTCAACTCGCCGATAGCCGCGAGTTCCTCGCGATAGCGCTGCAGGTCGGCCTCGGCACGATCGCGCAACTCCTGCACAGCCGCTGCCGCACCGTCAACCTCAGCGTAGGCGTTCTCAACTGTCCGATATGCCTCACGGATCGTGCCAACCGAACGTAACTCGCCGGGGTTGATATCGGAAACGGATTGCGCCTGCTCGGCTGCTGCGCGCGCGCGGGACTCGAGCTGCGGAATATCCCCGCGATAGCGCTGCAGGTCGGCCTGCATTCCTTCACCGAGCTCGGCGAGCAGCGCCGGCGTATGAAGCTCGTTGAAATGGCTGCGTATTAGCTCCTCAGGATCAATCTCCGCGAACCGCTCAGATACCATTTGGTCGACCCGCGGCAGCTCAAGTGCCGCCGCCGGCTCATCCGCCGGCCCCACCGTACGGGCAGCCGGGAGCGCTCCCGACACTTCGCGGCGCGTGTCCCAACGAAACTCTCGGGTCTCGATGTTGCGAGCCAGGAGCTTTCCCCGAAGCAGTTGACCCAGGTCCAGACGGACCTCGGTGAACCCCAGTTCGAACAAGTTGCGGAACGGCTTTCGGGGGTTAGCTACTGATAGGGAGTCAAACGACAAGCCCGGCTGCAGCGGGCGCACCCGCAACTGTGAGAACTCTACACGTGCCTGAACAAGCGACTCTAGGCCGCGGGTAGCAGCACGTTCAACGAGTGCGTCGGCAAAGAGCAGTACGAAAGCGGCGGCCACAGCGGCTACGACGCCGATCAGCGCGAGCTTCGCCGGCTGCAGTACACCGCGATTGTGGCGAACCGCCGATGCTATCGCTCTGAGTCTTTTGATCTGTTCTTGATCCGGCTCATCAGGGCGGCGATACGAATTCTCCGTTTCATCGAGCTGGTACAGCCCCGTCAGGAACGCCCGCTCGTCGCGCAGAGCAACTCTTTTCAGAATGCGGCGCTCAAACTGCTGCTTGCGGATTGCGGGTGGAAACAGCCTTGGAATGCCGGGTTTGCCTGCCATGCGTCGTTATCCAACCCTTTGATAGAACCCGTTGGCCCAACGGACCCACGCGGTGACCCGCTGTACAAGCGGCAGCCGGGCAAACCAACGCACCGGCGGCAGCGCAGCGATTCTGGCGCGCAAGGTGTTGCGGTACAGCTGTACGAACACGCGCGCGAGAAGGTACACGGGTATCCAGAGCACCAGACCCACAAGAAATCCTCCGGCCACGAGGGTATTGTTGAACCCGGTGAACGGGGCGATCGGAAGATTGTACCAGGCGATAAAGACCTCTTGGAGAGCTGCGGCATTGAGCACCGTGTACCCCACCGCGTCGAGCAGCGGATCGGTCAACACAGCGAAGGGAGACAGCACAGCGAGCGTCAAGAGCGCTATCGAAAGGTTGACCTTTATGAAAAACAGCGCCGCGAAGAGCATTACCCACACGAGGTTCGCCGGCGGCATCAAGGCGAGCACAACCGCACAGCTCACTCCGGCGGCGACTTCGCCCGCACGCCGATTGGAGTTTAAGGCCGCGACTACACGCGCAAGCGCATTCACGATCATGGATCAGTACCCTCGGCATCGAGATTACGCCAGGATAAAGCGGTGGTCAAGCAGGCATCTCGGCCTTCGCACACCGAGAGGCGAACACCGAGCACGATCACAACCTCGATGATTATACTATGTCCATGCTTCGCATTGTTTCCGTCAACATTCGCTTTGACAATCCGGCCGATGGCGAGCATCGATGGGCGCTGCGCCTGCCGCTGCTCGCTGAGGTGCTCAACAGCCATCGCCCTGATATCGTCGCGACGCAGGAAGGGTGGCGCACGCAGCTGCGCGAGCTTGAAGCCTGTTTGAGTGCGTGCGGCTTGGTGGATCAGCACCGTGAATGGATCGAAGAGCGCATGTACCCCTCTGTGTTCGTGCGGCATGCGGCACTGCAGGTGCTGCAGAGCGGGGACGTCTGGCTTTCAAAGACGCCGTACGTTCCGGGCAGCTCATCCTTCGGCAGTGCGTTTCCGCGTCTGATGACCTGGTGCGAGCTTGAGTGCCGAAACAGCGGCCGGCAGTTGTTCTTCGCGAATCTTCACCTTGATCATGAGGAGCGCGATACCCGCGTAGAACAGGCACGGGTTGCCGCGAATGAGCTGTGCGGGCTGAACGGGCGCCGGTTGCCGATTGTGCTGGCCGGGGATTTCAATGACGCGCCGGACGGACCGGTTCGTGAGGCTATCGCGGGGGAGCTGCCGAATCTGTACGACCCCTGGCAAGAGACCGGTAAGCCGGAAGCATCGTCATATCACAGTTTTGCCGGCTCGGTGCCGGGTGCACGGCGTATTGACTGGGTTCTGCTCGATCGCCGCCTATCCGCCGGCGAGCTGTTTCTTGACCGGCGTTCACAGCAGGGGCGTTACCCGTCGGATCATTTCCCGGTCGTCTGCAGTTTCAATCTCTGATCCTGACACGCGGCTCTCGATCCGTTCCTTCAGCGCATATTGTCGAAGATGTTTTTCCATCAAGACGTATGGGTCTTCATCAGCATCCTCGAATCGCAAGAAGAACTCCACTGTGGCCGGGAGACTCTGCCCGAACGTCGCGTAAACCTCGTAAAAGATTTCAATATCGTCGCTGTAGAGCTGGAACAGAATTACGTACGCGTTGTTTACCGGCTGCACGCTGAAGTGGCGGTAGGCCTCAGTGTAATAGTCTTCGCCGTAACGGGTTGCGAACTCCAGCTGGTATCCGTCGATGATCTCTTGCTTGCGCTTGCGCATTGTCTCAATCGGCAAGCCCTGCTCGTAGAGCTGCGCGAGCATCGAGCGTAACGTGACCATCTCGCCCCGAAAGCGGTAGCGATCCGCGGCCGATTGTTGGATCAAGGCGTATTCGGCCGAGTCTTTGCCGTACCGCTCAGCGACGAACAGCCGGGAACCCTCGTCGCCGACGAAGGTGGCGAACTGCTCGTTGAAGTGGTCTTCGTTGGGCAGCCACAAGGTTGCGTGGGCGAGCTCATGCAGGATAGTGTTGGCGAGGCGATGTACCGGAAAACGCGCCATGAACGGATATAGTGGGTCGGGCAGATACCCGAGGGTGCTGAACGCTGTGATTCCCCGTACGAGCGTGTCGTAGCCGCGCTGCCGCAAGCGCTCGGCCTCACGTTCGGCGCCGGTTCGATTGAAATAGCCCCGGTACGGCATGCTTCCCATCAGCGGGTAGTGCCAGCGGTAATGGCGAAACTCGAGCTCAGGGGCCGCTGAGACAACATAGGCGATCGCGCTGCGGTCCGATTGCACCACATGGCGGTAACTGCCGGGGTCAGCGAGACCCACGCTGTCGTGAGCGTATGCCAAGACGGCGTCCGCGCGCTCGAGGAATACCAGCATCTCCTGCGAGGTGTTTGGATTATCGCGCAGTTGTTCCGACGGGGTGCGCGCCAAGAAGTCCTGCAGTAGGCCCAAGCCTTGCGAGGCCAGGTACGGGAGCTGCAGTTGAACTGCGGCTATCATCAAAACAAGCAGCGCCAAAGCAAGCGCCCCAACACGCAACACGCGCCGGTTCATCATAGCCCAGTCCATCATAGCGCACCGTAGAGTCTATCACAGTCAAACAAGCCATAACAGCCCTTCGGCTCCCTGCTGCGCAAGCGGTATTCACACTCGAGCAACGGGGCTTGTGTGGTTGCAACAATCGCGATTTCGGCAGAGGCGGGAAACGGGCATGGGAGACCTCCGAAGGTGGGGGAGAGGGATTAGCGGGGCGCCCCCTCCCGGCGGGAGGGGGCTTCGAAAAACAGCTATGCGTCCCCATAACTAATTACCGCGTCGAAAGCGCTCCCGCTTTTCTCTACGAGGTTCTGATCACTCTGGAAGGCCTTGCCTGAGAACAAAACATATCGCGTTTGATTCACTGGTTCCCATGTGTGCTGTCGGCGGTAGTGCGCTCGCACGGGTGAAGTTATACCGTTACGGTTTCGGGTCACTGCGCGTGGGCGCATACCCTCAAGGCGCCCGCCGCGGTTCCTTGGGTTGTTTCGGCTCTTCGCGCTCTATGCTCGCGTGCTCCAGCGCGAAATCGCGTCTTCGCCGGCCGTAAGGCCGCGTCGATAGTCGCGCGTGAGCGCCTTGAAGTTCTGGCTGAGCCGTGAGCTCTCGAAGTCATTCGGCGGGTTCAGTTCGAGGATGCGCACACCGGCGGGAGGGTTGCGCGTAAAGCCGAGTGCGTCGTTGTAGCGTTGCGCACGCCGTTCGATGGTTGCGCGTAGCTCAGGATGCCTGCGCAGGGTCAGCCGCATCAGCTGATTGGGTTTCCTGCGCTTCATCGTGTAGTCAAACGGGCGGGAGCGCAATACCAGGATGCGTGTTGCTCCACGGCGATAGGCTTCGCGTACTGGTATGGGGTCGGCGAGCCCTCCGTCGGCGTACTCTTCGCCGTTTAGCTGTACAAAGCCGCGGTAAAACGGCGGAATCGCGCTCGAGGCTTTGAGCATCTGCTCGAGGTTCTTGCGGATAGGCTGCCGATACACCGCCGTTCCGTCCGAAACACGCGTAAGCCCAATGGAGTACTGCGACCGCGCATTGAGAATTGTGTCGAGGTCGAGGCGCAGCTCGCGAATCGTGATCTCCCACATCCAGTCGAGGTCCATTAGGTGGCCTCCGGTTAGGAACCGGCGGACGCTGATAAACTCCGGCCGCAGCGAATAATCGGTATAGACGGTGTAGTTCCGTCCCTGCATATCCGCGAGGTAGGCCGCGATGTTCAAGGCGCCCGCCGAGACGCCGACGCAGAGGTCGAACGGGTTGAATTCATGTTTCAAAAAGGTGTCGAGCACGCCGGTTGCAAACACGCCGCGCATCGCGCCGCCCTCTACCACGAGCGCAGTCAAGGGTTCAAATCTTTTCGGCTGCGCCTGGCGAATCACGCGCTAAGATTCACTCAAAACGGGTCGGCTTTGCAACCCGCCTAACGGCAACGGAGACTCAGCGAAGTCGCTGATCACTTACTGTGCGCCTGCCGCAACTACCAATTTGCGTTTCCTCGCCGCCGGAGTACGGCCCACAGCGTGTAGGCTCCGCCGGTAATCACGGTGAGCACGCCTCCGAGCCAGAAGATCGCTCGCAGTCCAAAAGCGCGAGCGACAACGCCGTACAGCAGTAACACCCCGATCCCGAGTACTTCGCTCACAAACGAAACCAGCGACCCGACGGTAGCTCTGCCGGAGGACGTGACTCGGCGCTGCACGTAGCCTTGGAAAACCACCTCGGCTGCGGCCATCATCCCGAAAAAAACAAAGTATAGCGGTAGCAGCGCGTGTCTTCCGGTGAGCGTGCCTGCAAGCAGACCCACGCCCGCGGCAGCCAGCCAGAGGCCGAAGCGCGGCGGGTTATCGTCACCGAGCAGGCGCGAAAGCCGAGGCGCGAGCACACCGCCCACGCCCTCAAAGCTGAAACGCAGCGCGCCCCAGATCCCGACCCAAGCAAGCGGAACCCCGTGGAGCGTTGCGAACAGGGTGTCGTACTCGTCGAGCACGCCGTAGAGCACGCCGCTGAACGCGCCGGCGAGTACCAGCGCCGGCATACCGGGAGTAGCGAACGCCGCGCGCGCCGCATCGGCGATTCCGTGCAGCGTTTCGGACAGCTTTCCCGCAGCGTGCCGGCCATCCCGCTGCGGCGCAGCGCCGCCGGTCATCCCAAGCGTGCACAGCGCCGAGATGACCATAGCTGCTGAAGAGCAGACCAACACCAAGCCCGGGTTAGCTGCGAAAAGCGCGCCGCCGAGAACCATCGCGGCGGCGATCGCGATCCGGGCGACAAGTGTGCCGAGTCCGGCTATCGCTTCGAAGTACCGCTCTCGGCCCCGCCGCTGCAGGCTGTCGAACAATAGCGCCTCGGTGACGCCGGCGGTCAAACCTTCTTGAATTCCCCACAGCACGAAGCCGGCTGCGAACCCGCCGAAACTCGGATACAGCAGCCATACCACAAACCCGGTTGCTTTCAGCAGCAGTGCGACGAACAGCACCCCTCGGCGGCTCCACAGGTCGGCCAATACCCCCGAAGGAATTTCGGTGACCAATACCGCGATTGCCCAGATTACCAGGAGCCAGGCGATCTGCATAAACCCGAGTCCGATGCGCTCAAACATAATGACGTACACCGGATAGATCAGCGCGAAATCCTGAAAGAAGCGAAACGCCAAGTACGGGATATCACGTCGCTCGGCCGACATGCGGGCTCCTCGGTGCTGTTGCGCGGTACTGTCTCACCGTATCACAGCCGCGGCGCGAAGTAACAGATTCGTTCTTTGCGTATGCTGCAGCCCCGGTCCCCCCACAACCGCGTCGCACGCTTCGTCAATCGTGAAGTCTCCGCCGAGCAACGCATTGACCCGCCGCAGCAGGTGCTGCGGATCGCCGTTCGGACTTGCGGGCTTCGACGCCGGCTGGGCAGGCGGCGCGCAGATTGTGAGCGTTGAGGACTAGCCCAAAGCTTGTGGTAGGGGTCTCACGCAAATAGCCGGATGCGTGCGTTCGGCGAATATTCGAAGACGAAACTCTCGGTCAACACCCTTAGGGCGCCTACGGCTGCGGCCCGTCGGCGGCGCGCTCGCGGTCGATGATCTCCTGCAGCACGCGCGCGCCTTCCAGCATCACCGGCAGGCAGCCGTCGGCCTCGTCGCGCCAGCGATCCTTGATGGGCGCACAGTCGATGTGACCGAAAGTTTCGCGCAGGCGTTCGAAGAGCTCGCTGTTCAGCTGCTTGACGCGGTCGCTCTCGTGTCCCCGCTCGCGCACGAACATCGCGCTGAATACCATCGAGGCACCGGTGAGCACGCCGCAAGTGCTCTCAACCCCCATTCCGCCGCCGAATCCGGCGGCGAGCTTGAGCGCTGAATGCGGCAAGCCGAGGTTGTAGGCGCGATCGGCAGCGTGGAGAATGGTTTCGGCGCAGTTGAGGTCTTCGCGTTTGTTGAGGCGCGCGGCAACGATATCGTAGAGGGTTTGCCGGTTCATCCTCATGAGTGTATCACGGCTATTGGGCAGGGAGAAGTGCGCGGCCGATCATGGAACGGTGGCAGCTGTCGGTCTTGATTATCAAAGCGGGGTTTCAACATAATGGGCAGCATGACTCCCCAACAGATCACACGCCCCTTGTTGATGATGAGCATGCTGGTGGTGGCAGTGTTCTGCTCCATGGCTGCCCGCGTCATCTTTTCTCCTTTGATGCCTACATTACAGCGTGAAATGGGTATCACGCTCGCCACTGCCGGCAGCGTGTTCCTGTTGATCAGCATCAGCTACGGAGCGGCCATGCTGTTCTCGGGCTTTCTGTCATCGCGCGTCGGGCACGGGAAGGCAATAGTGGTCGCGCTCGGTGCGATCTCTCTGGGACTGCTGGTTACGGCTGTCGCTACAAGCTTCGGCTTGCTGGCAGCCGGTACAGTATTGATTGGAGCCGGCGCCGGAACCTACCCGCCGTCAGGGCTTGTGATGATCAACACATTGATTCCCATCGACCGCAGAAGCACTGCCTTCGCGTTTCACGAAGTCGGTCCTAACCTGGCACTGCTCACGGCGCCGTTGCTTGTACTGGTGCTGGAACCCTGGTTCAGTTGGCGCGGTGTGCTCGTCTGGCTGGCTGCGGTCTGTGCGCTTGCGGCAGCGGCCTTCCTGCGGTGGGGTGTTAGGGGCAGCGGCACCGGGGCGGCACCTAATCTCAGCACCGTCGGGACCATCCTGCGTTTACGCACGGCGCTACTTGGCATGGTGATTCTGTCGGCGGCACTCGCCGGTGTGCAGGGCGTGTACGCCATTCTGCCCGCCTACTTGGTGACCGAGCATGGGATGTCGCCGGGTCACGTCAATCTGTTGCTCGCTGCATCGCGCGTAGCCGGAATAGTTCTGCTGCTGCGTGCCGGTGCGGTGATCAATCGTATCGGCAGAAGAAGAACGATTGCGGGAGTGTTGCTCTTTTCAGCTGCATTCACCGCGCTCATCGGTCTGGCACGTGGTACGCCGCTCGCAGTTTTCGTGGTGGCCCAGCCTGCGCTGCTGACTGTTCTCTTCCCGGCGGCGCTATCATCTATGGCCGCCATCGGCGAAGCGGGCTATCAGAACGTCACCTATTCGCTGATAATTACCGCCGGCATCGGTATTGGAGTAGGCATTGCGCCAACGGTGCTGGGGGTGTTCGGTGATTTGGGCTTGGGGTGGGCAGGCTTTGTTCTGCTTGCCGGCTACATGCTGGGGGCGGTGGGGTTTCTGTGGTCGACCCCCGAATTCGGACAACGCTGACTGCCCTCACGGCAGAGCGGGAGTGGGCAACCCTGAAACTACGGCACGAGTTACCGCCCCGCATTTTCAAACTGCGCCACGCGTTGTCGCCGGAACGACGCAGCTCGGGGCAGGAAGTTGAACGCTATACGTGCCGGGAAGCCCGGACCTTTTTGGCCTGACACGCTCCAACAACCCCGCGAGCTCGGATATATCGGCCGGGCTAGCAAAATCGTCGGCCGCAACCAGTATCACTCCTCATGCGCAAGCCGGGGGCGTTCCAAAACTCCTGCCCGATCATGGCGGCACCTCATTTAGCTGTAAGCTCGTGCGGTAAAACGACTATCCTTCGTAGGTGACCGTAAAGAGCTTGCCTTGGTCCATGAGCGCTTCTACAACCGACCAGTCGGCATGGTCCTCTTCTAGAAGCCGCGCGACGGCCTCAAATCTCAAAGGATGAACCGCCGCGATGCTCAGCAGGTCGCGTTCTGCGTTTCCCGATGGCGCAAAAGCGGCGTCCTCGCCGTCAAAGAGCCGGCGCACGTCGGTGATATGCCTGCCGAAAAGTCCGGCGGCTGCCTCGAGCGTTGCATGGTTGGGCGGGCGGACCCGCGGGCACGACGGCGGCCGGTTGGTAACGGAGAGATAAGCCGCCTGCGGCCGTAACGCTGCGATGAATTGAGCGGTTTCTCGGATACTCCGCTCACCGCCGTTCATGCCGCGGATCAGCATGGTCTCGGTCATCAGGCCACAGTAGAACTCCCAGAGGGATTTGAGGTATGGGCAGCCCGTCTCACAGCTGCTCGGGCAGCGCCCGGCGGCTGTGCGCAGGTCGTTTCTCGCATGTCGGGTCGGCGGTGCACCACCCTATGGGGCGGGCGCGCGGTGCATCGCGCGGAGCGCTGCCGCCGCGGCGCCGGCAATCACGGTCAGTACGAGGCCGAAGGCGCTGAACGCGGCGGTGAAGCCGTGCATATCGATCAGATATCCGAGAATCGGAGTCAGGATACCGCTTGCCTCCATCCCTGCGAAGAAGTACACGCCGAGCACCCTGGAACGCAGTCGCTGCGGAACGTCTTCCGAAAGATACGCTTCGGAGACCGGCATTCGGATAAAGGTAGTGATACCAAGACCGATGAGGAACACGGCGAAGAGCAGCGCCGACGGCGCGAGGGCGCCGAGCATAAAGAGCGGGCCGGCGGCGAGCGACAGCGCGATCAGGATAGGTACCGGACCGAAATAGTCGGAGAGCGTGCCGCCGACCGGCGCGGCCACGACGCCGGTGGCGAAAAAGAGCGACAGCGCGCCGGCGGCAAGTCCCTCCGAAAGACCAAACACGTCGACGAGATAGAGCGGCACGAAGGCGGCCAGCGACGCGATCGACGCACCGACCGTCGAAGTCATTATGAGGAACACCGAGACTCGTACTATGGTGCGACCGCGTCTTTTGCGTGCGGGCGCTTCATACTCGCCAACCCGGGTCCCGCCGGCGGTCTGGGGCTCCAAGGCGGTCTGCCTTTCATCGAAATTCCGCCCTACCTCCGAGCCGGGCGACGTCTCAGAGGAATAGAGCTGCTGCCCCCGGCTTCGCAGGATCAGAAAGAACGCGAGACCGAAGAGAAAGACCGGTCCGGCGATCCCGAGAAACGATCCGCGCCAGCCGAAGCGGCTCGCGATTGCCGCACCGAGAAGCGGTGTAACAAAGTGGCTGGCGCTTCCCCCGACCAGATGCAGTCCAAGCGCGCGGCCTCGCCGCTCCGGCGGTACCGAGGCGGTGATCAGCGGTGCGGCCGAGGGGTGATAGCCACCCCCGGCGATCCCCATCGCTATCAGCGCGGCGATAAGACCGGCGTATGAGACCGTTAATCCCGCAACGGCGGCCGCGAGCGACAGACCCGCGATTCCGATCGTGATCAGATATCCGCGGCCCACACAGTCTGCTAACCATCCTCCCGGAAGCTGACCGATTCCGTACGAGAGGGTGAACGCTGATACCACCATTCCTGACTGGGCGTAAGTCAGACCGAATCCGTCGCGGATATACGGCAGCATCGGTACGACAAGAGCGGTAAGAAGGTGGTGTGCAAAGTGTGCCCCAATGAACAGAGCGATGTAAGTGCCGGGCCGATAGCGGGACATGAACGCTTACAATACATCGGCGTGATGGTCTCGGCAAGAGAGATGCTATGAGAGTCCAGCAGTTAATATCGTCGTGTTTGCATCCGGCAACTGTTCAAGCGTCACCGCGTCTTGTCGGCGGTGCATGTTCTCCCGGCTTCCAAGCAGCAGCGCCGGCGCCTCGGCATAGCAAAGCGCGAGAGGATTCGAGTAGGAGAGCGACGCTTCACTTCTGTAAGCGTTCGCCCGGCGCAGCACGGCGCAGCACGGCGCAGCACGGCGCAGCACGGCGGGATTAACCACCCGAGTCTATACTGCAGAAGAGTCATGAAGCCGATTGCAGGAGTTCGCGGTAAGCCGGAGTTAGGAACGCTTCAGCTTGAGAATTTCGTAATACCAGTTTCTAATCTCCGAATCGAACAGATGCGTGTAATCCAGAAAGAGTTTATCATGCGGCTTATTCAGAGACTTCGGAAAGGACCGTGGCATCACCACATAATCGTAATCGGTTATATCCCCATAAGCTCGCGAATTGGGTGGCGGCTCGGACGCAAACTCGTATTTCGTGAGGGCGAGGAGCTTAACGCCTTTTGTATGGTGCAAGATCAGCTCTTTTGTCTCGCGCTCCTTTTCTGATTCAATATACAAGCGCCCATCGCATATCCGGCTAGTGCCTTGCACAACATAGTCAAACGGTATGCCCTCGAGCGAGGTTTTTGTCACTCCCAAGAACGTCATTGTAACCGGATCTAACGATCCACCCAAGATAGAAACGGAAATCCGGTCTTGTCCAAGTAGCTTAGGCGTTAGAAGCTGAGTGCATCCGGCATTATGGGTAAAGATTTCAACCAAAAGCGTGCTGTTGGGCGTGCGCTCCAAGAAAAGGCTAAACAACTGGCACATAGTGGTGCCCGCCCCGAGCAACACGCGGATAGGGCCCCGTGCAGCCGCGTTCGCGGCGTTCATAGTTATGAAATCGTATACACCGTTAGCCGTCTTAATTTTCTGCGAAACATTGATATGCTGCTTTTGTATAAAATTCTCCATTCTATCGAATAATTTGAGCTTGGAAATACCGTCGTGTTCGTCGTGCTGCTTCACAAAGAGCCGGGTTCCGACCTCGTTCTCGTATCGATGCAATTGCGTGTATAACCAACGATCGCTCTGATATTCAAAGCCATACTGCTCAAACAAGCGCTTGCGAATCATGGACAGAGATATCGCCTGCTCTTGAGGGCTTCGGTCGCCGTCCATGCGCTCCAGCTCTTCCGAGAGGATATACATGACATTCCTGACCAGGTCTTGTTGCTTGAGTCGCTGCTTGGCAGCAGAGTTTCGATTGTTACCGCTCATTTGCCTCAGACCGTTCGAGTCCTGAATAATCGCCGGCCGCTTGCGAGCGTGCTCCCCGGCAGGCTGTAGTATAGCGCAACGAAAGTGTTGCCGACAAGGGCCGCGAGTGCCGCCGGGTTCGCGGTGCGAGCGCGGCTCCGAATGCGGTGTGCAGTAGGGGGCTGCTTCTATGAGGGCGATTGCAGTTTAACAAGCTGTTTCTGCATCTTTCGTCCAAAACTTGAAAGATACTGCTGCAGCATCGGTCGTGCTTTTCGGAATTGCTTTGCGTCACCCGCGATTCTCCTGAGACAATGCCCGGCATTACGGCGATACAAATACCAGCTATCGCTACTGTACAGAGCACCTTGTGGAGTATTTTGCGGCGTGCTTGGTTCCGTCAGCGGTTAGCTACCTGCAGGGAGGTGAAGAGCAAGAGGTAAGCGACGAGATTAGCGTGGGAGCTGTAAGCCGATTCGGGCTTACTGTCATTGGGATCATTGGGAGCAAAGACTTTGGAGGTATAGCATGTTAGCAAAAAAGAGAGGTATCGGGTTTTGTCTGGCAATGGCGATGGTGTTCAGCCTGCCCAGCGTATTTGCCGGCGGTGCTGCGGAGCCGGAAATTGAAGATGTCGAGCTGCCGAGTGAGCTTGAGGTTACTTTGTGGTCGGGTAATGCGCCCCCCGATGGGGTGGACCGTTACAGAGCTCTCAACTTAGTGCCGGCCGCGGAAGCTGTGGAACAGAAGCACGGTATAAGCATCCGCACAAATCCTGTCAGTGATCCGGCCGGCTGGGGCGACTTCTCGCGACGGTACAACTTGGCTGCGGAGGCTGGTGAGGCTCCTGACATCGTAGTTTCCGGTCATACCGACGTAGGGCTCTGGGGCGCTGCCGGATACATCGTACCGATTGCCGATTCGGTAGAAGAGGTACAGCAGATGTATCCTCAGTTCGATGACGTTATAGATACCTTGTGGGACGCAGTGACATGGCGAGGTCAGATCTGGGGCGTTCCGCAAGATGTAGACGGACGTCCCATGTATTTTAACAAGATTCTGCTCAGCGAAATGGGTTGGAGCGCTCAGGAGATCGCGGATCTGCCGGAGCGGATCCGAACCGGGGACTTCACTCTTGAGGACATGATTGCGACCGCCGCCGATGGCGTTGAGCAAGGTGTGGTAGAGCCCGGGCATGGGTTCTGGCATAGACCTGCTCCGGGCGGAGACTTTGTGCAGTTCTACAGAGCGTACGGCGGTGAGATTCAAGATGCAGATTCGGGTCAACTCGTGCTGGAAACCGAGCCACTGCGCGAGAAGTACGATTTCTTTCGGCGGATTGTTGAAAAGGATCTAACGCCGAGAGATATTGTCGGAACCACGTGGGATGTTTGGCACGATACCGTAATCAATCACGACGTGTTGTTTTTTCACGGTGGGGCCTGGATGTGGGCAGGTTGGCTTGATGACGGACTGGCTACCGAAGATGAGCTGTTCGAGAGACTCGGTTACGGGCTTATTCCGAGCGGTATTCCGGGGGAGTCGGGACACACGCTGTATCATCCGATTACCTATATGGTGAGCTCTCGAGACGCTACCGGACGCCCGTACCAGCAACTGATGATAGAGCTCATTGCCCACATGACGACAACAGAGCTGAATACGCGTCATGCGGTGGAAAGCGCTCATTTGGCAATCCTTGAATCTCAATTGGACGACCCGGATTACCTTGCAGACCAGTTCTTGGGTGATCTCGGGTATTTCGCCGAATACGCGTATTTCGCACCGAATCACCCGCAATACGGTCAGTTTATCGACGCGCTTTTCGAGTCGATGGTTGACGCGGAACGAGGTGAGCTGAGTCCTGATGAGGCGGTAGACGAAGTTGTTGCGCGCCTCAGAATGGAAATACCGGACCTGATTATCAGATAAGCGTAATGGATTAGGGCTTTTCACTGAAAAACACGAGGCATCCGGACCAGGCTTCGCCTGGTTCGGATGGCTTTATGATATAGTCGAGGGAAGCGAGTATGAAAGATTCCGAAGCCCGTTCCGGAACCGCGCTTACGCAAGCGCCTCAGTTTCCGCGAAGACTAAACACGGGTCCTGCCTGGTTCTGGTTCTTGTTGCCTGCCGGAGTGATAACGCTTGTGTTCTTCTTCGCCCCGGTAATAATAACATTGGTGATCTCAGCTACGAACATGAGCACGATTACCGGTCTGACTCGCTGGGAATGGGTCGGCTTTGGGAATTACGAACGGTTGCTGAGTCTCCCGCAAACGGTGAGGAGGTTCTGGATCACATTACGATACGTGCTCTTCACCTTGGTATTCTTCAACGTTGGAATGGCTCTCTTGATCGCCCTGATAACCACTCACATCCCGCGGCAACTCGGGACTTTTTTCCGGGCTGTCTGGCTGCTACCGCGGATCACACCTGTGGTAGCCTATGTCTTTATGTGGCAGATCATGGCGGCCGCGCCTCCTCACGGTGTGATTACATCTAACATCCTGGAGCCGCTCGGCGGTCCAACCGGTAACCTGTTACCGGCGAACGCGTTTCTGTTTATTGTCCTCGTCAACGGCTTCATTGGCGCTTCGTTCGGGATGATCATATTCACCTCCGCCATTGAGTCTATTCGCCAAGACATTATGGTCGCATCACTGGTAGACGGCGCGTCGAAGCTACAGCGAATACGTTACATAATCCTTCCGCAGATACGATGGCCTCTGTTGTTTGTCACCACCTATCAGACGCTTTCGCTGTTGACATCGTACGAACAGATTCTTGTACTGACTGGGGGCAGATGGGGCACCGAAGTTTGGGCGTTATGGGCATTTAATGTTGGTCTGGATGACTATTACGGGTTCTTTCAATACGGGCTTGGTGCAGCTATAGCGGCGGTGCTCGTTATCATGGGCATATTGTTCGCGTTGTTGTACATGCGCTATTTCCGGTTCAATGAGCTCCTTCACGAACCGAGAATCGACGTCTTGTGAAGGTAGGGGAACGTAATGATTAAACGAGACGCATTGCTCAAACCATTACCGCTGGTGTCGATCGCGATTCTATCGATACCAATTTTTGTCGGGTATTTGTGGGTCTTCATGCGAACGTTTACGACCCGCATGTACGGAATGAGTCCGGTTGGGGAGCTGACGCTGCGAAACTGGACGTTCATTGTTACGGATCCGTTGCTGTGGCATTTGACGCTCAATACATTCGTTCTTGCGATGGGACTAACGGTCGGTATTGTCCTAGTTTCGTGTTCGGCTGCGTACCCGCTTTCGCGAATGAGCTTCCCGGGAAGAAAAGGCTTTCTTGCACTGACCCTTGTGCTGCATGCTTTCCCGAGTGTTGTGCTCCTGATTGCTATCTTTGTCGTGTTGAACTACCTCTCACGCGTTCCGCTGATTGGACGCGGGCTGCCCCTCATCGGGGGCGTTGGCTATAACACTCTCGGTGGGGTGATTCTGGTCAGTATTGCTTTCTTGCTGCCCTTGGGGGTTTGGCTGATGAAAGGCTTCTTTGACAACATCTCCTGGGATCTTGAACGTGCGGCTCTTATCGACGGTTGCTCGCGCTTTCGAACCTGGAGACAGATTCTGGTGCCGCAGATAAGGCCGGGGATTGCAGCTCTGGGTATTTTCGCGTTCATGCATGGTTGGAGCTCGTTCATTATCCCTTATACCTTCATGGTTGACCAACAAACGGCCGTTATATCCACGTATCTGAACCTTTTGGCTAGCGGAGAACAGCTAATGGATTATGGGGTGGTATCGGCGGTGGCGCTGTTCCAGCTTGTCCCGATACTAGCCTTCTACGTCTTCACCCAGAAATACCTCCTTACGATTTTCGGCGGCGGAATGAAGGGTGGGACCTGAGGCACTGCGTCGACAGTTCGCCGCAGTCGTGAAAATTAGTACATGAAGAGTAGGTAGACCAGTTATGAAGATGGAGCTTGTTAATCTTTCCAAGAAGTTTGGCGATGTCTACGCTGTTAAGAACGTTAGTCTGGCAGCCGAAGACGGAGAGCTTGTGGCTTTGCTGGGCCCCTCAGGGTGCGGCAAGACAACAACGCTGCTTTCCATTGCCGGTGTCTATCGACCGACCGAAGGTGAGATATTGTTCAACGGTTTATGTGTTAACAAGATGCAGCCGAAAGAGCGCGATATCGGTATGGTCTTCCAAAGCTATGCGCTCTATCCACACATGAACGCATATCAGAACATTGTGTTCTCGTTGGTGCTGAGAAAGCGTCCGAAGGACGAGATGGAGCGTGCGGCGAAACGTGTATCGGAAATGCTTGGTATCGGCCATCTACTCAAACGCAAGGCGGCGGAGCTATCAGGTGGGCAGCAACAGCGTGTGGCTCTAGCTCGGGCGCTGATTAAGGAGCCGAAGTTATTGCTGTTCGACGAGCCCTTGTCGAATTTGGACGCTCGCCTACGGTTGTCAATGCGTGAAGAAATCAAGCGCCTGCAAGTTCAACTCGGCATTACGAGCATATATGTTACGCACGATCAGGTAGAGGCCATGACAATGGCTGATCGAGTTGCGGTAATGCATGATGGGGAGTTGCTGGCGTATGTTCCGCCTGAAGAACTACATGAGCGGCCCCGCACCGAGTTCATTGCTACGTTTATTGGAAGTCCGTCTATGAATCTCGCCGACGTAACTGTGGATAACACAGGTGGTAGCGCACACGCGGTGCTCAAGAACGGCGTATCCGTAAAGATTCCGAAAGAGCGACTTCCGCGAATGCCGCAGAGGGGTAATGCAGTGAGGCTCGGTATTCGACCGGAGGACGTCAGCGTTGTCGCCGAGCGATCTGCCGACGTACAAGCGCGTGTGACCTTCGTTGAGTCTCTGGGCCGCGAGAATCTTGTTGTGTGTGACGTCGGGGGGCAGAGGATTCAGTGTTTGACAGGTCCGGGCCAGAAGCCTCCGCTTGACAGCACCGTTGGTCTTAAGCTTGATATGAGCAGAGCACACTATTTTGATCCGGAGTCACAGGTTTCACTGTTGTGGGAGAACTAGTCAGGATAGTGCTTACAGGAATGAGTCCGAATTGAAGCAGAAGCAACCCTTGGCCGGCGAATCAAAACTGCGCCGCTACAGCCCCTTGCGTTTCTTTACCGGTCACGTACAAGGGATTACGGCGAGCACAAGCCATCTGTTTTTTTCGTCGGTGCATACTGAGAACCGGTCTGGGATGATTTTCCGCTTGCATCGTCATACCCTGGAATTGGAATTATCTCGAAGCGTAGAGGTGCGGCAACAGCGGTTTCATCCCGGCGGTCTGTCGATGGATGGCGACCGGCTTCTCGTGCCAATCGCGGAATACCGGGGATCGGGAGTATCGACAATAGCGCGCTTGTGTCCTGACACGTTGGCGTTTGAGCACTCATTCGAGGTTCACGATCATATCGGCGCTATCGCGCGTGTAGAGCATGTTGGGTTTGTAGCTGTCAACTGGGATGCAGCACGCTTCTACGTTTTGGAAGAAGGCAGCGGGAGAATCCTATCAGAGATTCCGAATCCCACGGCTATCGCTTACCAGGATTTGGAGTGGGCCGGTGACAGGTTATACTGTTCCGGTATTTCCCGCTCGTGCCGCTCTTCCGGAAGGGTCGACGTATATGCGGTGACTCGGCCGGCCGAAGGCGCTGTTCGGCTGTCTCTGGAACGATGTTTGCCGGTTCCTAGACTCCCGGATGGAGGCAGTCTTGCTCGTGAAGGCATGACCTTGCTGGACGGTACTCTCATGTTCCTTCCAGAGGATTATCCAAACAGCAGGCTGTACACGCTGGAACCCAATGCCGAATCATGGCAATGGTTCTAAGCACGGCTACGCCCAAAGCGCTGTGCAAGTGAGAGAGCATCGGTTACCGGCCGGATAAAGTTAATGACGCGAGAGGAACCGCGTTCAGCTGCCGATGAGTGCGGGCGAATTGAGAAGGATTGCGCTAGCGCCTGAATCGGCACTATGAGGCCCAATGTGAGAGTACAGTTTCTGGGAACCGGGGCGTCACCGTCAACACCGCAGCCGTTTTGCGAATGCGAAGCTTGTATTACCGCTCGCAGCGCCGGCGGGAAGAACCTCCGACGACGGTCATCACTGATTGTTAACAACGACCTCTTGATCGATCTTGGCCCCGATGTAGTGAGCTCATCGTTTGAACACGGTGTATCGCTTGTGGGCATCACGCACTGCCTGCAGACTCACCCCCATGGCGATCATTTTGATCCCGAGCTTCTCATCTCGCGTCACCCGGAATGGGGAACGCGTCTCGCGGGGCCGCTGAGCTTGGCAGGATCACAGGCTACCCTGAACGCGCTTGACGATCTCTGCCGACAACGATGCGGTCACGGAAGTCTGTTCGATTCGCGAGCGCAGCACGATCTGAAGCTTGAGCTGACGGCTGTAGCTCCGTTTGATAGCTGTATGATCGGGAGCTATGTCGTTACTCCTTATCCGGCAAATCACGCTGCTGAATTCGATGCCCTGCTGTATACCGTGACAGACGGTGCGAGCTCGCTCTTCTATGCGACCGATACGTCCGTTATCGCTGATTCGGTGTGGCGTCATATGAGCGAGAGAGGGGTTCAACTAGATGTTGTCATACTGGACCATACATACGGGATCGGCTTTGAATCTTCCGATCACCTGGGTGCGGATGATTTCGCCCGCAGCGTCAGGACACTCAAACAGCTGGATATTCTCAAGCAGGGAGGGAAGGTATACGCAACGCACCTCTCGCACGAGGGCATCATGGAACACGATGCAATGGAGGAGTTTGCGTCCCGCAACGAGTATCATATTGCCTACGATGGGCTTGTGGTTCGTGTGTGACCGGTGACCGGACCGGTCCTCGGTAAGCTGCGGATTTGCGGCATTTCGGCAAGATCGCGTCCGTCGGCGGCGGATCGGCGCTGGTTCAGAAGTACGTCACGTCGCAGAACGAATTATTGCCGGCTCATGCGCGTGCTTCGTGATCTGGGCGAAAAGCCCCGTACGAGGCGAGTGCCGTACCGCGAACTCTTTCCATGTCGTGTGCGCTCTTCAGCTTGCGCGGGATCGCTATGTCAGCTTCCACGAACGCCGACGAAGCTTAGCAGCGGCTGCCGGGCTGAAGGTCTTGCCCGAAGATATACGCACACCTCTCGCCGTGGTACCGGTTCGCTTTTACTCGTGATCCGGCAAGGTCGGATGCGGCTGAGTGCATCGCCGTTGCCCTTGGGAGCTCTCTCCCGGCGCGATTCTCATTTGCGGAAGTCCTCGAGCTCGCGTCTTGCCGCCGAAACCGTAGACAGGTCCGCCGACAATTTTAAGGAAGCACCGGGTATCTTCGCATCGATGGATGCAATGCCGCACGCGGTGGAGTCGCTTCAGAGACTGGCCGATTTGTACGGCATCTACACCGTCTCAACAACTTGCTGTGGCAAGACCACTCGGCGTGTTCAGACAAGCTGCTCTGGCTCAGGCAACACCATCGGCCGGCCGGCGTACAAGCGCCCCGCAGATTGTCGCGTTGGGTTCCGGGTACTGCTAGTATCTTGAACGTATGAACGTGGTGCACTGCTGCATCAAGGCTGCGAAGACTGAGCGCGTGTGCAGGTTATGAGATCTGAGAACGGTGTAGAGTTCCTCCAGTGGGCGCTACCGAGACTGGGGTTCAGATGGTCCGGCTTCCGCAAACCGCGCGGTCAGGTTCTCAAGCGCATCCGGAAACGGATGGAGGAGCTGGGCCTCGCAGGTGGATACGATCAATACAGAGACTATCTGAACGAGAATCCGCAGGAGTGGGAGCATCTCGACCGGCTGTGCTATGTCAGCATCAGCAAGTTTCTTCGTGACCGCAAGCTGTGGGATTTCATCAGGGACGAGCTGCTGTGCGAGCTGATGCGAGCAGATAGACCCGGGCAGGTAGCAATATGGTCCGTTGGCTGTTGTAATGGGGAAGAACCGTACGGTATAGCCATCATGGCCGATCAACTATCGCCCAATTCGGCTGAGGCCGGGAACGTCTCAATCCTGGCAACTGAGCGTAACCGGGAACTGCTGGAGCGCGCTCGCAGAGGCCGCTATCCGGGCGGAGCTCTGAGAGAACTGAGCGAGCAGGAGCTAAAGACGTACTTTCGAAAAACCGAAGACCCGGAGGCGCAGTACGAAATCACGGGGAGACTCAGACGCTACATTGAGTTTGAAGAGAGAGATATCCGAGTATCGATGCCGGCCCGCCGGTTCGACCTCGTCTTTTGCCGGAATCTGGTCTTCACCTATTTTGAGCACAAAGAGCAGACGGCGTTTCTCCGGAAGCTGCAGCCGCGGATCAAACCCGGCGGCTGTCTAGTGATCGGAAGCAACGAAGAACTGCCGGATGCTCGCCGGCTTGAGCAGATAACCGGCACGCACCCCGTCTACAGAACAACTGGGTGACGGGAGGGCTCTGTTCAGGCTGCTCGCTGGGGGAGTTTCGGCTTCGTCATAACACCAGCCTGAGTGTCCAGCCGGTTCGTGCCGCAATCAGGTACGGTGCCCAGCGCAGGTGTGTGCTTGTGGTGGACCCCGCCGCGGCGCTTGCGCCGCCGCGCCCGCCGGATTCAACCGTAGGTGCGATGACACCTACGCATCCCCTCGTCAGCTACGAAAACCTGCCTACTATTTCGCCGCCACAGTGATGCCGTTGTTTCCTGATCAGCCTATACTCCAACCGCCTCGACCGGTTAACCAACGGATTGCCAATCAATGTCCGCCGCGGTCTGTTTTCGGACCTTCAGAGCGTCTTGCAACCTTGCGTACGCGAGTCTGCGGTCAAGGTGGTCAAGCGGGCATCCCTTATTCGGACCTCCCATCTGTACCGAGGAAGAGACAACATTCCCCGGCTCCGGTGTCTGACGCGTGAGTTCTTGCTAATCCCCGCGCCACTGTTCGGGGAACTCTTGCGAATACGGCATACCGGTATTAGCCCCATTGTTCTTGGACCCTGATAAGAATAAATAACGATAATCGCCGCAACGCGGCACGTTGACAACACTCGGCCGCTTCACTGCGCTGAAGTAGGGCGATTGCGTCCTGCTCGGGAGTGTCTTCCGGGAACGCATAGGGGCAGCAGCGTTATCCGCGGCCTTGAAATCGAATCAATC
>PWQX01000278.1 GCA_003556605.1 Spirochaetaceae bacterium
GAGTCCCTCCGGTTGCTGTACGTCGGCATAACCAGAGCGCGCGATGAGCTCATCCTCGCCGCCCGCCGAAAGCACACCGGCGAGGTTCAGGCCGCGTGGGTCGAGGAGCTTGCCGGAGCCGGAGGCCGGCCGGTACTCCAGTGGCCGAGTCCCGACCAGGATTCACCCGCCGGCAGCCGCGCGCCGCTGCGCGCAGGCGACCAAAGCTTCGATACCCTCACTCGGGTGCTCGACCCGGAGCCGGCCCCCGAATCGCCGGCGCGCTCCGCCGCCCGCAAGCCCGCCACGCGCTACCTTCAGCCCGCCTGCGATACGCCGGTGAAGCATCCGCCCGCCTATCTCTCGCCGAGCTCGCTCATCACCGCGCCTGGGGCGCACGGCGGCGGCGAGGACGCAGACCCAGGCAACGGCGGCGCCCGCGCTGTGGGCCGTGGCAACAGCGAAGCCGGAGCCGGCGGCGCGCCCGGCGTCACCCTGTTCGCGGACCTCGGCGAGCGCGTCCGGCTTGCCGCAGCGGTCGACGAAACCGCGCTCGGCACCGCGCTGCACGCCGTCTACGCCGCAGCCTATACCGGTATCTCCGAGGCGCGGCTGCTTCAGGTGGCTCAGCGGCTCCTCGAGGCGTACGGCCTTCGCCATGCGGCCGAACCGGCAGACATCGTCCACAGCCACCACAGGCTCACCAACCTTTTGAGATCTAGGTACGCGGTGCAGCACATGCACCGCGAGTGGCCGGTGTCGCTGCGCCTCGAGAACCGCCGGCGAGCCAACGGCTGGATCGATCTCCTTGTGGAAACGCCCGGCGGCTGCCTCATCGTCGACCACAAGAGCTTCCCCGGACAGAACGCCGCCGAGCGAGTCGCCGGCTTCGCGCCGCAGTTACAGCTCTATCGCGACGCGGTCGAAGCCGCCGGCGCCGGCCCGGTGCTCGCGCAGCTGATTCACCTGCCGCTGCTCGGCCAGGTCTTTGAGGTGAACGGGTAGCTGGAATGGCTCACCCAATCGTGAGCTGGGGTGCCGGTCGCACCGCAACCGGTGACTCAAAGATGGGAAGATCGCGAAACACCCGAATACGGCGATCATGATACGCGCAGCCCTCGCACCCACCTCGGCTGCACCCGCCGCATTCAGCTACGCGGAAACCGCAGATGGAGTTCGATCGGTGCAGTGCCGCCTTGGTCGACTAACACTGTACTCGGCGGATCACCGTCTTGTGATGACGGGATCATGGTGAATTTGACTTCGGTACGCAAACTGCGTAGGCTGCGTTGAGCGTGAGGTGTCAAATGTGAGGGCGACGGAAACCGTCCGGAAAGCGTATTTTGATCTCGGCATCATTTCGGTCAGTCATGGCTTCAGTGACGGATTCAACGGCTTGCTGGCCCCGGTATTGGCACTCATTGTTGCCGAGTTCGGGCTGTCGGAGTTTGAGGCGGGACTGCTGCTCAGTCTGCCCGGAGTTGCGACTTTTCTGCTGATTCTTCCCGTGTCGCTTATCGCCGACCTCAGAGGGAAACGGCTCGAACTGTTCGTAGCCGGACTCGCGCTTGCCGCCGGCGCCTATTTCTCCATGGTGCAGGTCGGTACGTTCGGCGTCCTGTTGGCACTGGCATTTCTGGCGCGTTGCGGGAACGCCGTATTTCATCCGTGCGGGACGGCGCTGGTGGCCGAACGGTTTCCGGGCCGCAGAGCGCTGGCGATCTCGGTCTTCGGCATCGCCGGTAATATCGGTGCTACCAGCATGCCGCTGATCCAAGGACTGATTGCCGACATTGCCGGATGGCGGCTCTCGATCGCCGTCTTTGCGATTCCAGTAGCGCTGTTATTGCCCGTGATCTGGATTCGCTATCGGCGGATCCGCAGCGATCAACCGCCTGCCGAGCAGATGACGCCCCTCAGGGGCACGACATCGATGTTTCGTCAGAGTCTACAGCTGACACGGGATGTCCTCAGAAACCGCAGCGTCGTGAGTCTGGGCGTGACCTACGCGCTGACAGCGATCGCCGCGAAGTCTTCGGCGGGCTTTCTGCCGCTGCTGGCCGTCAGAAGGCTCGGCATGAGTACCGCCGCAATCGGGCTCATGGTCTCCCTATACTACGCAAGCGGCGTCGCCTTTAAGGCGGTTGCGGTGCTGCTCTACCGGCGTCTGGGCGCCCGTGTGGCGCTGCGTATTCCGCTGGTACTCTCAGTCGGCGCGGTTCTTGGAATGGCCGCGGCGCCAAACGCGGTTTTTCTGATCATGTTCGCCGTCATTGCAGGGCTGGCCAATTCTATCAGCCCTATCGTGCTGGCTGCCGCGGCGGACAGCTGCGAACCATCCGCGCTGACCTCTTCGGTGGGACTGATCTACTGGATGCACTCGCTGTGGTTCATCGGTCCGCTGCTCGGAGGAGCAATAGCAAACCATTTTGGACTGGCATGGGTGTACACATTTGCCGCCGCCGTCTTCGCTGCCGCAGCGGCAGCAACGTTTTCACGGGCCACGGCGACCCCGGTACACTGAACTGTCTTTTCGAAAGCTTTTCTTACGCCGCACCGAGTTCTTTGATACCCCGCGAGGCTCTTGTATGCACTTCGGCAATACCGTGCTCCAGTGCTTTACGCACGTATGTCGCAGCTTCTGTGTAAGCCCTGAGATATTACGAGCCAGCAATTGCATTCTGTCACTGAGTCAGCTATGCTTTGCCGACAAACAAAACGGGCCCGCACTGTAGCAAACACCCAGGGACCTAAAGCAATTGTGAAACTACGTAATTTGTGGAACGAGGAAAGCGTATGCAACACGAAAAGCTGTATGTGGAGCAGCGTTGGGAACGGTGGAAATCAGAGTCGGAGGACATTGGCAAGCTGTCGGCAATTCGGGCCGCCCAGATTCTTTTCGACATGTATCTCATCAATGAGTTTGAACACGGGGTATTGAAACTAAAGAACGACGAGTGCGTATGGGGCCCGGTGCACACCAGTGTCGGTCAAGAGGCTGTTGCCGCGGCATCTATTCGCGCGATTAACCCGCAAGACAAGATCACCGGCAGCCACCGTGCGCATCATCAGTTTCTCAGTAAGACGATGAGCTACCTTCTCGGTACCGACTGGGATCCAACACGTGATGCTGTGCCGCCGGCAGGGCGCGAGGCGGTCACCAAGACACTGGCCGAGATCATGGGCTTGTCGACCGGATACTGTGGCGGCCGCGGCGGGTCCATGCACCTGCGCTACCTCGATGCCGGTGTATTGGGTACCAACGCGATTGTCGGTGGAGGCATACCCATTGCGGTCGGCTCGGCATTCGCCGAGAAATATGCCGGTAGCGGTAACGTTGTGGTTTCGTATTTCGGAGACGGTTCGGTTAATATCGGGGCGTTCCACGAAGCATGCAATCTTGCCGGAGTCTGGAGGCTTCCGGTAATCTTCTTTGTCGAGAATAATCTATACGCGGTTGGCACGCATACGGATGAAGCGACGGCGGTATCTTTCACCTCGCAGCGGGCCAACGCCTACAACATGAACGGCTTGGTCGTGGATGGCCACGATACAGTTGCCGTGCACGAAGCAACCAGAACCGCGGCCGAAGACATTCGGGCCGGAGGTAACCCCTGGTTCATTGAAGCGTTCTGCTATCGTAAGTATCACCACGCCGGTGACACTCCGGGTAGTGCGTTTGGATATCGCTCTAAGGAAGAAGAATCGGAGTTCGAAAAAAACGACGCAATGGTTCTCTTTCCAAAGGCGCTTCAGGACGCCGGGCTACTGTCCGAGCAGCAAGTGAGCCGGATCAAGGAACACGCGACGGCATGTGTCCGGGAGGCAATCGACTCGTGCACCATTCCGGGATCCCCGCGCACTGTTCGCACCGAGCTTTGGCCCAGACCCGAAAGCGCAGCTGAAGGGGTGCGTAGTGACGGCTCGGAGCTTGCGGACATCACGTACTCCGTCCGTTCCAATTATTCCGAGTTTAGCAGTATGGCCTACAACGACGCGATCGCGGCGGTTACCGGACGCTGGCTGGAACGTGACGAGCGAGTGGTAGTCGTCGGCGAGGAGGTTGCGAGCTTCGGCGGCGGCGCGTACGGGGCTACCAAAGGGCTGCCGAAGCGCTTTCCAAACCGCGTACTGAACACGCCGATATCCGAAGCAGGGTTCACCGGTCTGGGGCTTGGGGCCGCCATGTCGGGAATGCGGCCGGTGGTTGAGATCATGTTTCCGGATTTTGCACTGGTGGCCGCCGACCAGCTGTTCAACCAGATCGCCAAGGCGCGACACATGTACGGCGGCACTACCGATCTCCCGTTGGTCGTTCGGACTCGAATAGCCACCGGCTGCGGCTACGGCGGACAGCACTCCATGGACCCGATTGGGCTTTTCGCTTCGTTTGCGGGGTGGCGTATTGTTGCTCCTTCAAACGCGTTCGACTATATCGGCTTGTTCAACACGGCTATGCGCAGCAACGATCCGGTAGTGTTTCTGGAGCACCACGCCCTCTACAAGACAAAATTCGACGTACCCACCGATGACCTTGACTACTGTCTGCCGTTTGGAAAGGCCGAAGTGATTCAGAACGGCACCGACGTTACGGTGGTAACGTACGGGTACATGGCTGATCGCCTGCGCGGGCTGCGAGACACCATCAAGGAACTGAACGTGTCGGCCGAGATTATCGATTTGCGAACACTTGATTTTCCGGCTATGGACATCGAAACGGTAGGAGATTCCCTGCGCAAGACCGGCGCGGTCGTTATTGTGGAAGAAGCTGCCGGTGGTCAGTCCATTGGTAATCGTTTGGCGGGGATAGTCTCGGCGCGCTACTTTGACTATCTTGATGCCCCGTGCTTCAGCATTACCTCGCTAGACGTGCCGAACTCCGTCTCTCGAGTCCTGGAAGCGGAGGCGATGCTCAATGACGAGAAGATTGTTGCCACCGTGGAGAAGGCGGCTCGGCGTCAGCTTGTGTAGAGGCGCTGCAGCGGCGCGGAACCCAAAGCGGAGCGGACCTGCGGGCGGCGCACCTATCGGCTTTGGCAGCGCCCTGAGCGCTGACGGGCCGTCCCATGGGCGTGTTAGGGGTTCTGATAAGGAGGATTAGTTTTATGACTTTAGTCTCGATAAACCCTGCTACTGATGAGGTAGTCGGTGAATATCAGGAGATGACGTCTGCCGAGGTAGACGATATTCTGCACGCGACGGCGGCCAGATTTTGCAGCTGGCGCCGCTCGTTGTTCGCCGAGCGGCAGAGTTGCCTCAAGCGTACGGCGAAGCTATTACGTGACCGTGTCGAGGAGTACGCAACGCTCATAACCCAAGAGATGGGGAAGCCTATTCGGGATAGCCGCAGCGAGATAGAGAAGTGTGCGTGGGTATGCGAATATTACGCCGATAATGCCGAGCGTTTTCTCATTTCCGAGGACGTGCCGAGCGAAGCGTCGCGCAGTTACATCAGTTATCAACCGCTGGGCGTAATACTCGCAGTGATGCCCTGGAACTTCCCGTTCTGGCAGTTCTTTCGGTTTGCGGCTCCAGCCGTAGCCGCCGGCAATTGCAGCGTCCTGAAGCATTCATCTAACGTTACCGGCAGCGCGCTCGCTATTGAGCAGCTCTTTCACGACGCAGGGTATCCGTCAGACGTGGTCCGTACTCTGGTAATCGGCGGGCGGCGGGTCGCTGAGGTAATCCGGCGTCCGGCGATAGCCGCGGTCACGGTAACCGGCAGCACCGCCGCCGGCCGCGCAATTGGCAAGACGTGCGGCGAAGAGCTGAAGAAATGTGTCCTTGAACTGGGCGGCAGTGATCCGTACGTTGTTCTCGCAGATGCTGATCTAGATCTGGCGGTCCCAACCTGTGTAAACGCGCGTCTGTTCAACTCGGGACAAAGCTGTATCGCCGCAAAACGCTTTATCGTAGCAGAGGCTATAGCCGATGAATTTGAGCGTCGTTTCGTGGAAGAAATGCGCTCACGGGTTATGGGGGATCCCACGGATGATGCCACTCAGGTTGGTGTGCAGGCCCGCAGCGACTTGCGGGACGAGCTCCACGAGCAAGTTCGGCAGAGCGTTGAACGTGGTGCTCGCTGCCTGCTCGGTGGTGAGATCCCCGACTCTCCGGGTGCATTCTATCCGCCAACCGTGCTTACCAATGTGCATCCCGGAATGCCGGCGTACGACGACGAGCTGTTCGGACCGGTTGCCGCCGTGATCCGGGCGAAAGATGAGGCTGAAGCCATAGAGATAGCCAACGACAGTTTCTTCGGACTAGGGGGCGCGGTGTTCACGCGTGATACTGAACGCGGCGCGCGAATCGCCGAGGAGGAAATAGAGGCGGGCTGTGTATTCGTCAACGAGCACGTCCGCTCTGATCCACGGCTGCCGTTCGGCGGGATCAAGGGAAGCGGCTATGGTCGCGAGCTCTCACATTTCGGAGTCAGGGAGTTCTTGAATATTAAGGGAATCTGGGTACGATAACGGAAGAAACGCGGGTCCGGCCGGACTCGTTGCACGTGTCTCCGGGCCCGTCCGGGTATCGATCCACCCGTGCACAACCTGATATTGAGCGTATAGGTAAGCTCCGCTTGAGTTCTCAAGGAACTATGATGGTACCCTCAAGATAAGTTGTTGCCTGACCGGCCACCCGAACCCTTTTGTTCACCAGTCTGCATCGCAGCTCACCGCCGCGAGCCGACACCTGCGCCGCGGTGAGCGAGGTGCGCTTCAGCCGAGGGGCCCAGTATGGGACTAACGCCGCATGCGTGGAACCCGTTACCGGATCTTCAGGGATCCCGTAACTCGGCGCGAAGTAGCGCGACACGAAGTCGGTGCTCCGACCGCGGGCCGTGACCGCCACGCCGAACGGGTGCAGACGCGCTAAGACCTCGAATCTGGGTTGAAGCGCACGAACGGTCTCTTCGCCGGCAACAACGACGTAGTAATTCGAGTCTTGTTCGGTGCACAAGATCTCGCTTGCCTCCACACCCAGTCCGGCCTCCAGCTCGGCCGGCGGCTGCTGCAACGGCTGCGGCGCATAGAGCGGCAGATCAAGCTCATACCAATCGCCGGCGCGCCGGACCGTCAGTATGCCGCTGAGGGTCTGAAAGCGAATCTCGTTCAATGCCGGGTCTAGGTGTCTCACGATGGCGAACGCAGTAGCGAGTGTCGCATGGCCGCAGAGCGGCACCTCGGTTCTCGGAGTGAACCACCGCAAGTGGTATCCCGAATCTTGAGGCACAAAAAACGCGGTCTCAGAGAGGTTATTCTCGGCCGCGATTGCCTGAAGCTCCTCATCCGGGAGCCAGCGCTCCAGCGGACATACCCCGGCCGGGTTGCCTTGGAAGACCCGTGAAGCGAACGCATCAACGACAAAATAGGGTATTTGTTGCATGATGACCTCAGTTTCAGACAGCGGGGCTCGCAACGCTTTTCAAGCGGCGAGTCTCCAATGAATCTTCCCGCAGATAATGTAGCACTCTGATCGACTGAATACGCGCTGTACCGGAGAACTTCCTGTTCTGCATCAAGGAGTTGTCCCGATGGGCCGTGTTCCGGCTGAACACGAGCCGGCGCGCGCGGCGGCGCCGCAACGACAGAGAATCCGGACGGCGCGCGCGGCGGCATTCGGCGCGCTTACCTGCGTAACGTTGCCGGCGCGTACACCATGTCCTTGGTAATCGCGCTGATCACGTTTGCAGGAGCATTTCTCCTGGCGTTGACGCTCCCCAAACGAGTATAATCTGGTCAGCGCCCTGCAATCGCAGGTACCGCTTCATGTTTCGCAGGAGGATACTATGTCTGAGTACAACGGTGTAATGATGCAGTATTTCCATTGGTATACTGAGCCCGACGGCACGTTGTGGAGGCAGTTGGCCGACAGCGCTCCGGCTTTGGCTGAAGCCGGCGTCACAAGCGTTTGGCTCCCGCCCGCTTTCAAGGGTACCGGAGGCGGATACGACGTGGGATACGGTGTCTACGACCTCTTTGACCTCGGAGAGTTTGATCAGAAGGGTTCGGTGCGAACCAAGTACGGAACTCGCGAAGAGTATCTCACCGCCATCACGCGTGCGCAGGAGTCCGGTATTCAGGTGTATGCCGATATCGTCTTCAACCATAAGCTGGGTGCCGATCACGAGGAGGAGCTCAAAGCAACTCCGTATAACCCCGAGAACCGGAATGAACCGATCGGCGAGCTGCAAACGATCAAGGCGTGGACGCATTTCACCTTCCCCGGAAGGATGGGCAAGTACTCGGAGCTTGAGTGGCACTGGTGGCACTTCAACGCCGCCGACTACAACGCACTAAACGACGCCCAGCATGCGGTTTACCTCTTTGAAGGCAAATCATTCGATGAGAATGTCGACCGAGAAAAGGGGAAGTTCGATTATCTCATGGGCTGCAATCTCGATATCAACAACCCCGATGTTCAGAAGGAGCTGTTCTACTGGGGCGAGTGGCTACTCGACACAACCGGGGTGGACGGGTTTCGCTTCGACGCGGTGAAGCATGTGAAATCAGGTTTCTTCTTGAATTGGTTACACCATGTGCGCAAGCACGCCGGGCGAGATCTGTTCGCGGTGGGTGAGTATTGGTCCGGCGAGAGCGCGGCGCTTCAGAATTTCATTGAGGAGACCGCCGGTAATCTGATGCTGTTCGATGTTTCGTTGCACTACAATCTCTCCGCTGCGAGTAAGCAAGGCGGCGATTACGATCTGAGCACAATCTTCGAGAACACCCTGGTCAAAGATCACCCTGCGTTGGCGGTGACGCTGGTGAGCAATCATGACTCGCAGCCCCTGCAGGCGCTGGAGTCGGTAGTCGAAGCATGGTTCAAGCCGCTGGCGTACGCGCTGATCCTGTTGCGACGAGACGGCTATCCGTGTGTCTTCGCCGCCGATTACTACGGGGCACACTACACAGACCAAGGCAGCGACGGGGAAGAATACGAGATCTGGATGGAAAGTCACCGGTGGCTGATCGACAAGTTTCTGTATGCGCGCAAGACGCACGCTTACGGCGAACAGTACGACTACTTTGACCACGCAAACTGCGTTGGGTGGACGCGCCTGGGCACTGACGAGCACCCAGGTGGTATGGCCGTTGTGTTGAGCAACAGCGAGGACGGGAGCAAGCGGATGGAAACCGCCTGCCCAAACACCACCTACATCGACCTGACCGAACACATCGGCGAGCCGGTTGTTACCGGCGAAGAAGGCTGGGGAGAGTTCCGCTGTAAGGCGGGCTCCGTCTCGGTATGGGTGCCGGAGTAAGAAGTAAGTTGAAGGTCAACGCAAGCATGCGCTAAGCCCGCTCTGCACAGATTTCACGGCTCAATTGACAGTCTAAGAGCAATCGGGTACCGTTTTGCCGTCACCAAAGCCATGTCCTACGCTTTCGAATCGTACCTTGAGGCGCTCACAGAGCGATTACGAACACCTCTGCCGGGTATCGTCGCGCAGCGCGAGATGGCACCGATCCATCGGCTCGACGACGGCTACGACCCGTTCCCGCCGGGGTCGCAGCACGCGGCGGTGCTGATACTGCTGTGGCCGCGTAATCCGCACGGCGTGGCAATGCCGCTCATCGGGCGGCCCGAGGACGGGACAATTCATGCCGGACAGGTGTCGCTCCCCGGCGGTCGTCGCGAGCCGGGAGAAGACTACCCGGTGGGCACGGCGATCCGCGAGACCCGGGAAGAGCTCGGGATAACGGGCGCCGAACAGCGCGTGCTCGGCGTATTAACGCCACTGCACATCCCGGTGAGCAATACCGTGGTGATCCCGGTGGTAGCCGCCGTACCTGCCGAGCCCCGGCTGCAGCCGAGCACGCAGGAGGTGACCGCGGTGCACGTGGTGCACCTTGACCGGTTGCATACGTCGCGATCGCTGCGCCGCTTCACGTCTGCGGGGGGCTCCATCGCGGCGCCGTGTTACCTGCTCGACGAGGTCGTCGTATGGGGCGCTACCGCGATGATCTTGAGCGAGTTTTTCTGGTTGCACCGCGATGCCCTTGAGGTCCTCGGTGAGCTGTGAGGATACGAGACCGGCGCAGAACTTGTGGTGCGGCGGTTCAGAAGCCCGCCGGCTCCGAGCGGTTGCAGTGGGCGGCGTACACGGCTGCGAGCGCGATTGAATCGAGCTTGACGGCGGTGCTGTCGGCCCGCGAGGTGAGGACCACCGGGGCGCGCGCACCTACGATGAGACCGGCAGTATCGGCTCCGGCGAGAAACGCAAGCGCCTTATACAGCACGTTCCCAACCTCGATTGTCGAAGCAATCAGCACATCAGCCTGCCCGGCGACCGGATCGGTGATCCCCTTCTGCTTGGCAGCCTCAAGCGAGACCGCGTTATCGAGCGCGAGCGGTCCGCTCACCTTGCAGCCGGTAAGCCCGCCGTCGCGGTTGAGTTTCGCGAGCGTGGCGGCGTCTACGGTCGCCGGCATCTTAGAGTCTTCCTTCTCCTTGGCACACAGCATCGCGACCTTCGGGGTTGCAATCCCAAGCGCTTGAGCAACATCAACCGCGTTCTCAATGATCTCACGCTTCTGCTCGACCGTCGGCGCGATATTCATTGCCGCATCACTCACCAAGAGTAAGCGCGGATAATTCGGCACGCAGAACACCGCCACGTGGCTCAGCAGCCTTCCGCTGCGCAGCCCGTGTTCGCTTTTCAACACGGCTTTGAGCACAGTTGAAGTATCGAGAAGACCTTTCATGAGCGCGTCCGCCTCTCCGGCGCCGACCAGCGCGGCTGCGGTGTCGGCCGCTGCCTCGGCGCTATCCGCCTCCACAACCTCGAACACATCGATACCGGCGCCGAGCTCCTCCACAATCGGCGCGATGATCTCGCGCTCTCCAATCAGTACCGGCGTTACCAGCCCGCGATCGGCGGCGGCCACAACCGCCTGCAACGAGTCGTGATCGTGCGGGAACGCCACAGCCAAGCGTTTCCCCCCGAGGCCGCGCGCAGTCTCACGCAGCGCCTTGAAATCCACCATAGCGTTCTCCTCTTGGCTCACTTGCCGACTGCGGCGCTCTCGACAACTTCCATACCGCGCTTCAGCGCCGCCTCATTCAAAGGGATGAACTTCTCCTTGCCCGGTCCAAACACTTTGCGCAGCGCCGCGACTACGTCCTCAAGGCTATAGGGTTTGCACGCGGCGAGGTACGCGCCGAGCATCACCATGTTTGCCACGCGCAGGTCACCCACTTCGCTCGCAATTTCGTTTGCCGCGACCCCAATGCTCTTGATGCCCGAGCGCTCGGGGGCCTGCTCGATCAACGAACTGTTGTAGAACATGTAGCCGCCTTCAATCAGCTCGTGCTCGAACTTTACCATTGACGGGTAGTTCAGCGCGATCACCGCAGTTGCATCGTGGGAGATGATCGGCGAGCCTATCAGCGTATCGGAGATGATGACGTGACAGTTGGCCGTACCGCCGCGCATCTCGGGACCGTACGATGGCAGCCACGAGACTTCTTTGCCGACGTGCATACCGGTGTAGCTCATCAGTCTCCCGAGCGACATAACCCCTTGGCCACCGAACCCTGCGCAGATGACCTTTTCTTCCATCGTGCTAGGCCTCCTTATCCGGATTGCGGAAATTGCCCAACGGATAGTACGGGATCATGTTCTCCGCCAACCATCCGAGCGAAGCGATCGGCGACATGCCCCAGTTGGTAGGGCACGTGGACAATACCTCGACCATTGAAAAGCCTTTTCGATTCTGCTGACACTCGAACGCGGTCCTGATCGCTTTCTTGGTCTTGCGGATATGCACCGGGTTGTGTACCGACACACGCTCGATGAAACCGGCGCCGTCTATCGTCGCGAGCATCTCGGCGATGCGAATCGGGGAGCCGGTCTGTTCGGCGTTGCGGCCGAACGGTGACGTGGTGGTCTTCTGTCCGATCATCGTGGTGGGCGCCATCTGCCCCCCCGTCATCCCGTAGATCGCGTTGTTGACAAATATCACCGTGATCATCTCACCGCGATGCGCGGCGTGCACGATCTCGGCCGTCCCAATCGAGGCGAGATCTCCGTCGCCCTGATACGCGAAAACCGTCTTCTCGGGAAGAACCCGTTTGACACCGGTCGCGACCGCCGGGGCGCGGCCATGAGCCGCCTCGTGCATATCACAGTTGAAGTAGTCGTAGGCGAGCACTGCGCACCCCACGGGAGCTACCCCGATCGCGTCGTCGAGCAGGTCCATCTCTTCGAGCACCTCACCCACCAAGCGATGGATGATTCCGTGCGTGCATCCGGGGCAGTAGTGAAACTCTTTATCAGTTAGTCCTTTGGTCTTCTCAAACACCACTGACATGTGAAACCTCCCGCAGCATCTTCTCGCCGGCCTCAACAATCTCCTGCTGAGTAAAGATCATTCCCCCTGAGCGGCCGTAGAACCCCACCGGCCACCGCCCGCGAGCGGAGATCTTTACGTCGTCGATCATCTGGCCCTGGCTCAGCTCCACCGACATTAGCGCGCGTACGCTGCCCGGCAGCTCATCAAAGGCGCGTTCCGGAAACGGCCACAGCGAAATCGGCCGAATCAGGCCGGCTTTGACTCCCTGCCGGCGCATGACCGCAACGGCGTTCTTTACGATGCGCGCGGAGGTGCCGTAGGCCACAAACACCAGCTCCGCTTCGTCGGTTTGATGCATCTCGTAGCGCACCTCGTTTGCGCGCACACGCTCGTACTTCTCCTGCAAGTGCAAGTTGAGTTTTTCGAGCTCAGCCGGATCAAGTCGCAGCGAGTTGATAATGTTCGGCGTGCGCGCCCCTCCGGTTCCGGTAGTCGCCCATTCTTTCTCCGGCAGCTCGCGTGCGGCGGGGGTCTTGAACACAACCGGCTCCATCATCTGTCCGATCATGCCGTCACCGAGGATCATCACCGGCATGCGATAATAATCGGCGATGTCGAACGCTTCGGTCATGAGGTCTACCGCTTCTTGAATATTGGCCGGGGCCAACACAAGCAAACGGTAATCGCCGTTGCCACCGCCGCGCGTACTCTGGAAATAGTCAGCCTGCGAGGGCTGGATGCCACCGAGACCGGGACCACCGCGCGAGATATTCACAATGACACACGGCAGCTCAGCGCCGCAGATATAGCTGATGCCCTCTTGTTTGAGCGCAATACCGGGGGAGGAGCTCGAGGTCATAACACGGCCGCCGGCGCCGGCGGCCCCGTACACCATGTTGATCGCCGCGACCTCGCTCTCGGCCTGCAAGAACACACCGCCGGCCTTCGGCAGCTCGCGCGACATATACTCAGGGATCTCGTTCTGCGGCGTGATCGGGTAGCCGAAGAAATACCTGCAGCCGCCGCGAATCGCCGCCGCACAAAGTGCCTCGTTACCCTTCATCAATACCTTTTCCATGAACACCCTCCTCAGGTTACGCCACCCGTTCCACGCTGATCACCAAATCGGGGCACACCAGCGCGCAGTTACCGCAGGCAATACACTTCTCGGGGTCGGTGACGTGAGCCGGGTGATAGCCCTTTCTATTTATCGCCTGACGGTTCATAGCCAAAATATCTACCGGGCACACGGTTGTGCACAGCTCGCACCCTTTGCACCGGTCGCTATCGAAAAACACGTTGCCTCGTGCCTTCGCCATCTACATCCTCCTTCTTATCATCAATCGTGCATCCACGCTTCGCGCAGGTGCATCGCAATCGGCACAATCTCCCCCGGCCAGTCGCCGGGAACCTCCGCCACCAAGGACTGCAGTACGCCGTGGTAAAGAATCGGCAAACCAAGCTGCTCGGCGACGCTGTGGCATAACTCAAATCCCCGGGTCAGCTCGGCCGCAGAAGTGTGCTCGAGCATATGGGTGTTGTTCGCAAGCGCGGTCATGCGCAAGCCGCTCTCGGCCTCTATGCCGCAGATCAAGCTCACCACCTGCTCGGGCGTTTGGGTCTCGGGCCGCAAGGCATTCACAACGCAGAGAACTTCGCAGTCGGCTTTCGACAGTACATGCCCAAAGCTTCCGAGTACGCGGGCGCCTACAGGGTCACCGCCGGCGTCTACAATGGTAGTGGTGCGCTCATCCTGCAGTGGCGCGTACGCCTCGGCAGAGACCGCCGGAACATCCACCCCAACGTCTTTACCAAAGGAGTTGCCTATTACCCGCACTTGGTGCTGCTCCAGCAGTTGCCGGCGTTCGCGCGAGCGGAAGTACGGGTTGACTACATCCATATCAAGAAGGGCGACCGGACGTTCAGCCGACACGATACGCAGCGCCAGGTTGATAGAGAGCTCGCTCTTTCCGCTGCCGTAATGCCCGGTAACGATGGTTATGCGCTTCATTCGGCGCCCCGATACTGCCGCGGCGTTTCAGCCCCGCGCACTACACGCAGCACTCCCTCCGTGAGCGCGCGCATCTCGTCCTCGCCGGGATACACCTCAACCGGTGCAATGAAGTCGACGCGGCGCTCAACCCAGCGGCAGAACTGCTCGCTGTGCGCCACTCCGCCGGTGAGCAGGATAGCATCCACCCGACCCTCCAGCACCGCAGCCATCGCTCCAACCTCCTTGGCGACCTGGTAGGCCATCGCCTCAAACACCAGCGCGGCTTCTCGGTCACCGGCGTCGACACGCCGCTGCACTTCGCGCGCGTCGTTGGTACCGAGGTAAGCGACGAGGCCGCCTTCGCCCTTGATGCGTTTCTTCAGCCGGCCCTCATCGTATGTCCCCGAGAAGGCGAGCTTGAGCACCTTGAGCGCCGGCAGCCCGCCGCTGCGTTCGGGCGTAAAGGGACCCTCGCCGTTCAGCCCATCGTTCACGTCCACCACCCGCCCGCGGCGATGAGCACCTACGGTTGTGCCCCCGCCGAGGTGCACGACAATGAAGTTCAGCTCATCGTATTTTCCCCCGCGATTGGCCGCGGCACGCCGCGCCACCGCTTTCTGATTGAGGGCGTGAAAGATGCTTGTACGGTTGATCTCGGGAATGCCCGCCACGCGCGCAAGCTCATCAAGCTCGTCGACTACCACCGGATCGACGATGTAAGCCGCTACATCGATCTCCGCCGCGATTTCCGATGCGATAATGCCGCCGAGGTTTGAAGCGTGCTCTCCGAGCACCCCTGCCCGCAGGTCCTTCACCATGCGCTCGTTTACCTGGTAGGTACCGCCCGCAATCGGATGCAGCAGTCCGCCACGACCAACTACGGCATGAATTGAGCTGAGCTCTATCCCATGCTCGCGCAGGAAATCCAGGATGACGCGTTTTCGCAGCGGGTACTGATCGGCAATGCCCGCGTAGCCGGCGAGCTCCTCCGAGGAATGCGACAGATTACTTACGACGATCCGGCTATCGTCGTCGAACACCGCAACCTTGGTGGAAGTTGAGCCTGGATTGACCGCGAGGATCCGAAAACCGTGTCCAGTCTGTGCGTCTTTCATACAAATAAGCCTGCAAGTATCGTACCAGCGGGCCGCCGTGTACCCGCGACGCTATGTCTCTATCTCACCGTGATCTACACGTGTCGCTTTTGGGGGTATAGGCGGCGGGCAGAGCCTACGAGCAAATCCGCAATTTCTTGCACGCAATTTCTTGCGCTGCGCAGCAAAAGCGCAATTTCTTGCATGTACGCTTATCGGGGCAAAACAAACGCCCGAGAGTGACTACCCCCGGGCGCGCTATTCTTGACCTGAGCAATCCGGTGACCGCAGGATACACCGTGATTGCCGTTAGCGGCGCGCTCGTTCCAGCGCCTCCGCAGCCACCTCTTTGAACGACTCATAGGAGCCGGTAGCCCCGCTCACCAGGTCTACCTTGCCGAGGTCACCGGTCAGCAGCAACTGGTTTTCGTAGGCCGGAAACGCCGAAAGCTGGGTGACATCATCATCGCGGGCGGCGCGCCATCCCCCGGCTCACGGCTACGCGATACGGTGCTATGCTGCCGCCGCGGGCCGAGAGCCCGGCAGTTGAATTCTGTAGTCTGAATACCATATCAATGGTTGACATAAACAGTCAAGACTTATCGCCCAATTTATAACGATTAATCTTATACTGCAGGCTACGAAGCGATACACCAAGCCGGCGGGCAGTTTCGCTACGATTTCCCCCCGTCGCCCGCAAGGCCTTTGCGATACAGCCAGCTTCGTACTCTTCAACCACCGGTTTCAGCGGTTCAATCTCGTACGACTCGACGTCTCGGCCGCTCTCAGGCGCTGAGCTACCCTGACTGCTGCGCTCCGGCCCGAGATCAGGGAGGTGAATGTCGGAGATGACGTTTTCGTATAGACTCAGATTGATCATCGCACGCCGCAGCACGTTCTCCAGCTCGCGGATGTTTCCAGGCCACGGGTAGCGGCGCAACACCTCCATCGCCCGCGGCGAGATTGAGGATACACCCCGGCCGTACTCCTGGTTGATTCGCCGCACCATCTGCTCGGCGATCTGCGGAATGTCCTCACGGCGGTCACGCAACGCCGGTATCTCAATCGGGATAACCTCGAGGCGATAGTACAGATCCTCACGAAACCGGCCGTCGGCGATAACTGCTCTGAGGTCTAAATTCGTTGCCGCGATGACGCGCACGTTGACCGGGATGGTACGGGTACCGCCAACACGCCGCACCTCGTTCTCTTGGAGCACCCGCAGTAACTGCGCCTGCGTATTCAGGCTCATGATCCCGATCTCGTCGAGAAATATCGTACCGCCGTCGGCTTCCTCGAACAGCCCAACCTTGCCTCCCTTCTGAGCCCCGGTGAACGCGCCTTCCTCGTAGCCGAAAAGCTCGCTTTCCAGCACCCCCTCGCTGAGCGAGGCACAGTTCACGCGTACAAAATGACGCTCGGCTCGGTCGCTGGCGTTGTGTATCGCATGGGCGAACAGCTCTTTGCCGGTACCGCTCTCGCCGTGCAACAGCACCGTTGCCGGAGTCTTCGCCGCGACTTTGGCCTTTTCCACAGCGCGGCTGAAGCTTGGTGCTTTGCCGATAATATCGTCGAAACTGTACTTTGCCTCGAGCTTGCGGATAATCTGGTGTGCGGTGCGCAGTTGTTTATTGAGGTACACAATCTCGGTGAGATCCTTGATCACCGCAACGCTGCCCTTCAGCTCACCTCTAACCACGATGGGAGCGGCGTCAACCACCACCTCTTTCGCGTGCGGCCCAACACGCAAGCGCGCGTTCTTCACCGGCTCCCGCGTCTGCAGGACTTTCATATGCACGCTTTCACCGGTAGCGATATCAATGGTACACGGCTGCCCCACAACCTCGTCCTTGGAATAACCGGTCACGCGCGTGTAAGCCGGGTTCACCGATATCTGCACGCCGTGCTCGTTCACCACCGAGATTGCATCCTGGGTGGAGCTGAAGATCGCTTCCCACATGATGCGCATTTCGCGCAAGTCGGTGATCTGCTCGGCGAGCTCCACAATCTGGCTGATGTCGCGAAACACGGCGAACGCCCCAATTACGGCGCCGGACTCGTTGATGAGCGGCATTCGACTGGTAATTATCATGATATCGCCGAGCGTTTGCTGCCAGTTAAGCTCAGGCTCGCCGCTGCGCAAGACAATCGGCAAGCGTGTGCTCGGGATTACCTCGTCAATCGGCGCGCCGAGCACCTCAGCCGCCCGCTTGCCGGTAAGCTGTTCGGCCGCGTGATTAAACAGCGATATGCGCCCATCGACATCGATTGCGATGATGCCGTCGTGCGTTGAGTTGACGATGATCTCGACTTCATTTCGGAGATTCGCGCTTATCCGGGTCTCGGATTCGGGCATAGCTACGCCATTATAGCATACTACCGCATGTACATACCGCCGTTGACGTCAATCGTGGCGCCGGTAAGAAAGGTAGAGTCGTAGAGGTACCGCACCGCACGAGCGATCTCTGCCGGTTCGGCGAATCTCTGCAACGGCGTCTGGGCGCGAAACTGCTCGAGCTGCTCCTCACTGGTATACTTTTCGTGAAAAGGCGTGACTATGACCCCTGGGGCTATGGAGTTGACGCGGATATGAGGAGCCAAAGACTTGGCGATTCCGCGTGTGAAGGTATCAACCGCACCCTTGCTTGCCGCGTACATCACCGCACTTGGGGAGCCGGTACGCATCGCCACCGATGTCATGTTAATGATCTGCGGATGGTGACCTGCGCGCAGCAGCGACAGCACCAGTTTGGTAACCATGAAGGTGGAAAACGCATTGAGTGTGAATATCTCTTCGATGGTCTCCCACTCGATCTCTTCAATACTCTCGCGCTGAACCACGCCACCGGCGTTGTTCACCAACAGCTCCAAGCCGTCGGTTAGTTGATGCAGTTGATCGGCCTCACGTTCTGAACTGTTGTAATGCAGACACAGCGTGTTCCCAGGCGCCATCTCGCGCGCCGTGGCGGCGCCGATCCCGGTACTTGTTCCGGTTATCAGAATACGCGCTTGCATGGGTTATCCAAACCTCCTGAGAATTGTGCTATGCTGGTGAAAACACCATACCACAGAACAGGAGTGACGAGAAATCATGATCACCGATTTAATTGCGCGTAACCGAAGTTTCCGCCGTTTTGATGCCGCGCACCGGATTGACCGCAGTACGCTAAAAGACTTCGTCGACCATGCACGCGTTGCCGCATCCACCGCAAACCTGCAGCCGCTGGCGTACTATCTCTCGGACTCCGAGACGATAAACGCACAAATCTTTGACACGCTGAAATGGGCCGGCTACCTGTCCGACTGGGATGGTCCGGCACCTCCCGAGCGTCCTACCGGCTACATTGTGGTGTGTCACGACACCGAAGTCGCGATTAAGCCCGAGTTCCTGTGGTGCGACGTGGGTATCGCATCGCAAACCATTCTCTTGACCGCCTGCGAACGCGGGCTCGGCGGGTGCATTATCGCCTCTTTCGACAGAGAACGAGTGCCGCAGATCATTGGACTCGCAGAGCGTTACACGCCGCTTGTGGTTATCGCTCTCGGCAAGCCCGGCGAACGCGTTGAGCTCACCGAGGTGGAAACCGGCGGTTCAATCAAATACTACCGCAATGAGAACGATACACATATCGTACCTAAACGCAAGCTCGCTGATATCGTGATTTCGTAAGCACGCTTATTTTACTCACACGTGGCAGTGGAGGCGGCCGGGACAAGCGCCAGCTGTACCGGTAACCGGCCGCCTGCGGGTACGCTCCCGCCCGGGAGTCTGCTGCGAGGGCTTCTCTTAACGCCCCATTACGGGTTGGTAGCTTGTCGGGGGCGCTCCACCACGCGTCCGCGACGAGCGATCTCGGCGAACATCGGATAGAACTCGGTGAAATGCGGGTGCGGCCGCTGCTGCGGCGGCGTGAAGCCGGCGGTGTAGCCGTACTCGGCGAACGGACCAAGGATCTCGCGGTCGCGCGCGGCGACGTGAATCGGCACCGCAAGCGTCGCGTCGGCTTCACGAATCGGGCGCTGCGGCTGGTGGTCACCGAAGAATATCAGAATTGGGTCGCCTTCGTGGTCCAGAAAGCGGTCGAGATACTCGCTGATCGCGGTGAACACGTACTCGATCGAGGCAGCATAGCCTTCATCGAGCTCGCGCCCGCCGCCCCAGGTATTGTCGAAGGTAAGGATTTCATCCGCGCGTTCGTGGTAGACTGACCCGTCGCCGAGCGTATCCCAGTCCTCAATGTACGGCGGGATACGGTTGAACGGTGTATGACTGCTCACCAGCTGATAATGGATGTAGATCGGCCGCTCGGCAGCCGGGCCGCCCTCAGCGCGCACCTCTTCGAGCCGTTTGTGCGCACGCCAAATCGCGAACTGATCCGGAATGGGCACGAACGAGAACCCGGGTCCCGTGTATCCGAAATCACCGTCGTAGGCCACCATGGCGTCTTCAAAACGGTAAAAATCCCAGCCTTCGGGCCACCGGCCGTGTACCGTACCGGGGCGCACCATCATCGTGTAGTAGTTGTTGGCGTACAGCATGCGCGGAAGACTACCGGCGCCGCTGTCCAACAACGCGTCGAACTTGGGCTCAACGTCGATATTTTGGCCGGTGAGGAATGTCGCTTCCGCCAACCACGAGAAGCCTCCGGCTACCGGTGACTCGATGAACCGGCTCTTTATGTGATAACCCTCACGCTCGAGCACCTCAACGAGCGCGTTGTAACTCGGTTCCAGTTCGCGGTACAAGGTGTCACGACTGAACGCGGCCTTTCCGTAAGCCTCAATCACGAACACGTATATGTCGCGGTCCCTAATGCCGGGAAGCGCGTACTGCGCTGCCGACTCGCGGTCTTCCGGCACGCCCGCATCGGTTGCGGGAGTCTCGGGGCTGTCGTGCGCATCCGCCGCTGCACCGCTGTGTTGATCGTGATGGGTTGTAACCTCCACGAACTCGTAGGAGGCGGCCGGTCGAAGCGAGCGAATCAGCGCTGTCGAGACTACCTGCGGTGCACCGAGCAATACCACCAGCGGCCCTGCGAATATCGTCAGTACCGCGGCACCGAGCAGCGGCTGCGCGACACGCTGAAGGGCCCGATTCGTAATCCACGCAAACGACCACCCCACCGCGACGGCAACCGCGAGGATCAGCGCAATGGCTATCGGGGTGAGCACGTCCGCCAGCGCCCCGATTTCGCCGAACAGCAGCAGCAAGCCGCCGCGCGCCATCGGAATGTCGGCAACCGGCACAAAGTGTCGCCCGTAGATGTACAGGAACAGCGCCTCTGCGGCTGAGAACAGCACCACGATGGCAAACAGCGCGGCAGCCGCCGCCGCCAGTCCCCGCCGCTGTCGCTTTACGGAGCTGATAGCGGCCGCCGCCATCAGCCATACGAATACGAGGGTCTCGAATATCGGCGCCATCGCCCACCAGAGACTCTCGCGCGTTACCCAAAGATGTATGCTGAAGCCGATATTCGGCACCACTGCTACCGCGCTGCACACTAGCGCGGCGACGCCGGCTGCGGTGGCCTGTCGTTGCAGATAGACCGGAAGCATTGCTCAAAAATAACGCAGTGGAGCACACGGGGCAAGCGCAGCGCGCAAGCAGTACCGGCGCTACAGCGCCTTGACCACCGCCAGCAGCAGTTGCGTGACCTTCTCGGCGTTCTGAGCGAACACCTCCAGTACCGCCTCCCAGCTCACCGCTTCCTCATCTTCCTTCCAGCAATCATAATCGGTGCTCATCGCCACCGCGCCGTAGGGTATACCCAGCTCGTTCGCGAGAATCACCTCGGGCGCGATGGACATGTTGATCACATCGGCGCCCCAACTGCGAAACATGTGCGACTCGGCTCTGGTGGAGAAGCGCGGGCCCTCAATCGTGACCACGGTTCCGCTCGGGTGGTACGGCAGCTCAAGCTCCGCGGCTTTCTCTATCAGCAGCTTCCGCAAGTCCGCCGAGAACGGTTCGGCCATCGGCGCGTGCATCGGCTCGCCCGGTCGAAAGTAGGTGTGAAATGTGAGCTCGCGTCGCCGCGTGAAATCAATGAACTGGTCGAGCACCACCAGATCACCGCGCCCAATCTGTTCACGCAGCGACCCCACCGCCGTTGTGGCAAGGACCGCACTGCAGCCGGCCTCCTGCAGCGCCCAGATATTCGCTCGATAGTTCACCTGTGTAGGCGGGATCGTATGCCCGCGCCCGTGACGCGCCAGCAGCACTGCTTCGGTGTCGTCGATCCGCCCGATCTTCAACGGCGAGCTCGGCCGGCCGTACGGCGTGTTGCTGAACCTCTCCTCCGCTTCCTGCAAGATGGCCGGGTTATCAAGCCCGCTACCCCCGATTATCCCGATGCGCTTCATCACTCCTCCTTATCCCCCCACCAGCCTCACCTCACCGGTTGCACCGCACTAATCGGCAAGGCGGTGCAAACCGCACTTACGCGCGAAGTCATGCAACTGCGCTATCGCGCCGCGAGCTGGTCGTGCGCGAAGCTCCGGGTACGAATGTGCGTGGTGAGCCGGGTGATACTGCCCCATGATGTTGATATACGTATTGACGGAGATCTCGTTGGCGACAAACTCAATGATCGCCCGCGAGTCATCGGCTGAGCTCGGCATTGCCAGATGCCGCACCAGCAATCCGCGCCGCGCAACTCCGCGTTGGTCAAGCTCGAGGTCGCCGACTTGCCGGTGCATCTCACGCACCGCCGCGCGGTTGTACTCGGGGTACGAGCGGGTCCCCACGTAGCGCTCGGCGAGGTCAGGGTCATTGAACTTCATGTCCGGCATGTAAATATCAATGTGTCCCTCGAGCTCGGCGAGGAAATTCGGCTCATCGAACCCTCCGCTGTTGTACACCAGCGGCAGTTGAAGCCCGCGATGCCGCGCAATCTTGAGCGCATCTAGAATCATCGGTGCCTGGTGTGTGGGGGTCACTAGATTGATATTCTCGGCGCCGGCAACCTCCAGCCGCAGCATTGTCTCGGCGAGCTCCTGCACGCTGATGTCACGCCCCACGTTGCCGTCTGAGATGTCGGAGTTCTGGCAGAAGACGCAGCGCAGGTTACAGGAGGAGAAGAAAATGGTGCCCGACCCACGCCGCCCTACCAGCGGCCGCTCCTCGCCCATGTGCAACTGCGCAGCAGCGATACGCGGGGTAGCGTCAAGCCGACACCACCCCCGCTGACCGGCGATACGGTCCACCTCGCATGCGCGCGGACACACGCAACACCATCGCAGATAACGCTCGCTATACTGCATCCAGCTCTCGGCCAATGACTTCAAACGCCTCCAACGCGCGGTCCAGCTGCTCACGTGTATGCGCGGCCGAAATCTGCGCGCGCAGCCGCGCCTCACCCGGCGGCACCACGGGGAACCACAGTCCCTTTACGTACACCCCGTGCTGCAGTAGTTGCGAGCTCATGTCCATCGCGAGCGCGGCCTCACCGAGCATGATCGGCACGATCGGATGCTCACCGGGAAGTATCGTGAAACCCAACTGCTCGATACGCTCGCGGAAGTAGTGAGTGTTTTCGCGCAGGCGCTGAACCGGTGCCGGGTCGCGCTGCAGCAACCGAATTGAAGCCAACGCCGCAGCCGCGACTGCCGGCGGAATCGAGTTCGAAAAGGTGTAGGGCCGCGCCTTTTGCCTAAGATACTCTACCATCACGCGTGAACCGCCGATGAAGCCCCCCACCGAACCGCTGATCGCTTTGCCGAGCGTACCGGTAATGACGTCAAGCTCCCCGAGAACGTTACACACCTCCGCCGTACCGTGACCGCCGGCACCAACCACCCCGTGTCCGTGGCAGTCATCCACGAAAAGCAGCGCACCATAGCGTCTCGCGAGGTCGACCAGGCTGTCGAGCGGGGCGAGGTCGCCTTCCATACTAAACACACCGTCGGTGACGATCATGCGAACCCGGTAGGGCTTCTCCAGATCCTCGATGAGCATTTGCTCGAGCTCGCTCATATCGCAATGCTCGTAAATACGCTTGACGGTGCTCTGCCGGCGGCACAACCGCTGGCCGTCGATAATTGAGGCGTGATTGAGCTTGTCGTTGTACAACACATCCTTCCACTCGCCGTAGCCAAGCGCCTCGTTCGTGATTGCCTGAAAAAAGGCCATATTCGCCGCAAAGCACGAGGAGAACAGAATGCTATCCTCGGTGCCGATGAACTGCGCGATCGCCCTCTCGAGCTCCAGATGCAGCTCCTGCGTGCCGCAGATAAAGCGTACGCTTGCCATGCCGTTCCCGTAATGCTCTAAAGCATCGATCGCGGCCCGCTTCACCTCAGGGTGATCGGCCAATCCTAGGTAGTTATTCGCGGCGAGCATCACCGTCCGCCGAGTCGCGACCCGCACCTCCCCGCCCTGGGCGCTGCCGAGCACGGTTTCGTACTTGTAGGTCTTGCTCTCCTTGGCGTTCTCAATTTCTGTCTGTAGCAGCTCTTTGATCTCGCGCATTCTGACCGCCCTCCTTATTTCTCAAAACGCGCGCGCAGCACGGTCAGCATATCGCGTGTCATCGCATCTAGATCGTACTGCGGCCGCCAGTCCCATTCCACCCGCGCGGCGTAGTCTTCCAGCGTGTTCGGCCACGAGTTTGCGATGGCCTGACGCACCGGATCGATGTCGTACGTGATCTCGAACTCGGGCACGTATTTGCGAATATAGGCCGCCTGCTCCTCCGGCGAGAAGCTCATGGCGCTGACGTTGAACGCGTTGCGGTGGCGCAAGCGTGCCGGATCGGCCTCCATAATGTCAATCGCGGCTTTCACCGCGTCGGGCATGTACATCATGTCAAGGTACGTGTCGCCCTTGAGGAAACAACGATAACGCTTATCACGTACCGCCGCGTAGTAGATCTCAACCGCGTAATCGGTGGTGCCTCCTCCCGGCGGCGTGACGTTCGAGATAATCCCGGGGTATCGAACCCCGCGCGTGTCGAGCCCGTAACGGCGGTAGTAATAGTCGCACAGCAGCTCCCCGGTGACCTTGGTAATTCCGTACACCGAAGTGGGGCGCTGAATGGTATCTTGCGGAGTATAGTCCTTTGGTGTGTTGGGGCCGAACGCCCCGATTGAGCTTGGGGTGAAGACCGAACAGCCTTCTCCGCGCGAGACCTCCAGTACCGCTCGCAGTCCGTTGACGTTGATATCCCAAGCGTCGTCGGGACGCTGCTCTCCCACCGCCGATAGCAGCGCCGCCAGGTGATAGATGCGCTTCACCCGATAGCGGCGCACCACCTCGAGCAACGCATTCCCGTCGCGGCAGTCGACGCTGTGATAGGGCCCCACTGCCGTCAATTCGGATTCGGGATCTGCACGCACGTCGGTGAGAACAACAGCGTCCTCCCCGTAGCGCTCGCGCAACGCCGCGACCAACTCCGACCCCAACTGACCGAGAGCTCCGGTTAACAGAATCTGCATACCAACCCCTTATCCGCAGAAAGATTGACAGCGAGAACACAGGTACTTTAGGATAGCATGTATAATGGTAGATTACGCTGTCGGCAGCTGTCAAGGAGCGTCAGAGTGAACGCCAAACACCATCCGGAAATAGGTGCCCATCTCCGCCAGGCTCGTGAAGAACAAGGATTAACGCTTGAAATGCTTGCCGAAAAGAGCGGAGTCACGCTCAACATGCTCGGGCAGATTGAGAACGAAGCGGTCAACCCCACTCTCGCCACAGTCTGGAAGATTACGCGAGCGCTCGGGGTTGAGCTTGATGCGCTGCTGAAGGGCGGCACGCAGCCGCTGCGCCGCTTTGCCATCACGCACTCAGACGATGTCCCGCAGCTGGCAACCAGCGAAGACGGGCCGAGCATCCGCGTGCTCTCACCGCTGGATATGGCCGAAGCGCTCGAGATCTACATGCTGGATTTTGAGCCGGGCGCCGTGCTCGATTCCGAACCGCACGCGCCCGGCACAGAAGAGTACCTCACGGTGCTGTCGGGAACCATTACGGTACATGTTGGGGGGCGCAAAGCGCACCTGCATCCGGGTGATTTTGTCATTTACAATTGTGACCTGCACCACACCATCAGCAACCCCGCCGGGGAACCGGCGCAACTGCACATGGTCGTACGGTTCCCGGAGCGCAGCTGGTCCTGAGTGCCGTAACTGATTGGAACCCCCCAGCCGCTTGCAGCCGCCGCCGATACACGACCTGAGCGACTTCCGGGCGCGGCCGATAACAGCGCGGTAGTGCGATTGGTATGGGGCACTGCATGAGAGGGTTATGCGCCGGTATCCATGGAGGCAAACGCCCGATCGGGGCCCTCGCCGGCGGCGCTCTCCAGGCTTTCCACGATCGCGCTACGCTGGGCTTCAATTTGCGACCCAACGAAGACATCATCGACGTTGTGGCAGGCAACTGCATGCCGGTCGCGAATCTCGCGCGGTTCCGGCACTTCGAAGCTGCACCGCTCGGTAGCGAACGGGCAACGCGTGTGGAATACGCAGCCGGACGGTGGTCTCGCCGGACTGGGTACATCCCCCTTGAGAATCATACGGGTGCGGGCCTTCTCGACGCTCGGTTCCGGAATTGGAACCGCCGACATCAGCGACTGAGTATAGGGATGCATCGGCATCCGGAATAACTCGTCGTAATCAGCCTGCTCCATGATGCGGCCAAGATACATGACCGCAATACGATGTGAGATATGGCGCACCATGCTCAGATCGTGTGCTATGAAGAGATACGTTAGCCCGAGCTCGCGCTGCAGCGCCGCAAGCAGGTTCACGACCTGAGCCTGGATGGAAACATCGAGCGCAGAGATAGGCTCGTCGCACACAACAAAGCTAGGGTTCAGCGCAAGCGCCCGGGCAATACCGATTCGCTGTCGCTGGCCGCCCGAGAACTCGTGCGGAAACCGCTTCGCGTGATCCGCATCTAACCCAACGAGATCCAGCAGCTCCTGAACACGGTGGCGTAGTTTGGTCCCGTCTTTTTCACCCTGTATTACCATGGGTTCGGCGACGATTTTGGCGACCGAGTGACGCGGATTTAGCGACGAGTAGGAGTCCTGAAAGATCATCTGCATCTTTGGGCGCATCTCTCGCAATTCATCAGGCTTCAGCGCGGTGATATCAACATCGTCCAACAAGACCCGTCCGGAGGTAGGGCGGTACAGCCGCAGGATGCTGCGCCCGGTGGTTGACTTACCGCAGCCGCTTTCCCCCACCAGTCCCAGCGTTTCACCGGAGCGGATCGTGAAACTGACACCGTCAACCGCCTTCACCGCCCCGACTTTTCGACTGATAACCACTCCCCGCTTGATCGGGAAATGCTGCGTCAGCTCATCTACACGTACATAGGGTCGATCAATCATCGCTTACCCTTGTTGCCCCACCTCGAAAGCCGTTACATCGATCCCCGTTTCATCCGGATCGCGGCGGCGGTCTTTTTCCAGATCGTAAAAGCAAGCAGTTACGTGTCCATGCGCCGACGGATCCTCACTGTGTGAGCCCGTAGCGAAAAACAGAGGTGGACGTTCAGCTTTGCAACGGTCGAACACCCACGGACACCGAGCGGCAAAAGCGCACTGACGCGGGGGCGAAAACAGACTCGGCGGCGAACCGCCGATATTGACAAGCCGCTTCTGAGCAGCGCCAAGCTTGGGAAGCGCGCCCAGCAGCCCGATAGTATAGGGATGCCGCGGATGGCTGTACACCCGTGAGATCTCTCCGCGCTCCACCACGCTGCCGCCGTACATGACCATGAGCACATCCGCGATGCCGGCGACCACGCCGAGATCGTGCGAGATCCAGATAACCGAGATGGACAGCTCTTTGGTCAGCTTCTGCATTCGGTCAACGATTTCAGCCTGAACCGTGACGTCCAAGGCAGTAGTGGGCTCGTCGGCGATAATGATGTCGGGATTACATGCAATCGCTATCGCAATCATAACACGCTGCCGCATGCCTCCCGAGAATTGATGGGGGTAATTATTATATCGTTCGGCCGCTCCCGGAATACCCACGTGTTCAAGCAGCTCTACTGCGCGGTCACGGCAAACACTACCCTGTAACTCGGTGTGCTTTCGCACCGACTCGGCTATCTGCTCACCCACGGTCATAAGCGGATTCAAAGAGCTCATGGGGTCCTGAAATACGAACCCGATTCGATCACCACGAATCCGGGCAAGCCACCGTTTTGGTAGCTGCAGCAAATCTACCGGTTCACCGTTGCGGGGCAAAAAAACCGCCGATCCGGACGTTATTTTACCCGGTGGTTCAGCAATAAGGCGCAGCAACGACATCATCGACACACTCTTACCGCTCCCACTCTCGCCGACAACGCCGAGAGTCTGTCCGCGTTTCAGGTCGAACGAGACATTATTGACTGCGTGAACAGTCCCGTCGATACTGTCGAACTCAACGGCAAGATTCCGCACCTGGAGCACCGTATCACCGGTCACGAGGCGCTCCTTCGCATGCGTGGGTCAAGAACATCGCGCAGCCAGTCACCTAAGAGGTTCATGCCGAGCGAAGTGAAGACAATCGCGAGTCCGGGAAATGCAGCGATCCACGGCGAGAACTGGATGTACTGCCTCCCCGCCGCGAGCATGTTGCCCCAGCTGGGGATGCCCGGGGGCACGCTCAAGCCGAGAAACCCGAGCCCCGCCTCGTAGAAGATCATTCCCGACATTTCAAATGTCGCAACAGTCAGAAGCGGCCCAATAAGATTGGGCAAGATATGCCCAAAGATGATCCGTCCCGGCTTTGCCCCTAGACTAACAGCCGACTCCACGTACCCGGACTTCCGGATGCGCAGCACTTCCCCTCGCGTTATTCGCACAAACAGCGGCGCGTTGGTGAATCCGAAAATCAAGATAACGTTTATGAGACTGCGTCCCAGCACTGCCGCCACAACAACCACCAGGAGCAGATACGGGATCGCCAGGAACAGGTTAGCGACACCCATTATGACGTTGTCGATTGTTCCCCCCAGGTAGCCTGCGACCAAACCCAGCAACATCCCGATACTCATTGCGATCAGAACGCCGAAGAACCCTACCGTCAGCGACACGCGTGAGCCGTAAATAATGCGGCTCAGCATATCGCGGCCCAAATTATCGGTACCGAGCGGATACTCCCAATCTCCCGCTTCATGCCACCCCGGCGGCTGACGGCTGATGCGAAGATTCTGTTCAATTGGGCTGTGGGGCACAATATAGGCAGCGAAAACCGCGCAAAACAGCACAGTGCCGAAAAGAAATACCCCTATAAGACCGGTTTTGTCCCTGAGAACAATCCGTAACGCGCGCTGAAACGGTGAGCGCACATTCTCTTGGTCAAGCGCATCAATCCTCATAGCGAATCCTCGGGTCAATCAGTGCATACGCTATATCGGTCAGCAAGTTCAGCACAACGACGAATCCGGCGCTGAAGACGGCAATCGCTTGAACTAAGGGGAAATCTCTTGCCTGCACCGCCTCATTGATCATCCTCCCGATCCCGGGCCATGCAAAAATGCTCTCGATGTAGATCGACCCGCCGAGCATGTACCCGAACTGCACACCCAGAATGCTGACAAGTGTAATTGAGACATTGCGAAAGATGTGCCGCGACAACACTTGCCATTCCTCGATGCCCTTGCTATACGCGGTCCGGATATAATCCTCACTACGGACTTCAAGAACCGCCGATCGAATTAAGCGGGTGAACTGCCCGAGCGGGAAGAACCCCAGAGCTACCGCCGGCAGGACAACCGAAGCGAACCCGCTGCGTCCAAAGGTGGGAAACCAGCGCAGTTCCACCGAGAACACGACAATCAACATGAGCGCGAGCCAGAAGTTCGGCACCGTCTGGCCGAGCAATCCAAAACCTCGCGCGAGCGTGTCCCAAATGGTTCCCGGACGCGAGCCGCCGATTATTCCCAGCGGCACCGAGAACAGAAGCGCGAAACCGAGAGCAGCCAGCGTCAGCTGGATTGTGGCCGGCACCCGCTCAAGCACCAGTCGCATAGACGGAGCACGGTAGTGCAGCGACTGCCCGAAATCGCCGCGAACCGCTCCGCCCACGTAACGGGCGAACTGAATGATCAGCGGATCGTCAAAGCCCATCGCTACACGCATCTGCTCAACTCGTTCGGGCGAGGCATCACGCGGAACCATGGTGCGCGCCGGGTCACCGGTCAGACGCACCATGAAGAAGGTGATCACAAGAACACCGAGCATGAGCAGCCCCGACTGGATCACTCGAGTGAATAGATATCGCTGCATTGACTATCCCTGTCGATAGCTCGACAAGCACGCTCCCCGCCCTCGGCGGGGAGCACTGTCGTCTTAGTTCACATACACCTACTCAATGGAGGTGAACATCAAAAAGTAATCTTCAGCAGCACGGGGACGATAGTCCACCACATTGTCGCGGATCGCCTCAAACGTCTCGGGCACATAGAGATAAATGAACGGCGGGTTTTCAAACATGTACCTGTGCAGCTCGGTGTAAATGGCGGCGCGCTCATCTTGGTCGATGGTTA
>PWQX01000175.1 GCA_003556605.1 Spirochaetaceae bacterium
ACCGCTGAACTCAATGCCGGTCTTGTCGCCGAACCCGAACATCTGCAGCATTCGATAAAAGCTCTCGGAATCGACAGTTTCGGAGGCGTACGCCGCTCCGACATTGCTGGAGTAACGAATAATCCCTTGAGTATCGATGGTACCGTAATCGCCGAGGTCACGGATTTTAAACGCAGCGTTCTCGGGCCGGTAGCCGCCGGAAGTATGAAATCTATCTCGGCCGGTGATTCCGCCTAGCTCCATGATTGCGGCGATCGAGAATATCTTGAACACCGAGCCGGGCTCGTAGATTCTATGGATAGGGGAGTTCTGGCGCTGGGCGGCGCTATACTCTGTGAAGTTGTTTGGATCGTAGCCCGGGGCACTGGAGTAGGCCAGGATCTCGCCGGTGTTCGCATCCATCGCCAGCATGACAACCGATACTGCGCGTTCGCGCTCGAGTGTGTCCTGTACGATCTCATCCACCAAGCTCTGTATGTTGAGATCTAACGTAAGAAAAAGCTGGTTGCCGTAGCGGGTTTCCCCGCGCTCCCCTTCGCCCGGTGGGGAGAGTACCTCGTTGTACGCGTATTCGATTCCACTCAGGCCGGTGTTGTCGATTCCAACGTACCCCAGGGCCGCTGCGGCGGTGGTTCCTCCGGGGTAACTGCGGCCGCTTTCCCCACGCAGGTGGATGCCCGATATGCGCCGCTCAGCGCGAAGCTCTTCGATTCGCTGACTCTGGGTCGGCGAGATCGCCCGCTCGAGCACTACGTAACCGGCTGTCCTTGTGAGCTGCTCGTACAGCCGCCGATAATCGGTCTCCAGGGCCTCTGCGAGTAAACGGGCAGTCTCTTCCGGATCTCGCACGTCGGGTGTCCACGCAGTTACGTTGTTGAGCTCGGTTTGGATCGCGAGGATCTTGCCGTTGCGGTCGAGAATCGGCCCTCGCTCAACCGTCGCAGAGATGGTTGAGCCGGCGGAGCGACGACCGGTCTGCGAGAACAGCATGATGTCGGCGTAGCGCACCGCGAGCATACCGGCGAACAATGCCAGGCAGATGAAAACCACGATATAGCGGGTGCGTACAGGTTGCTCCATAATTCTCTACGGTCCGAACGGCGTGATCAGAACACGCCCGCGAATGCTTTCAATCGGCACAAGGCCGTAATGACGTGAGTCTCGCGAGCGGGCAGCGTTCTCGCCGGCTGTAAACACCATACCGTCGGGAATCCGAGCGAACTGCTGCAGTTGGGCGTGCGAATACGTTGAGAGCTCATACTCCGAATCACCGACGAGCATTCGACGCCCCAAAAGCTGAAAACGTTCACCAGGCCCCGCCACCAAGCGCTTTACCACAATACTATCATCGTCCGGAGTGTTATACACGATAATATCGCCGTTCCGAGGAGTGTGCCACGTGGTCAGGTATCGATTGATAACCGGTAATCGCAAACCATAAGCGGCGCGGTTGACTAACATGGTGCGACCGTGCGGTAGCGTCGGGCTCATTGAAACGCCTTCTACTTGAACCGCCTGAACCGCGGCCGCCATCAGAACTACCGCGATGAGAGTCGGCGGCGCGATAATGGTTAGGGTGTCCCGCGATTTCATGTTCGTTCCGGTGTCCAACTATAATATGCGCTTGCAAGAATGTCGATATGTAGAATACTATGCAATCGGTCATTGAACGCCAATCGGTCGGGCGGCGTAGAGCCGGTGTAAATGGCTTGCGTCGCGTCACTGCCGCGACTGTGCAGACAGGAGAGCAGTTGCTGAGCATCAAACGCTACGTACGCCGTGGCTCTGACCCCCCCCAACGACCTCCCGGCTTCAGCCTTTCGTCGCAGCGCGTACAATCGAAATTGCCACGGGTCAAGCGCCGTCAGACGGGGGCACTGTCTGATCAGCCCGCTCTCCGGCTGCGCCTGCGTCGGCGTTTCACTCGGGCAGGATTGCAGTCGGCGGAACGCATTCGGCGTTGGTTCACGCTGCCGCGCCCGAGCGAACTGCATTTGGCTTTCGGCGCATCGATTGTTTTGGCCGTGCTGGTGATCGCACTGGTGCTCCAGCCTGGCCAGCCGTTGTACGGGATGCTGGAGCCCGCTCCTCAGATCACCTTGCCGTCCGGCAACGCAATGGACCCGCTGCGCACGCATCTTGCCTCTCGCGATGGGCGCTACTACGAGGCAGCGGTCGATGTTGACGTAAGCGGCTTCCTGAGTATTGACACAAGCGAGTACGAACTTGTCTCCGGCGACACCTTAGGGGCGATCGCATCGCGTGAAGGCCTGCGCCTGGATACCTTGGTAAGCTTCAACCGCATCTCGGACGCACGCCGCATGCGCGCGGGTGACACCATCAAGGTGCCGAACCGGGACGGTGTGTTGCACACGGTAGGGCGGGGGGAGTCGCTGGAAGGTATTGCCCGCGCTTACGGGAGCTCTGTGAATGGCCTGTTGGATGCAAACGACCTTGACTCCACTCGCATTGACCCTGGCGATCTCTTGTTCGTGCCCGACGCGCGTATGAACGCTACCGAGATCGCGATCATCCTCGGCGACGCGTTCCGCTGGCCGGTGCGGGGGCGCATAAGCAGCGGGTTTGGGATGCGTAGTGACCCGTTTACCGGTACGCGCCGCTTCCACAACGGAATCGATGTCGTTAATCGCGCCGGCACTCCGGTGCGTGCCGCGATGTCCGGACGTGTTGTTCACGTAGAGAACCAACCGGGCAACTACGGCAAGTTCGTGATTATGCGGCATCCGCGCGGATTCCAAACCCTGTACGCGCACCTTGACCGCATCGCGGTGTCAACAGGACAGTATCTGTCTCAGGGGCAGCAGGTGGGGGCGTTGGGGAGTAGCGGCCGCAGCACCGGACCGCATCTGCATTTTTCGATTATCGAAAATGGGCAGTTCGTCGACCCTATGCGGCACCTTCGATAACTGATATACTGCGGTTGGAAAGAAAAAAACGTAGTAGAAGAATACTTTGGCAAGGGAGGGTACGACATGCGGAAGCTCGCCATCGCGGTGGTATGTATGCTCGCACTGTTCACCTTTATCAACGCGTACACGACCGAGCCTGAGGCGTTGCCCCCGCCGGCTGCCGAGCGGCAGCCTTAAGGCGCGGTTCAATCCCGGTTTTCGAAGCGCCGGCCGAGCGATCCTCAGCCGGCCTTTTTTTGCGCGCGGTGCTTAGCGGCCGTGACAGTGCTTGTACTTTTTGCCGCTGCCACATGGGCAGGGGTCGTTGCGTCCCACCTTCGGGTATGTACGCGTCACTTGCCCCTTTTGTGGCCGGGTTGCGGTCGCGGTTGCTGCTCCTCCACCGCTCTGTGCGGGAGCGCCGTCCCCGCCGCGGCCGCCGGCGGCGAATACCTGCATCTGGTTGTGCATAGGAGTTCCGGCCGGCGCCGCCTCACGCCGCACTGTCGGTCGACCGATGCCTTCGGCTTTAACCGCTATTACCTTGCGCGCGATGGAGGTGCGGATATCGTAAATCAGTTGGTCGAAGATCTGAAATCCTTCTAGTTTGTACTCGAGCAAAGGGTTCTTTTGGGCGTAGCTTCGCAGGTACACCGCTTCACGCAGCGCCTCGAGGTTTTCAAGGTGGTCCTGCCAGCGTTTGTCGATGCTGCGAAGGTATGCGTCGCGGATTGCAAGATTCAGTTGTTCGTGGCCGGCGATCCCGGCCTTGTTCTTCAGGTCGGACCAGATCTCTCCGACGATCTGCTCTCTGAGCTGCTCCGGATTCAGAACGGCGAGCTCCGGCTCGCTTGTTTCGGTGGTGAAAAACAAGGTGTCGTGCAGCCCGGTGAGAAACTCGTGCAGCAACTGCGCGTCCTCGCCGCGGGACTGTACATACGGCTGGATCAGCTCATCGACCACTTCGACGGCGCTGCGCCACACGCGTTCAATGAGGTTGTCGTCGCTGAGGATTGCGTCGCGTTGATTGTAGATCAGCTTGCGCTGCTCGTTGAGCACGTCGTCGTACTCCAACAGGTGCTTGCGAATATCGAAGTTGCGCTCCTCAACCTTTGACTGCGCCGACTCAATCGTGCGGTTGATAAAGCGGTGGTTCAGCGGCTCGTCTTCCTCCATCCCTCGCTGCATGATCGACTTCAAGCGGTCTGAACCGCGCCCGAACAAGCGCATGAGGTCGTCATCCATAGAGAGGAAAAAGCGCGACTCACCCGGGTCACCCTGACGGCCGGAGCGTCCGCGCAGCTGGTTATCGATGCGTCGCGATTCGTGGCGCTCGGTACCCAATACGTACAATCCGCCGAGGCTGCGAACCTCTTCGTAGTCACCGCGCCACTTTTGATACTCGTGGGGGTAAACGCGGTTGTAAGTGTTCTCGTCAGCCGCGGTGCCGGCCTTGCGGCGCGCACGAAACTCAGGGTTTCCTCCGAGCTTGATGTCGGTGCCGCGTCCGGCCATGTTGGTCGCTATCGTGACCGCGCCTTTGGCGCCGGCTTCAGCGATGATCAATGCCTCGCGGGCGTGATTCTTGGCGTTCAGGACTTCGTGCCGCACACCGGTCCTCGTTAAGACATTCGACAGCTTCTCAGAACGCTCGATCGAGGCGGTACCTATCAGCATGGGTTGCCCCTTCTCGTTTACCCGCTTGATCTCTCCGGCGATGGCCTGATACTTGGCGTTTTCGTTTACGTAAATAACGTCATCCTGATCGACGCGTGCGAGCGGCCGGTTGCTGGGAATCACGACAACGTCAAGTCCGTAGATCATGCCGAACTCTTTTGCTTCGGTTTCCGCCGTCCCGGTCATTCCGGAAAGCTTGGCGTACATTCGGAAGAAGTTCTGCAGCGTGATGGTGGCGAGCGTGCGGTTGCGTTGTGCTATGCGGATACCTTCTTTGGCCTCGATCGCCTGGTGCAGCCCGTCGGAGTACCTTCTGCCGTGCAGAATGCGTCCGGTGAACTCATCGACGATCTGCACTTGCCCCTCACTCACCACGTAGTGGGTGTCGCGGTGAAACAACCGCTGTGCACGCAGCGCCTGGGTGAAGTAGTGGATGTACTCAAAGTTCTCTTCCAAGAACAACGAAGAGGTGATGATCTTGCGCTTCATCAACAGCTCTTCCATATGGTTGAGCCCTTGGTCGGTGAAGCTTACTTTGCGGCTCTTCTCATCGAGCTTGTAATCGCCGACCGGCTCATCGGGGTAATCCTCGGTTTCCGGATCCTTGTCGCACTCCACCAAGTCGCGTGCAATCCTATCCACCTCAACGTACTTGCGTGTGTCGTCCTCGGCCGCACCGGAGATAATCAGCGGCGTACGCGCCTCATCGATGAGGATAGAGTCAATCTCGTCCACGATTGCGTAATGGTGCCCGGGCTGCACTTTGCGGCTATGATCAAAGGCCATGTTATCGCGCAGATAATCAAAACCGAACTCGCTGTTGGTGCCGTAGGTGATGTCGCGTTGATATGCTTCTTTGCGCGCCTCGTTCTCCATGCGTGAGACGATCCAGCCCACTGTGAGCCCGAGATAGCTGAACACCGGTCCCATCCAGGCGGCATCGCGTTCGGCGAGATACTCGTTTACTGTAACAATGTGTACGCCCTCGCCGGGAAGCGCGTTGAGATAGGCAGCAGTGACCGACGACACGGTCTTGCCTTCGCCGGTTTTCATCTCCATAATCTTGCCCTGATGAAGCACGATGCCGCCGAGCAGCTGAACATCGTACAAGCGCTCGCCCAAGACGCGCCGTGCGGCTTCGCGCACCAAGGCGTAAGCGGCGGGCAAGAGGTCGTCTAGCGACTCGCCGGCGGCGTGACGTGCTTTCAGTTTCTCAGTCTCCTGCGGAAACATTTCCGGCGATAAGGAGACTGCCCATTGCTCAAGAGCGTTTATTTCGTGCACGATCGGTAAGAGTGCTTTCAAATCCTGTTCGTGTTTCGACCCGAATACGAGATCGATGATCTTATGAATCATACGATAACTGTAGTATGTATGGGAAACACCGGTCAAGATTGACACCTGCCGCCTCGGTGGCTACTATTTCGCGTATGGAACCCCGCGTGTTTCCGGTTACCGCACTCTTGGTGAGTGTCGGCCTCATTGTTATTGCCGGTGGATGTTCGAGGCATGAGGTTCTATCACTCAGCCGTGAAGACCTTTTTCGTATTGAGCTCGGGAAGATGGAGGATCAACTCGATGTCTTCCACGGACCGGGGCAACCGCTGCGCCACGAAACGCGCCTGTTCATGCGTGACGGTCGCTTTTTCGTGGGCAATGCCTCGGCGAACAAGGTCATGCAGTTCACCAGTTACGGCGACCTGCTGACGCTCTTGTATAACCCCGATGAGAATCCGCGCCCGGTACAGCTGCAGGCTTCGCAACAGCCTGGAACGCTGATCAATAGACGCGCGTATCCGTATCACTTTCACCAGATCGGAGAGATTGCGGTCGGTAATCAGAAGCAAGTGCTGGTGGAAGACTATCTGCCCCCCGAGCGCGCTACCTACGATGAAGAACGAGCGGCCAGTCTTAATCGGCAGGTCTTGCGGTTCTCGCCGCAAGGCCGGCTTATCGACTACCTCGGTCAAGAGGGCGTCGGCGGCAGTCCGTTCCCGCATATCGAGAGCATTCACGTCAACGAACGCGATGAGATCATCGTGATCTCACATACGCTCGATACCTGGATCGTGTATTGGTTTACGCCTGAGGGCGAACCGCTCTATGAGATTGAGGTACCCAACGATAGGCTTCCGTTGGTTTCAGGTGAAGACAATCTCATCCCGATCCTGGAAAGCATCAGGCCCGACCGCGAGCACCACCGGCTGTACCTGCATCTGAACTACTACCGTGAGTCGGTGGACGAGGAAACAGAGGCGACCTACGGGATTGAGACCTACGCGTCACGAATCTACCGGCTGGAGCTCGAGAGCGGGCGCTACGAGGGTTATGTAGACATTCCGGAAAACATTCGACGGCGTCCGGGTCATAGTGTGTTCGATCAGCGAGAGGTGCAGTTCCTCTACGAGCTTGTCGGAACCGCCGCAGGTGAGACGTTTTTTCTGCTGAGTCGCGAAGGCGCGACGCGTATCCAACTGATGATTATGAACTCTGAAGGCCGCGTTATCTCGCGCCGTCTAATTGAGATCCCCGAGCCGGATCTCTTGATGAAATCCTTTCACTTGACCGCCGACGGTATTCTGTCGGCGCTGCTTGTCGGAAACGAAGACGCCCGAGTAGTGTGGTGGCGCAGCGACCGACTGATTTCGGGTCGGTAACGGAGGGCCAATGGGTAGCATCTCCTCGGCAGGAACACCGCTGCCGTCGTCGGCGGAGATGAGCGCGGTCGACGCCCGCACGCGGCAGGAGTACTCCATCCCGGAGCTGGTGTTGATGGAGAACGCCGGGCAGCGTATCTGGGCACGCATGCTTGCATGGGCCGGGCCGCGTCTGAGCAATGATGCGCGGCTGGTGATTGTGGCCGGGATCGGCAACAACGGCGGCGACGCGTTGGTGATAGCGCGCGCGGCGTGGCTCGAGGGGCGATTCGCTTTGGCGGTAGTGTTGACGCGGAGACCCGATCGCGGCCCGGCTGCGGTGCACGCGGCGGCGTGTGAGGCTCTTGGTGTTCCAATCACGGTGTACGACGAGGATCCGGAGGATGCCCACGCTTTGATCGGCGAGGCCGACTGGGTGGTCGATGGTCTGCTCGGAACCGGTTTGAGCGGTGCGGTGCGGGGATCGACCGCAGCGTTGATTGAGGAGCTCAATACCTGCGACGCGGTGATCGTCGCGATTGATGTGCCGAGCGGAGTAGGCGATACGTTTAAGCGGGGCTTCACCGCCGTACGCGCGGATATAACCCTGACGGTGGAGCTTCCGAAACAAGCGCTGTACTTGCCGTACGCGCGGCCGTTTTGCGGAGAGATCGAGACCGTCTCAATTGGATTCCCGCCCCAACTGCTGCATTCCTGCGAAAGCGGTGTGCGGCTCTTGGGAGACGCCGACCGCCTTCAACTACTTCCCGTAAGCGCGGCCGAAGCTTACAAGAACACGCGCGGGTCGCTTGCGGTGTTCGGTGGCGCCGCCGGGACCGCAGGAGCGCTACTGCTGAGCGCCGCTGCGGCTGCACGCGGGCGCTGCGGCTACGTGACCGCGTTCGTTGACCCCGAGGTGTATCGGGCGCTCGGGTCGCGCTACCCTTCGCTGGTGGTGCGGCTGTTGGGCGCCGGTAGCGGCGCCGGCGACGCGGCCGCAGAGGATACCGGCGCAGCGGCCCGGACGGAGGCTGCAGGAGCGGTCAGACGCGGCGGCCCCTACCATGCGGTGCTGTGCGGGCCGGGTTGGGGGCTTGCGACCGACCGTGACGGGCTGCTTGAGGCGGTGATGGCCGGTGAGCTGCCGGGGGTGTTGGACGCCGACGGTTTGCGCGTGCTCGCGAGGCTTCGCGCCGCCGGACGCGTGACGACCGTAAGTGGTCGCTGGGTGCTGACACCGCACCCCGGCGAGTTTACGCTGCTTGCCGGTGGGACGAGCGCCGATGCGTTAGAGCGGCCTGTTGAGGCGGTGCGGCGCGTTGCAGGCGAGCTCAATGCGGTTGTGGTACTGAAGGCACACGTATGCTACATCGCCGATCCTGAGAGCGCGGCGGCATACGTGGTTGATGGTATGAATCCCGGCTTAGGCACTGCCGGCAGTGGAGATGTCCTGGCGGGCGTGATCGCCGGGCTGCTTGCACACGGGTGCGGCCCGCTTCATGCGGCCTGCCTTGGGGTGCTGATCCATCAACGCGCCGGGGCTATGGCCACGCGTGAGCGCAGTTGGTATGCGGCCGAGGAGCTGCTGGAATATCTTGGACCCGCGTCCGAGCCACGTAACGGGAGCAGCAGAGACGGCAGTTATGGATGACCGTGAGCGCTTCACCGACTCCCGCTATCAGTTCAACTATAACCGCGAAGAGCGACAGGCATGGTCGTCTCGGAAAGCCGCTCAGAAGCGTGAAACTTTGTTTTCGCGGCATCGCGGTACAATCATCGTGCTGTTTGACCTGGTGATCATTGCGGTGGTGTTCGTGGTGTTTCGCGGGTTCTTGATTCCGGAACCGCACAGGGAAACGCTCGGCGGCTACGACTTTGAGCTGCAGGTCGTGAACGAGAATGACGATGTTGTGGTTCGTGTGCGCGCTTCACGAGAAGCAAGCGGCGAGGATACACAGCCCGGCGATCATGCGGGGTTCTTTCAGGTCCGGGTCCCGGCCGACGTGAAGCACCCCGCCGTGATAGAGCTGTTCGACCTTGTGCCTAGCGGCGAGCAGCCACGTATCGTACAGCAGCGCGTATCGCGTGATCTGCTGGATTCCGAAACGGTGACTGCGTTGGTGCTGATGAACGACAAAAGTGTGACGCTTTCAACTCGAGTCGGCCGATAGCGCGAGGCACTGTGGAGCCGGGCCTGAGCGTGCCTGCCTCTTCCGTCTAACGGTGTTTTTGAGTTGACCGCTTACGGCCGCTACGATACTCTTAGTGTTGGGCGCTGTAAACTGAAGACAGGGAGTTGCCATGAATCAAATTTACCTTATTTCCGTTGTCGTCAACCTCTTGGCGGGAGTCACCCTTGCGCATGAGTTCCTAGAACCGCGAATACGGTTAAGCGCAGTGTTCAACAGCGACCTTTTCGAGACGCCGCGATTCTGGTTCGGGCTCGGGGCGGTGAGCTTCATTACCGGGTTTCTGAAGCTGATCTCGGCGCAAGCCGACATGCCGGTGATTGGGGACCTTCTGCCGGCCGTTGCCGGGTTGGTGATGGGGATAACGTTGCTGGTGCAGTTCTATCGCCATCGTACGGAATCGCTGCCGAACGCGGTCGAGACGCTCGACAAAGTGTTTGTCGCCAATAGAACCGCTGTAGGGATTGTCGGAGCGGTGATCGCGTTGGTGCATCTCGTGTTTCCACGAGTCTTGTTCCTCTGATTACTGCGCCGTGGGCAGGCACCGGTCAGTAGCCGGCGTTGCGTTTGACGATGAAGGCCGCGTTCTTATCGGCAAACGCAAATCCGGAGGCAGCCTGAGTCAAAAATGGGAGTTTCCCGGCGGGAAGCTGGAGCCGGGCGAGGAGCCCGAGCACGCATTACGCCGCGAGTTTCTCGAAGAGCTCGGGGTGGACATCGCGGTTGGACCCTGCGCGGCTAGTGCCGAGTTCTCGCATAACGGTACCCCGTTTACATTAGAAGCTTACGTGGTGACGTTGCAGTCGCACCGGTTTCAGCTGCGCGAGCATGAGACGGTAGCCTGGGTGGAATCGGAGCGCCTTGAGCAGTACGACCTCGCTGACTCCGACCGGCAACTACTGCCCCAGTTGGCGGCGACTCCTCGACCGCCGGTACGCCGTACCAAGAGGTAACCCGCCGGGAGGCTAAGCTGCCGGCGGCAGAACGGCGCGGCTCAAAAAAATCGTCTTTAAGGGATTATCGTTCCCGGCGGGACTACGCCGTTCTTGGGGATGATGACGATGCCGTCGCGAGTGTAATGGGTTGGGTGATCGCCGTCCTCCGGATTGGGATCGTCGAGTCCAATCCGGCAGTTAGCGCCGATGCGCGCATTTTTGTCGATGATGGTGTTTCCGATGCGGCTGCCTTCGCCGACACCGATGTTCGGGATCCCGTTACGGGCGTTGTCGGCCTGCATCTCGAAGCCTTCGTAGAAGTCGGCACCCATGCAGACCACGCCGTCGAGTGAGGCACCTCTGTTGATGGTGCTGCGCACCCCGACGATTGAGCGGTGAATTGTGGCGTCGGTCACGATAGACCCGTCTGCAGTCAGACACTCCGACATGGTGCAACGGTTGATCTTGGTAGCGGGAAGATCCCTGCGGTGTGTGTAGATCGGCAGATCTTCGTCGTAGAAGTTGAAGTCGGGTGCGATTGAGGTGAGGTTGAGGTTCGTCTCATAAAAGGAGCGAATCGTTCCGATGTCTTCCCAGAAGCCGCCGAAAATATGTGCGTTGACGTGCACCTTGTCAATCAACATCGGTAGGATCTCTTTCCCGAAGTCGTCCATGTTGTTATCGAGTGCGCGCTCAAGGGTGGCTGCGTTGAAACAGTAAATCCCCATTGAACCGAGATACTCTTTGCCGGAAGTCTCTATGTTCTCTTCAGGTTGAATCTCCGGTGGAATGCGCAGGTGCGTGATGTCGCGTGAGAGCGGGGGCTTTTCGACAAACTCGGTTACGCGGGCGCTGTGGTCGGCCGCGATGATGCCGAACCCAACTGCCTGCTCGCGGGTGACCGGGTTTGCCGCAACCGATACGTCGGCGCCGCTTTCCACATGCCTGCGGTAGAACTCCGCGAGGTCCATGCGATACAGTTGATCGCCGGAGAGAATCATGTAATGTGACGGCTCTTGCGTTCGAAAGTGGACCAGGTTTTTGCGCACGGCGTCGGCGGTGCCTTCGTACCAGCCGCTGTGCTCGAACGTTTGCTCGGCAGCTAGGATTTCTACGAACCCGCGTGTGAACGAGTCGAAAATGTAGGTGTTGAGAATATGAAGATGCAGTGAGGCGGAGTTGAACTGCGTTAGGACGTAGATCTTCTTGAACCCGGAGTTGATGCTGTTCGACAGTGCAATGTCGACGATGCGGTACTTTCCGCCGAACGGTACCGCCGGCTTTGCGCGCTCTTTTGTGAGTGGGTACAGCCGCGTACCTTTTCCTCCGCCCATTACAATTGATAGTACATTACTCATGGCCTGTCCTCGTGCATGGTGCATACATTCTAGGTGCCAAAATTGACCACCGTCAAGCGAATCCTCCGCGGATAGAGCGCAAGTTCTGTAATAGGCCCAAGTGCTGCAAGCAGAGCGAGCATCATTTCGCATATTCCGTTTTCGGTGGCAATCATGCTACCATAGCGGCCGGAGATTGCATGAGCCCCATTGATCGCGTGTTAGGGCAAGTGAAGGATGATTCCGCGTTCATGCGCTGTGTTTCGCGCTGGCAGGAGATCCCCGCGCGCGGGGGCCGGTACGCCGCGTTGCCCGCAGACCTCCACCCAAAGCTGCGTACGGTATTGCGGGCGAGCGGAGTTGAGCGGTTGTACAGTCATCAGGCCGAGAGTTATCGGTGGGTACGTTCGGGGCGCGATGTGGTGGTGGTTACACCTACGGCGTCGGGCAAGACCTTGAGCTACAACCTTCCGGTTCTGCAGGAATTGCTGAGTAGGCCCGAAGCGCGCGCGCTGTATTTGTTCCCCACCAAGGCTCTGAGTCAGGATCAGCAAGCGGCGTTGAACCTCTCGGTGGAGCGCGGGGAGTTAGGCGTCAAGGTCGCCACCTACGACGGCGATACGCCGGACTCCGTGCGCGTCTCGGCGCGCGAAACCGGGCAGATCATCATCTCGAATCCCGATATGCTGCACGCCGGAATCCTCCCGAATCATCCTAAGTGGATCAAGTTTCTTGGAAATCTAACTTTTGTGGTGATCGATGAGATTCACACCTACCGTGGGGTGTTTGGTTCGCACATGACCAATGTCATTCGGCGCCTCAGGCGTATTGCCGAGTTCTATGGCGCTGACCCAACGTTCATCTGCTGTTCTGCGACAATCGGAAACCCGCGTGAGCTGGCCGAACGTATCGTTGAACGCAGCGTGGAGCTCGTCGCAAACAACGGCTCGCCGAGCGGTGCTAAACATCTGATCCTATACAATCCGCCGTTCGTTGATCGTGTGCAAGGTATCCGGCGAGGGGTTGTTCAGGAGGCGCGTTCGATCGCGCTGCGCTTCCTCAAAGCCGGGGTGAAGACAATCGTGTTTGCACGGTCGCGGCTTCGCACCGAGCTCATCGCAGCCTATATCCGCGGCAGTCTCGAGAACTTCTATACTGACGATGGTCGAATTCGCGTCGAGGCGTATCGCGGCGGTTATCTCCCGAGTGAACGTCGCGCGATAGAGGCGGGACTGCGCGATGGAACGGTGCAGGGCGTGGTGTCTACAAACGCGTTGGAGCTGGGCATTGATATCGGTGGGCTAGACGCAGCGATCATGGCCGGATTTCCCGGCTCAATCTCCTCCTCGTGGCAGCAAGCGGGACGCGCCGGCCGTACGCAGCACCTATCGGTAGCGGTGCTGGTAGCCTCCTCTTCGCCGCTGGATCAGTACATGGTCAAGAACCCGCAGTACTTCCTTGGGCGGCCGCCGGAAGAGGGGTTCGTTGACCCCGAAAACCTGCATATCCTCATGGCGCACTTACGCTGTGCGGTGTTCGAGCTGCCGATGCGCCCTGAAGAAACGTATGCGCCTACAAGCGAGATCTATCTACAGCACCTCGAAGAGGGGGGCACCGTTCGCTTTAGCGCCGGTGCGTATCATTGGTCGGATCGCTCGTACCCGGCCGAAGCTGTGAGCCTTCGTAGCGCGACCTCCGACAACGTGGTGATCGTGGATACCACCAACGGCGAATACGCGGTGATCGGAGAGACCGACCGGCCGTCGGCTAAGGAAGTGCTGTTCGACAATGCTATCTACATTCACCGGGGTGAGCAATACGTTGTCACCAAGCTCGACCTGGAAAACCGCAAGTGCTCGGTGGAGCGCACCGACGTGAATTACTATACCGAGGCGCTGGTCAAGCGCGATATCAAAGTGCTGCACGAGGATGACACCTACGATTCCTGCGGCGCGCGGCTGGTGGTCGGCGACATTCTAGTACGTACGCAGGTAGCTAAGTTTAAAAAGATTCGGTTCCAGTCGCACGAGAACGTAGGGTACGGCGAGGTGTCCGTCCCGGAGGAAGAGATGCACACCCGCGCGCTCGCGATGGTGTTCGATGACAACTGCCCCGCGGGTAAGGCGCTGCGAGGGATCGACCCGGCGATGCGTGTGCCTGCCGTCGCTCGTATCGGAACGCTGGTGAAGAATGTCTCACCGGTGTTCTTACTGTGCGAGAGCTCCGACTTGCGCGCTGCCGAGCGTCTGAGGGACCCGCACTTCGGCAAACCGTGCCTGTATGTATACGACGCGTATCCGGGCGGAATCGGACTCGCTGAAGCATTTGCTAGGCAGATTGGCACGATTCTGCGCGCGTCGCTATCGCTGGTGCGCGACTGCGAATGCAGCGAGGGGTGCCCGTCGTGCGTCGGCCCGCGTGATCCACAAGAGGAGATCGACGGCAACCCAAAGGAAGCGGTCGTTGCCTTCTTGAGCGCGTGGGTCGGCGACTCGTAATGCCGCTGGTGAGTTCAGCGTACATCGGCGATCGGTGCCGGAGGGCATCACCACGGGGGATTCCGCGGCAATGAACGGTGACCTGTACCATAGACTGAAGCTGTTGAAAAAGATGCGGCAAACCGTCCCGTCCCGAGCACCGTCGCCGCCGCGGAAGCCGGCGATGCCTTTAGGCGTACCGGGTTTTACCCCGCTCGCCGATGGGGTGTGGTCGCGGGTGCTCCGTATGCCGGCGCTGCAACTGCGCGAAGTGCTGACCGACGCTTCAATCCTTTTTCCCGCGCAATTCTCTCCTGAGCTGGTGCGCTTCTTCGACCTCGAGACAACCGGACTCAGCGGGGGAGCCGGTACAAAAGTGTTCCTCGCCGGTGTGGCACGTCTTGAGGGTGATACTCTGGCGCTGGAGCAGCTTCTGCTCACGGAGTATGGCGCTGAGCCGGCATACCTTACCGCGCTCGCCGAACGGTTCCCGCAGGACGCGCTGTACATCTCCTATAACGGAAAAGCCTTTGACGCGCATCAGCTGAAAACGCGGTTCGTGTTAAACGGCCGTACGCACGTTCTGCAGCATCACTTCGATCTGCTGTATCCGGCGCGGAGGCTGTGGCGCTCGGTGCTGCCCGGCTGCAGCCTCTCGGAACTCGAGCGGTATGTCTTGGAAACAGAGCGAGATCAGGATCTTCCGAGCTGGGAGGTTCCTGAGCGTTACTTCGAGTTCCTGCGTGACGGCGACCCCGCCGTGCTGCAGCCGGTTATCGCTCACCATTACCACGATATTCTCAGTCTCACAAAGCTGCTGATGACGGTGCACGCGATACTGTCGGACCCGCGGGATTGGATTCAACGCGAGGCGGTACCGTTTGACGTGGTACAGGCGGCCGCTTGGCTACTGCACCGCGGCCGCGGGCGCGCTGAGCACAAACGTGCCGAGGAAATGCTGCGGCAGGTAGTGTTTCATACCGGACGGGACCCTGTAGTACGCACGCGCGCGGGCTTGCTGCTCGGTGCGCAGTACAAGTATTTCGGCCGTTGGACGGATGCCGAAGGCGTTTGGCGGCTGGTTTTCGAGCAGTTTGGCGAGCTCAAGGCTGGCGTGGAGTTGGCGAAACTGCTGGAGCACCGGCGGCGTGACCCAAACGAAGCGCTGCAAATCGTCCTTGCGCTGCAACGCCATCAGCGGCCTCCGACGGCTGCGCGAGACCTTGCCCATCGCGAGCTGCGTTTGCGCCGCAAGCTGAACGCCTCTGACACGGCTTGACCGGAATCCCCAGGTGCGCTAACGGCTGATCCGGCGTTGCACCGCATGCAGATACGCTTGTTCGTACTCGGCAGCCGACTGTCCCCAATCGAAGCGCCGGCGCATCGCGCGCGCGCGCATAGCCTGAAGCTTCTCGGGCTGCTCGTGGTATAGCCGGACTGCGCGTGCGATTGCGCTGTGAATGTCGCCGGGTGTACAGTGTGCAATCAGAAACCCTGTTCCGTCCCCGGAGGGGTCGCTCGCGTCGACAATGGTGTCGAGGAGCCCGCCGGTTGCAGTGGCAATCGGCAGTGTCCCGTAGCGCAGGCTATACATTTGGTTCAGCCCGCAGGGCTCGTAGCGTGACGGCATGAGAAAAAGATCGCTCCCGCCTTCGATCAAATGTGCGAGGCGCTCGTCAAAGGTGCGTTCATACGCGAAGTTGTCGTAGCGCCGCGCCAGCTCAGCGAGTCGATCTTCGTGACCCGGGTCGCCGGTTCCGAGAACTACAAACTGCAGGTTGAGCTCTGCGAGTACCGCCGGAAGGCAGCCCCAGCCGGGTGCAGAGAGCTCGGCGAGTCCTTTCTGGTCGACTAGGCGAGCGATCATTCCGACCACCGGAGCACCCGGACGCCGCTCCAATCCGAAGCAGCGTTGCAGCGCACTCTTGCACTCGGCTTTTCCGCGCATGTCTTGCTGCGAGAACCCTGCCGGCAGAAATGGATCGTTCTCGGAGTCCCAAACGGAGTAATCAATTCCGTTGAGAATCCCGTACAGGTCGAGCGAGCGCTCACGCAGGACCCCGTCCAGTCCGAAACCGTAGGCTTCGTCTTGAATCTCACGCGCGTAGCGGGGAGATACCGTCGTGACCGTGTCGGCGCATAGGATACCGGCCTTCAGCGAGTTCACCTGTCCGAAAAACTCCAAACCACTGCGTTCAATCTCAGGCTGTCTGAGCGGCAAATGCCGCAGGTGATCAAGCGAAAATACGCCTTGATAGCCGAGGTTGTGAATGCTGAAGACGCTCGCGGTACGGTGAAAAGGAGCGCTGTCTTCAATGGTGTACAGATAGACCGGCGCCAAGGCCGAAGGCCAGTCGTGTGCGTGGACGATCTCAGGATACCACGAGAGTTTGCGGCACAGCTGAAACGCGGCGCGAGTCAAGACACCAAAGCGGAGCAAGTTGTCGGGTGAATGGCTCTCACCGGGTCTGGCGTAGATCGCGTCAGTTGCAAACAACTGCAGGTGTTCAATGAAGTACACTTTCACCGCCGGCTCTGTACTCGGGAGGTGGGTCTCCAGCAACTCGGTCCAGTACTCGTGCATCCCCATAGGTACCCCTAACGCGCCGGGAATACGCGCAGCCGTATCCCTCGACGTCGCTGGGTAGCGGGGCATCACGAGCCGCACGTCGTGGCCCCGGCGCGCCAACTCAGCAGCAAGCGCCGGTACCACGTCGGCTAATCCTCCCACCTTCGCAAACGGAACCGCTTCACTGGTGATCATCAAGATGCGCATAGGTCGTGCGGTGGCTTCGCTGGCCGCCTCCATCGGTACTCCTGTCGACCGGAACAACTTGGCGGGCTAATGGTAATAGCAGATCACGAACGGTTCGCCGCGATTGAAGCCAAGGTTCCGGTACATTTTTTGAGCTGCATAGTTGTGGGTCTTGACGAACAAGCATACCGCCTTACCTTCGTCTCGTAAACGCCGCATGAGCACATTCATCAGGTGTGCGCCCACTCCGCGGTTGCGATACTGCCGGTCTGTGAATACGCCCCCGATCTGGTCATAGCGGAATCCGCGTGCGTTGGTTCCCGCCTTGGCGATTGGTACCCCGTTGAGCTCGGCAAGGTAGATCACCTGACTCTTGAGATCATCACGCAGTTGGCGCCGTGTCGCCTCGGTATTCAGTGAGCGGTTCGGCAGCAGCACTTCTTCTCGCTCGTACTCCAACTGCAACGGGAGCAGACGCTTAATGTCGGACGTGGCTGCTCGGCGAACGAAGGGCTCTTGTGTCAGCTGCGCCGGTCGCCCGGTTGCGGGTGGACCGGTGGCCTGCATCATGTAATACTCCACCCGATGTCGCGGCGGGGTTGCCACAAGCTTTTCGAACGCCGCGACATCGCATTCAAGTCCCATGAATGTAACGTAGCGATTGAGCGCCGGTTTCAGACGGTGCTTGAACGCGTCAACGGCCTCAAGCCGTTCGCTGTGGGGGAGCCCGCCGAGAACGGGATAGCAGAAGCCCTGACAGGTCTCCAACACGGCCGCGCCAATCTGGCCGGTTGGACCGCCGGAGGTGTAACAGTGCACCGTCGCTGCGCGGCGACTGGGTAGGCGTGCCCTGCGTCCGGCCACAAGCTGAGAGCTAAACCCGACACAGCTCCATTCCTGAGAGATCAGAAACGATACAAGCTGGTCGAGACTGGAGTTGTCTGCAACGAACCAGGGCATCGCGACTCACCAGCCGGATCGAAGCGTAAACGGCAGGCGACCCTCGGGGAAAATCCTGCCGGTGAGCGTGGCGAAACCCGCCTCGAACGACTGGCGCCCGATACCGTATACCGCGATCGCCGCATCCACCCAATCGGCGGCGAAAAGGTAGGCCGGTGTCAGGGTGGAAAGGACGATCACCGTTCCGTCGTGATCCTCGAGCAGATCCAGAAGCTGTTGAGTAGCCGGGCTTGTAAGACAAAACACTACAACGTCATACCGCGAAGCGCGTTCCCGGATAGCGGTGCGATCCTGGCCCGCAACGTTGTAGAACGCCGATCTTAAGCGTAGCGTGTCGGCCCCCGGCAGATGTGCCCGCCCCTCGGACAGAAACCACGAGTTGCCACCGACAAGAAGTACGCGTGATGCCGCCTGTGGATTTAGGGGGAGCGCATCGTCCCGCAACACCGTGACGCTGCGGGCAGCGTGGTCTAGAAAGAACTCCTGTCCAATCGGATCGGGAACGCGCCGGGTCAGCTGCGCGGCGTTGGGCTGCAGCGTTACTCTATGCTCGTCACGAAGGTACCGTAGCTTGGTCGTTAAGACTCGTTCTACCGAGCGATCGACCTCCTCCCGGAACTCCGGATTTTCTTGGTATTCGCCGAATACCGTCCACCAGATCTCATCGTTGAGTGACGGGGTCTGCGACAGCATCACCATATCTGCTCCAGCCTCAAGCGCCTTGAGTGACAGCTCGCCGAAGCGTAAGCGGTTGCGGCGCTCGTAACTGCGGGCACCCTCCATCCATAGGTCGTCGGTTATAATAAGTCCTTCGAACCCAAGATCTGCGCGCAGCAACGTCGTGTTAAAAAAACGCGACAGTGATGCAGGCAGATTGGGCTCAGTGATTTCGGGAAAGCTGAGGTGCCCGCTCATGATCGCCGGAATTGATTCGCGAATGAGATATTCGTACGGTATGAGGTCGCTCTTCCGTAAGTCTTCGAGCGCGTAGTGCAGGACCGGCAGCACCCCGTGTGAGTCCTCGGCGGTCCTTCCGTGGCCGGGAAAATGCTTGGCCGTTGCGATCACGCGGTTGTGCTCTAGACCGCGAAAAAACGCATTCCCGAGAACCGCAGTTTGAATTGGGTCGTCGGAGAACGCGCGGGAGCCGATAACGTGCGCGTCTAAGTTCGAGTAGATATCAACGGTCGGAGCGAAGTTCATGTTGATGCCGAGCGCGCGAAGCTCTCGACCGATATAGTACCCGCTGCGGTATGCATCGTCCGCCAATCCGGTGGCTCCAATCGCCATATTACCCGGGGTCCTCGCGGTGTTCCCGCGTATGTGGCGGATCCAACCGCCTTCTTGATCGGTCGCGGTGAACAGTGGGATCGCGTGCTCGCCGTCCAGCGCTGCCGCTTGCATCCGGCGGATCGACTTACTGAGCGCCGTGAGGTCGCTTGCGTTCCAGCCGAACACCTTCACGCCGCCCAATCCGCGTTGGGTGATCCAGTCCATGATTGCGGGGCTCGGTTCAACTCCCTGCCAGCCCAGCAAGAACACCTGCGCCACGCGCTTTTCGTCGCTCATAGACTCCATCAGAGTCGCTACGATCTCGGGGACGGTACCCGAACGCCAAAACGTAGGCCATTGGTCACCGCCCGGCTCAGAAACGCGCTCGGCGACCAACCCGGGGATCGCGGGTTCGCTTGGTAGCGGCACATGGCCCGCATCGTGTCGTGACGGCGGCGCATCCAAGCGGGAGGGTATCAACGGCGTCTCACTTATACTGGGGTTTCGAGCAGCACGCTGCTCGCTTTGCGTGTTCGCTGTACTCCGACTTGCGTCGAGAATCGAGTCGGGAACCGAGATCGGGACCTCGGCTTGTACCTGACCGGAAGCTCGATCTATACTCAAACCAATCCCGAGGACGAGCGCCGTCAGCGCGCCGGCTATTGAGAGCAAAAGCATGGCCCGTCGCCGCGTGGTACTGGCGATGGTCTGCAAAAATCTCGAGCTACGACGGCGATACAGGTCCAGGTAGTTCTTCTGCGACACGTGGGCAGTATAACCCGATTTTTACCATAGACCAACCCGGTTTGGCCCCCTCGGGAAGCACCTCGCGGCGGGTACGCGCTTTATTCGAGAGTGTTTTGCGCCGATAAACAAACCGAAATGGTGTCTAAAACGTTGTCGAGGAGGCCGAAGGTGGCGTTACAGAAGCGCATTGCTGAGTTCAAGCAAGCAATTGAATCACAGATCGAGTTGCTCGATTGGGTAGGCGAGCGCCAAAGCGATGTGAGGACCTGTCTGGCGCAACGCAACTGGCCGCAGCTGGACGGTGTGATCAAAGAGCTCGACGAGCTATCGCGCCGAGTTGCGCACCTCGAAGGGCAGCGCGTGGCGCTGCAGCAAGAAATCGGCCGGTACGACGCAGAGCCGGCGGACCCAAACCGGTTGCACGGGGGGCATTCAGTGGTGCAGACCCCGGGGATAAAGACGGTGCTGCGCCGCTGCCGGGCTGAGGAACGCGCCGAGCTCAGAGAGACCTATCGCCGCTTGAGGGTTGCGGTGCTGAGGGTACAGGCCGGAGCGCGAGGGATTCGGAGTTACACCAGTGCCGCGATAGAGACAACCCGCGACGTGCTGAATGAGCTGTTCCCCGCTGACACCGAAGGCCAGTACGCACGTGACGGCGGCAAGCAGCACGGCACGCAGCGCGCTCTCATTCTCGATCATACGCTCTGACAACGGGAGCTTCAGTATGCAATCGACCTTTTCCGGAATCGAGATCGGTAAACGCAGCCTCCTAGCGCATAACCGCGGGCTCAATACCGTGGGGCATAACCTTTCCAATGCTTCGACCGAAGGATACAGCCGGCAGCGTGTTGATCTGCAGGCTTTTCATCCGCTGGCGCGCGCACAGCTTAACCGCCCGTACCGTCCCGGTCAGCTCGGCCAGGGGGTGGAGGTAGCGCGCATAGAGCGTGTAAAAGACATGCTGCTTGAAGGGCGTATCGTGTCCCAAAACAGCGTGGACGGGTATTGGACCCAACGCGAGCGCTTCAGCCTGATGGTCGACCAAGTGTACAACGAGCCGGGCGACCACTCGGTGCGCACTCTCATGGATCGTTTCTGGGACTCCTGGCAGGAGCTATCGATCTACCCCGAACAGACTGCCGCGCGCGAGCAGGTGCGCGAGCGCGGCGAGGCGCTGATTGACGGGATCCGCCAACGCAATCGCAGTCTCAACGAAATCCGCGCAATGCTCGAGGACGAAATCAGGGGAAAGGTGCGTGAGGTCAACGAACTCGGACACGAAATCGCTGAGCTGAACTTGGAGATCACGAAATCAAAGGCCGCCGGCGATAATCCCAACGACTTGCTTGATCGGCGCGACCTCCTGGTCGAAAAGCTCTCAGAACTGCTTGAAGTCACGATCGAGACGCGTAACCCCAACGAGTTCACCGTCCATACCGGCGGTTATCGGTTGGTGCAGGGCGGCATCGTACGTGAGTTCGAGGCCGTTCCGGAGCCTGCGAATAACGGATTCTCGCGCGTGGTGTGGGGACATAGCGGAGAGGACGTGGCGCTGCGTTCAGGCGCGCTTGGGGCGCTGGTGGAGCTGCGTGACGAGGACCTGCGCGGTGAGCTGCAGAGTCTCGACAACATGACGATCAACTTTATCGACCTGGTAAACGATATTCACCGTGACGGTTTCGGTTTGGACGGTGAAACAGGACGTGACTTCTTCACCGAATACCCAGCGGTGTTAAACGTGCTGGGCAACTACGACCGCAGTGGGGACGGGGCCTTTGACCACACGTACCTATTTCGGATTACCGGGACGAACGCGCTAGACGCACAGCAGCAAATCGGTATCGACGGTACCATGACGCTTTCAGGTCCTGAGAACACCATAGATATTCCGTACAACCCAACCGATACAGTCGAAGACGTGATCGCGCGGATCAACACCAGCGGGGCGGAGGTTACCGCGCGGTTAGACCGGGACGATCGGCTCAGCTTGAAGGCTACCGCTGCAGCCGATATCGAGAACCCCGACTTCGTCATCCGGCATGTCGAAGACAGCGGTCAGTTTCTGGCCGGCTATGCCGGTTTACTGGTTGGGCCCGGTGCCGACAGCGCCTTCACCTTCGACCAGCCGGACATGACCGCGGCATTGATCGCCGATGCGGGGTTCCAGGTTGCGCCCCTGAACAACCCTTCCGGTTGGATGCGTCTCAATCGCGAGATAGAGCGAGACGTCTCTAAGATCGCGGCATCCTTCGGGACTGCCGGACGGCCGGGTGAGCCCGGTGACGGGAGCGCGGCGCAAGAAATCGCGCAGTTGCGGCATCAGCCGGTAATGGTTGGACGGGACAGTACCTTCGACGACTACTTTGCCGATAGCGCGGCGTCAGCGGGGCTTGCGTCGCAAGAAGCGCGCTCGGCGCTCGATACCCAGAATGCCATCATGAAGAACTTGCGCGATATGCGCGATTCGATCAGCGGCGTAAACATAGACGAAGAGCTTGCGCAGATGATCAAATTCCAGCATGCGTACACGGCGGCAGCGCGCTACATCACGCAGGTTGATCGCATGCTTGATACCATCATCAATAGGATGGGTGTATAATGTACCGGATCAGTACAAATCTGAATAACGACAACGCACAGTACCATATGCGGATGCGTGAGTACCAAATGAATCACACGCAGAACCGGATCGCGTCACAGTCGCGCGTCCAGAACTTGCGCGATGCTCCGTTGTCGGCCGCTCACGGCACACGCTACCAGAGCTACCTCACGCGGCTCGCTCGCTACAGCAGCAACGCCGAGCACGCTAAAGTCAAACACGAGACCGCTGAGGGGTATGTACGGCAGCAGGTTGATATGCTGCAGCGCATTCGTGAGCTCGCGGTACAGGGAGCCCATGGAACCTACGCCAAAGAAGATCTTGCAGCGATGGCTGCTGAAGTTGATGAGCTTCTGCGCGAGATGGTGGAAGTAGCCAACGCCCAGGACGGTGACGGAACCGCGATTTTCGCCGGGACCCGTACCGCGTCGCAGGCGTTCCGCGCGGTGTACGGAAATGTTCCGGGGGCCGATCGCGAGCTGATCACCGACGTAGAGTATCTGGGCAACATCGACAGCAAGATGGCCGAGGTGAGTGAGGGTTCGCTGGTGGAGCTCAATCATCCCGGCAACCGCGTATTCTGGGCTGAGAACCAACTCATCGCGTCTGAGATCGATGCAACTGGGTATCAAGTGCAGACTGACAGCAGCATCTTCATCGATAACGAGCAGATCAGACTCACGACCGGCGACAGTATCAGCGCGATTATCGCAAAGATCAACGACTCCGGTGCACCGGTTCGGGCTCGGCTTGACCCGATAATGGACTCACTGGTTATCGAGAGCACATCACCGCACCAAGTGTGGATCGACGAGAGTGAAGACTCCACGGTACTGCAGGATCTCGGTATCCTGGATTCGCCTCGCGGGAGGCCGCCGGACAATCTGGCGCCTGATGTGCGGGTGTCCGGCGGTTCGCTGTTCGACATGGTAATTGCGTTGCGGGACAGCCTTTTTGAGGGCGATCAACAGCATATCGGCAGCGGCGTGCTGCGCGGGATCGATCAAGGCTTAGACAACGTGTTGGGGAATCTCGGTCGGCTGGGTGCGCAGACCGCGCGTTTGGAACACACACACCGCAGACTGGAGTACGAGAAACCGGTATACCAAGAACGGCTGTCGAAGGAGTTGGATATCGACATGGCCGAGGCGGTCACTGACCTGCGCATGCTCGAGCATACGCACCGGGCCGCAACCGCCGTAGCCGCGCGCATTATTCAGCCGACACTGCTGGATTTCTTGCGATAGAATCGGATAGAGTAATACATGGGTAGGGGTATGAGGATAGACACAAAACCGTTCGGATCCATCACGATCGAGGAGCGACAGGTTATTTCGTTCCCGAGCGGGCTGTTCGGGTTTGAACAGCACATTCGGTTTGCGTTGTTGGACGCTAGCCAGGCGCCGTTCTTCTGGTTGCAAAGTGTTCAAGACGTACACCCCGCGTTCCTCATTATCAATCCCTACCTGTTTCGTCCGGATTACCTGCTCGAGATTCCGGATGTGGATTACGAAGAGCTCGGTAGTCCGCCCGAAGACGAGGTTCTGGTGTTCGCGATCGTAACGGTGCCGGAGCGCACCGAGGAGTTGACCGCGAACCTGCAAGGCCCGGTGGTGATCAACCGGCGGGACCGTATCGGAAAGCAGTCGATTCACAGTGATCCGCAGTGGCACACGAAGCACCGCATCCTCGAGCAGACCCCGGAGGCGGTAAAAGTACGCTAATGCTGGTATTGGCGCGTAAACTGCACGAATCCATCCGCATCGGTGACGAGGTCGAAGTCTCGGTTGTCGAGATCAAGGGCGACCAAGTGAAGCTCGGTATCAAGGCGCCGCCGCGGATTACGGTCCATCGGCAGGAAGTGTACGAAGCGATTCAGCGCGAGAACGTTACCGCCGCCGGTGCTGAGCCGAGCCGGGTTCCGTCGCTTGCCGGCGTGTTGCACAACACTCCCGAGTCTCGCAGGCACGCTGCCCAACAGTCGCGCCGCGCCGGCTCCTCGCACGGCGCCTCGCAAAGCTCGCAGAATCACGAGTAGAACGGTCACTTACCTGCGCTTTTTCTTCGCGATGATCCCGATTTCGGCCTCGCTCTTGCGAACATAGATCGGGCCGGATTCCGGGCTGTCGAACTCGCCGCGGCGAACGCACCCGAGCGCGAGGTGCGCGAGTGCAGCGGCCGGCGGCCGACGCCAGTCGCCGGCGAGGCAGAAGTCGGATGGGCCACCTAACTCGGCGTACAACTGTCCGGCCCCCGGTGCGGTCAACAGTATGGGCGCCTCGAGGCGGTGCTCGCGCGCAGTAGCCCGGGCCGTTGCGGCGAGCTCTCCGGCGCTGAGGTCGAGGTCGGGACTGATGCGCCGCCCGTAGTGCAGCATGGTGCTGTAATACCGGCTTTTGCGCGCGTCGACTGCCGTGAGAACAACTCCGGGATAACAGCGGTGCGGTGCTGCGAATGCCTCGAGCGAGCTGACGGCGAGGTTTGGCACGGTGCTGCCGGCCGACAGCCCCTTGACCGTGGCGTACGCAATCCGCAAGCCGGTAAACGATCCGGGACCCGCGCCGACAACGATGGCGTTAAGCCGTTTGAGCTCCCATTCGGCCTCTTCCAACAGTCCGGCAACGAGGGGCATAGCACGGCGTGCGTGCCCGAGCCCGGCGTCTACGCTGCGTTCCACGCAGTACACCCGGCGGTCGCCGCCGTCGGCATACTCCACCAGCGCTGCGCTGAGAATCTCAGTACTGGTATCGAGACTCAGGAGGCGCATTCGGGCTCCTCAATCATGATACGGCGGCGACCGTTGGGGCGCAGCTCAATGGTGACTATCACAGCTCCGGGGGGTAGTAGTGCCGAGGGGGCGCGATCACACCACTCGATTACGGTAATCCCGCCGCGATCATAGTATTCCTCGATCCCCAGATTATCCAGCTCGTGAGCGCCGCGTATTCGGTAAAGGTCGGCGTGGAAGAAAGGTATGGTACCGCTGTATTCGGCGATCAACGTATAGCTCTGGCTGGTAACGGTCTCGGTTACCCCGAGAGCGGTGGCAAGACCCTTTGCAAAGACGGTCTTGCCGGCCCCAAGTCCGCCCTGTAAACCTACGACGCTTCCCGCCCGCAAGCGCCGTGCGAGGATCTGCGCCACCTGTTCGGTCTCAAGGTGGTTAGTGGTCACAAAGGTCGAGGTCACGGCAACTGCCCGCTAATGGAGATCTGCTAGAGCTTCAGAGGCTGCATGCGGCGGCAATGCTATCACGGTCGGCGCCTAATCATCAACGTAGCCGTACACGTAGCTCTGAATTGCGTTCAGATGTCTTCTGGAACCCCCGGCGAACATCACGTGCATGAGTCCGGCACGGTAGCTTGGTTTCTGCAGGGAGCGAACTTTGCCGAATACCGAAACCGAGACGCCGCCGGCGGTCTCGAATTCGATTTTGAGAAGCGATCTGGCCGGGAGGGGGCGCTGTGCGCGGATTGCCGCTCCCCCGGCTGATAGGTCTTCGAAGCGCCCGAATCTTCGATCCGAGTGATTGACTAGCGCCTGACGCTTCGCGCGGCGGCCCCTACCTGTGGTGGTGACAGACACTGGGTAAAAATAGCAGGCGCGGTGGAACTCCCGGCGGGGATACTTGCGCTGTTGCACCCGTGAGATCCGATTGGTGTGTGCTAGGAATAGTGCGGGCACACGGCGCGCCAGCCCGTATCCAAGCACCGTCGTGGTACAGGTATACAGGTGACCGGCCACGGTTTGAAAGCGCAAGCGTACCTTAGCGCCTTTCACCGGTCTGACTTCGCGGTTGCTTTCGGTGTACGGCATCTCGACCCCAAAGCGTTCAACCGTCTGCGCGGTGACCCGGGTGCTGAACCACGTGCGCCCGTCGGCAGTGATATCCACCTCTTGGCCTAACCGCAGCGACTTGCTGGAGCGCACGCCCCCGGTGTTCTGCGAGTGAACTGCGATTGTGGTACGAATCGCGAACAACTCCGCTTTACGGCGCTCGCGTTCCTGCTCGTCACGCGCCGTCTCATCGAGCTCGTACAATGCATCGCGCACCGTTCTATCCAATAGCGACCCCTCTTGAAGCAGTCGCGCCGGCGAGGCTATACCCTGTGCGCGAGCTTGAGACAGAAGGGTGTTCGCCTGCTGCTTCGTCAATCCAACACGCGCGGCCTGCCGGTGAAACGAACGCTTTGAAACTCGCTGTGATCTGCGGGTGCTCCCGCCTCCGGTGAGAATTGAGTTGACCACGCCGGCGATGATCACCACCGCGAGCGCGCCGATCAGAATTGCGGTGATTCTTGGGTCGAACTCACCAAACCCTGTGACCGGAAGATTTCTCTGCTGCAGTAAAGGGATCACGATTGTCTATCACCGGCAGGAATATGCTGCAAGAGGTCTTGCAGCCCCGGTACGATCTCGTATTCTACTAAGTCGCCGATCAGCACAGTGTCACCGGCGTCAAAGGCGCCCACCAATTCCCGGAGAATGCAGTTCAGCCGTTCGGCGCCGCGCTCCAGCGCTTCGGGCTTCCAGTCCAGCGGAAGCGCCACACGATTCGTCATTACCAGAGAGCACAGTCGTAACAGTCTGCTTGCCAGCTCGGAGAAGCCCGCGATCCGCTCCATCGCATCACGGTCCTTGCCCGTTTGCAGCAAAACCGGAACCTCTACGATGTGATCGGTGTAGTCATGCAGCACCCGGGCGGTCCGTTCGAGCTCCTGCAGAGGCAGCGCAAGTTCGCGCCGTCGCGCCTGCAGTATCAGAATAATGCGATTGATCGCGTCGCTCAACGCGTTGACACGATCGCTCGGCGCAGCTGCGAGCTGCTCGCCCGTGACGGAATCGGCCTGCCCGTACTCGCCGAGCACGTGATCGAGCTCTGCGAGTACGCCGCCACGTGGCCGCTCGTTCTCGCCGAGTAACGGCCCAATCCCGGCGCGCACGTGCGGGAGCTCTTGAAGCACCCCGTCGATCTGCTGCGGTCGACGTTCTTGCAGGGTGCGGGCGAAAATGGTGAAGTACTCTACTAAAGCACCAAGATCGGAAATCTGTCGGTCGAATGGGCCGACAGTTTCAATCTGTATGTGCTGTACCGCCTCGATGGCACGGTTCTCCCAAGTTTCGGGGTCGTTGATGGGAAGCTGCTCGTCGTCGACGGCGAGCGCGGAGATCGTGCGGGCGTGGCTCTCAATAAACGGCCGCAGCTCGCTGACAACCTCGCCGACCGTGTGTTCCTGTTCCAAGGTGAACTCGATACTAGTATGGTCAATTCGGATATCCACGGCGAAAACTCCTTCGTAAGCGCGATGCCGCGCTCAGCTCAACCGGTCGTCTCAGCGGCGCTGCGGGGCACTTTGCCGGCTGAAGTTCTCGATCGCTCGTTGTTGCTCCTCGAGCTCGCGCATCGCCCCTTCCATACGCCCGAAGTCCTGCCGGAGAGTTTGCTCGCGCCGATAAAGCCGTTCTTCCTCGCGATCGATGTCGTCCTCTGTTCGTGATATCCGGCCGTCTATGGTGCCGGTGCGGGTAGCAATGATGCCCCCGCTTTGGACGTAAGGGCCGATCAGTTCGTGAGTACGATAAGCCGCTCCAGAGTCGACGACTCGGTTTCCGCTGCGATCGAAGCCGAACAGATCGCGTATCGCGTGAAACCGTGTATTGAGCGCTTCGTCTAGTGTTGCTTCGTTAATCTCGAGGTAGCCTCGTAATCGCGAGGCATCTACCCCGCCGCCGAAGCCGCTCGCGTTCGAGGAGATGCCGATTTGAGCGAGCAAGCGTAGGTTGTCACCCTCACGGGTAGGGTAGGGTTCCATCATTATGTTCTGCAGGCTGCGTCGCAGCCGATTCAGGATACTGTCCCCCTGCAGGAGCCCAAGGCGTTCACGCGCTTCTTCGCGTTCCTCGTCCGAGAAATACCCGATTTGGTCGATAATGCTCTCCTCACGGCGAGTGAGAATGTTGATGTCGCGTATAAGCTGATTATATCGGCCGACAAAGTCGATAATCCCGTCTTTGGCCGTCTCGCGGTCATAGTCCACCTGCAGCTCTACGGGATAGGGGCCGGATCGGTGGAGCCTTACGGCTGTGCCCTCGATGAGATCGTCGATCGTGTTGGTTTCGCGAGTTACCTCAACGCCGTCCACGGTGAGTCTCGCATCGGACGCGATCTGTACGGGGTTAAGCGGACGAAAGTCCCCCGGCGCGGTCGGATCGTAGATCTCGACGGCGCGTAGGGCAATCTCGCGGTGCGTGTTGCGGTTTACGATGTCGAGCGCTTCGATCCGTGAAAGCTGCTCGCTGATTGGAACTCGAAGTGCCTGGTACCCGTCGGTCGGCCCAATCGGCGGCAGCTGTACACGACGCCCGTCTCCGAGGACGTAAAAGATGCGGTCGTCCTCAACAACCTCCGGCGGCTCCGGCTCAGGGCGCTCGGGAAGCGGCGTTCTCGACTCAGCGTCCTTGACCGTAACGTCTTCCAGGGTGACTTCCCCGAGTTCCGGAATGCTCGGGCCCGGCGGAGGTTCCGGCGGTTCCCAGTCGTCGGTAGGCCGGGCAATCACCTCGGCCTCCAGCTCCAAAATCATACCCGGTTCCAAGCGGAAAACAGGCTCAACCGGTATGCGGGCCTGGTTCTGGGGACCAACCGTAATGTCGGCCTCGGGTTCGTCCGAGCGATGTACAGTGCGAGCGCTCTCGGGGGTGCGCTCCAGCACCCCAAGCTCAAGCGCCAGTGCCTCCGCGTCCGCATCGAAGCTCAAGCGATTCTCGGCTCCGGTGTGCTGTGATTCGAACAGGAGGACTTGCGATGCGGGGGTGTCACGCACGGCGCGAGCGCGCACGAGATCACCGATAGAGCGATTGAGCTCGCGTGCGAAACTCTGAACGGTGCCACCCTCGAACTCAAACTCGTCTTCTTGCTCGCCAACACGAAAACGATAGACCCCGGGCTCTATTCGATGGTCCAACGGAATGCGTTCGGTGCGAAACGCGTCGGCGCGTGCGACTTCGTGCACTTTGATCTCAGAAACTCCGCGCTCAGCTTCACGGGTTGCGGTCGCGGTTAGTACGTCAGAGTCCGAGCTCTCGGCGCGTCGCAGGTTGAAGGGGTTTTCAAACCCGTAAAGCCGGCGAGCGCTTTCTCGCAGCGTGTTGAGTTCGCGCGCGATGCCCTGCCACACGCCGCGTTGCATTTCGTAACGTTCGACCTCATCTTCCATGCGCTCCTTGCGGCCGCTTTCGTGCTTGAGAATCT
>PWQX01000154.1 GCA_003556605.1 Spirochaetaceae bacterium
CGGCTTATCGTTGGGGCGGCGGTTGCACCGAACGGACTTGCTGAACGGATGGATGCACTGGCGGAGGCGCGCGCCGATTTCGTGGTGATCGATGCCGCCCACGGCGACTCTAAGGGTGTGGTCGAGGCGATGCGCTACGTCAAGCGCAATTACGACATCCCGGTAGTTGGAGGCAACGTCGCGACCGCCGAGGGCGCCAGACGTCTGATAGAAGCCGGGTGCGACGCCGTCAAAGTCGGCGTAGGACCCGGGTCCATCTGTACCACGCGTGTAATTGCCGGTATCGGCGTGGCACAGTTCTCGGCGGTCTGGAACGCAGCGCGGGTTGCAGCCGAGCGCGGGATTCCGGTCATCGCCGACGGTGGAATAAAGTACTCCGGCGACATCACCAAGGCCATCGCCGCCGGTGCGCAGGTGGTGATGATCGGCAATCTCTTTGCCGGGTTACGCGAATCGCCGGGGCGTGAGGTAATCTACGAGGGGCGCATTTTCAAAACGTACCGCGGTATGGGGTCACTCGGCGCGATCAAGCAGGGCTCCGGCGACCGCTACCAAATGGGCGAGGGCGAGGACCCGGTGCCGGAGGGGGTTGAAGGGCGTGTGCCGTACAAAGGCGAGTTACAGCCGTTCTTGCATCAATTGGTGGTAGGACTCAAGAAAGGTATGGGATACTGTGGCTGCGGCGACATCGCACAGTTGCGCACGTACGAGCGCTTTGTTCGAATCACCAGCGCCGGACTGAAGGAGGGCCATGTGCACGACGTGGCCGTAACCCAAGAGCCACCGAACTACTCACGGTAAGTGGTCTGCAGCGGCTAAAAACAGAAATGAGGATGCAATGAATCTAGCAGTAATCGGTGCCCAGTGGGGCGACGAAGGAAAAGGAAAAATTGTCGACTATCTAGCTGAGCAAGCCGAAGTAGTAGTGCGGTTCTCCGGAGGCGCGAACGCAGGCCACACCATTGTGCACAAAGACCGCACGTATAAGCTGCACCTGGTGCCGTCGGGTATCATCTACCCCAGAACCGTAGCGGTGTTAGGGGCCGGGATGGTGATAGACCCCGGCGCGTTGTTCGGAGAGCTTCAGACGCTCGAGGAGCAAGGCGTGTCCTGGGAAGGGCGCGTGCTGGTGTCCGACCGCGCGCACCTGGTGGTGCCTCGCTACCGAGAGCTGGATGTAGAGCAAGACCGCTCGCGCATGCAGCCGATCGGCACTACCGGGCGCGGCATCGGCGTTGCCTATTCCATGAAAGCGGCCCGTGACGGAATCCGGGTAGTAGACCTCTTCGATGATGAGCGCTACGCGCTGCTGCGGCCCGAGGACCGCGAGTTTCTCGACCCGTACCGCGAACGCATTCATCCGATGGTGACCGACCTCGCGGTCTACATGTACCACGCGCGTGATCGGCGAGTGGTGCTTGAGGGCGCGCAAGGGGCGCTGTTAGACCTAGACCACGGCACGTACCCGTTTGTGTCCTCCGGGTACTCGGCCGCCGGCGGGGCGGCGTTGGGCGCCGCGATCGGCCCCCGCGCAATTGACCACGTACTCGGGGTGTTCAAGGCCTACACTACGCGCGTCGGCAACGGCCCGTTCCCGTCGGAGTTTCAGCCTGACCGCGACGGTGATCTCGGCGATCAGATTCGTGAGATCGGACAGGAGTACGGGGTAACCACAGGTCGCCCGCGGCGCTGCGGTTACCTAGACTTGGTGGCGCTGCGTTACGCCTGCCGTGTGTGCTCGATAGACGCGCTTGCGCTGACACACCTGGACGTCTACGATGAGTTCGACGAAATCAAGGCCTGCGTGGGCTACGACATCGGTGAAGAAACGCTCGACGGCTTTCCGGCTTCGATCTCGGCGCTGGAGCGCGCAGTGCCGGTAACCAAACGGTTTTCGGGTTGGAAGACCTCGCTCAACGGCATCTCCCGCTTCGAGGACTTACCGGCTGCAGCGAAAGAGTACATTGCGTGTATCGAGCGCTTTGTCGAGACGCCGGTGGAGATCGTTTCGGTGGGTTCACAGCGCGAGAGCACCATCTTGAGAAGCGACCAATGGACACGATAGCGATTCTCGATTTCGGCAGCCAAACAACGCAGTTGATCGCGCGGCGCATCCGTGAGCTGGGGGTTTATAGCGAGATATTCCCCGGTACGGCCCGTGTCGCCGAGCTTCCGGCCGCCGAGCTTCGGGGCGTTGTGCTTTCCGGCTCTCCGTGGTCGGTCCACGACAGCGACGCCGGCGTGCCCGACCCGGCACTGTATGAGCTTGACGTGCCGGTTCTCGGTATCTGCTACGGACTGCAGCGCATGACCTATGACCTGGGAGGCAGTGTGGCGCGCGCCAACACGCGCGAGTACGGGCGTGCGCGGCTGCGGTATGCCGCCGAGCACCCCTTGTTTGAGCACATTCCCGAGGGCTTCATCGCGTGGATGAGTCACGGCGACAGCGTACAGGCGCCGGCCGAAGGCTGGCAGGTGGTAGCGCGGTCTGAGCACGGCGCGCCGGCCTGCATCGCCGAGCCCAAGCGCCGCCGGGTCGGGATTCAGTTTCATCCCGAGGTCAGCCACTGCGAGCACGGCACGCGCGTGCTCGAGAACTTCGTCTTCGGCATCTGCGGCGCTGCGGCAGGCTGGACAGTCGATGAATACCTCGAGCAGAGTATGCGTGCAATCCGGCAAACTGTCGGCGGCGACCCGGTGGTGCTGCTGATCTCCGGCGGCGTGGACTCCTCGGTAGTCGCGGCGTTGCTTCTGAAGGCGCTGCCGCCGGCCCAGGTTCATCTCATCTACGTGGACACCGGTCTCATGCGCCGCAATGAAACCGCTGAGGTTGAGCACGCGCTGCGCGCATTCGGGGCACAGCATTTGAGCGTAGTCGACGCCTCCGACCGGTTTCTGGGACAGCTCGCCGGGGTAGAGGACCCGGAGGAGAAGCGCCGCATCATCGGCGACCTGTTCATGACGGTGCAGCAGCAAGTGGTGGAGGAGCGCGTTCCGGGTGAGTACTATCTCGCCCAAGGTACGCTCTATACCGACATGATTGAGTCGGGTAAAGGCGTCGGCGCAAGCGCCAAGGTAATCAAATCACACCACAACGTGCGCTCGCCGCTTGTAGAGAAAAAGCGCGGCGAAGGCCGCATTGTTGAGCCGCTTGCGAGCCTCTACAAGGACGAGGTGCGCAAGCTCGGTGCTGCGCTCGGGCTGCCGCCGTCTACAATTGGGCGCCACCCGTTTCCCGGTCCGGGGCTTGCGGTGCGTATCGTGGGGGCGGTGAGTCCCCAGAAGTGTGATATCCTGCGCGCGGCCGACGCAATCTACATTGAGGAGCTCAGGGCGCGCGGTTTGTACGACCAGATTTGGCAGGCCTTTGCGGTGCTGCTGCCGGTCCGCGCGGTAGGCGTTGCCGGCGACGCGCGCGAGTACGGCTGCGTTGTGGCGCTGAGGGCGGTACACTCGGTTGACGGCATGACCGCCGACGTGTATCCGTTTGAGTCGCACGACATTCTCGAGATCTCGGCGCGTATTACCAACGAGGTGCCGGCGGTAGGGCGGGTAGTGTACGACGTGTCGAGCAAACCACCCGCCACTATAGAGTGGGAGTAGGCGTGCTCACGGATAGAATGCCTGGAGGAACAACATGCAGTTGAGTGTAGATGAGTGGGAAGCAATAGTGCAGACAGCCAGGATTCTCAAGGTAGCGTACGAGCCTACCGAGAAGACCTCGCCCAACGAAGAACCGCAATCGGGTACTCCTGCCGGTCATCGCTTGGCGCACGCAGTGGTCATTGCGGCGCGGCTGATTCTGCACGAAGTGGAAGCCGCCCTTGCGCGCGCGCGGAGCGAGCAGGGCGGCGAACTACCTGAAAACAAGTTACTCGAGATCGAGGGGCTGCAGCCTGATGACCTCGCCGGGCTCATGACGCTGTTCTTGGAAAACTCCCAAGACATCAGCCGGCGTGTCTCTGCCGACGACCTGCTCGGTACCGAGTCGGAGGGAGAGTACCGCGCAGCGCACTTACGCAACGAAATCGTGATGCGCAGCCTGGAACATCTCCAAGAACAGCTCGACAAGATCGTAAAACGGCTCGGGCGGGGCGCCTCCTCCTCTTAGACAGCGGCGCTGTTACGCGCCGGTGCCCGGCGACGGTAGCCCCTGCGTGTACTTTTCAGCAACCGGCGTTGCAACGCGGTGGCGCTTTCCGAGCCGCAAGATGGTACCGGCAAAGATATCGCGCTCATCGCGCGCGCTGCCGGCGGCGATGTCACGCTGAAACGAGGTCCTTGTCCCGGCCGGGAAACCGGCCGCCTTTTCCATCACGGCTTCTACAATGTCGTCTTCAAGGCGAACGCCCTTGCGCCGGGCAATCGCTGCGGTTTCGGCGATAATGGCGTGTACGTCAGCGCGCAGCGCCTCGTTTTCAAGAACGCCTCCAACCGGCTCACCGCTCACTGCAGTTACCAGCGAGAACGGCGCGATGAACAGGAACTTCTCCCAGATTGCCGGTGCCGGGTCCTCGCGCCACTCAATTGGTATATCTGCCACGCGGCAGGCAGTGAGAAACTGCTCAGGGTAATGATTGGGCGCATCCGCACTGGTGCCCAGCAGAATGGACCCCGGCCCTCCGGCGTGTCGTACGCGCCCGGGCTTCTCGATAAAAGCGCTGATATAGATGCACCCGGGAAACACCACCGCTCGTCCCGACAGCCGTTCGCGCACGCGCTCGTCAATATCCGCGCCGTTCAACAACGGAAGCACCGGCGTGCCGGTATCAAGGTGCGGCGCAATCGTGTCGGCCGCCGCCTCCAGATCGTAACCCTTCACGCAGAGCAGCACAAAATCGGGTCGCGGCAATTGTGCCGGATCGGCCGCCGCCGCAGCCGGACGCACGGTTGTCTCCTTTCCGTAGGGGTCGAGGTACGTCAAACCATGCTCCTGAATAGCCTTCAGGTGCGCCCCGCGCGCAACCACACTGAGCTCGTTCAGCGGGCACTCCGGGTTCGCGAGGACCGTTCCCAGCCTCCCGACCATGTAGCCCCCGACTCCGCCTGCTCCAATTACCATCAGATGCATTGTGAGCGTTACTCCTTTGTCACGTTGTCCGCCGGCTATCCGGCGATATCGCTGAACACTGCCTGTATTGTAACCGCTTCCCCGCGGACTCGTACAGTAATTCGGATCGGTAAATGGAGCAGCAGCACACGGACCAAGCGCGCCCACAGCGCGCCGGCAGATGGAACGGCGCAGCGCGGGCGGGCTCAACCCATGCAACTCTGGTAGTATGCGCGGCAGTAAACACCGCGACGCCCGCGGAGCTTCGAATGTTGGCCGCGTCGGCTGCGCGCGACGTTCTGCAGCCTGCCTGCTGCCGGTGGCCGTTTGCGCGTGATGTGCGCTCACGCCGAAAAGATGCGTACGGAGAACGCTTCAATCCAAGAGTTCACCGCCCGGCACGCATCGCAGCACGTGCTCGCGGATCACTCGAGGGGTAAGCTCCACTCGATCACAATGCTCCCGGTTGAAGCGCTTCGGACGGTAGGGTCGATACCGGTATCCCTGCCCTCCGGTCCGGCAACGTACGGGCTGGTCGTGGAAGTGTTTTCGGCCTCTTCGCTTGGGTTGGTAGCATCAGACGCTCCGTCCGACCTGCTGCTCTCTCCCTCACCAACGGTTACCCAGCGGCCGTAGCGGTTGCGGAGCTGAACGCGGCCTCGCGCAACGCGCAAAGAGTAGCCGTCAAAGCTAAACGAAGTCCCGCGGACAGCCGCGGTGGAAACAGGACTGCTGAGATTGAAGTCGGGCTGCACATCGTCAACGGCCTCCACGTTTGCCCGCACGCGGCCTACCTCTAAGTGGAGATCGGTGCGCTCCACACCCGCTACACGTAGCAGCTCGTCTATCCGCATGCGTGTAAGCTGTTCTAGATCAATCAGTGCGTTCCCGGCTCGGAGTGTGGCGCTTGCACCGAAGCCGGTGGAAATTGTAGCGCCCAGCGGAAGCTCTTGGCCGATTTCTGCGCGGCGCCAGTCCGGACCGGCTTCCCGAACCTCAACACGGCCGGAGCTCTCTACGATCGTCACTGCCGGATCGGCCCAAACAGGCCCCGTTAGCGCGGCCATCAGTGTGATTGCTATTGCGATGATCGTTTTCATGCTAATGTCTCCCTCCTCAAAGCCCAATAGACAGCTCAAAGCGGCCGCGATACCAGGGGTCGCTGTCGGCAAACAGATCGTCGTTTGGAAAGAACACCGCGCTGGTGAAGGCGAAGCCCAGATCGGCAGTTGGGCGACTGGCCAACCGCAGCTCGCCCTCTGCGCCCGCGTATCTGGAGTCGCTGTCGGCGTCGACGCCCGGTGCATCGAAGAACACGTCCTTTGTCGTAGAGCGGAAGTAGCCCCGTGCCGTGATCCCGGCCTGCAGGCCGGCAGCCGCCGCGCTTGCGGAGTCGCTGAACGGCCGGAGCGAGTATCCGGCGGTAGCGAGCATTAGGTTGGCGAGGTCGGGACTAAATGCGAAGCCGGCTGCCGGTGCGTTTATCGCAACGAAGGGGTCTAAGGCATCCCCACCCGAGGCGTGCAGCCACTCCGCGAACAGCCGTGAATAGCGCAGGCGTTCGCGGAAGTAGCGAACGCGTGCGCCGTAAAGACCCGAGGAAACGCTGGTATCCCCGTTGCCTTCTTCGTTGAATGTGCCGAACCCGCGTGCCCCGAAGACCTCGTAGTACAGGCCGCGAACCGGCTCTACCGGTCCGTCAAGCCGCAGTCCCACGTACTGGGTGTCAAGCGTTTCCTCTCCATCGTCGGGATCCCGCAGGTCGACCTGTACGATTCCGAAACCGGTAAGCCGCTGGCGGCCGATCAGCTCAGGCAACTGCAACTGCAGCCGGCCGATTGCGCGTCGCGGTCCAAACAGTTCGTCGGTATCGTCTTCCTCCTCGAGGTCTGTTTGCGTCATTCGAATGTCTGAGACCGGATTCAACAGCAAGCCGGTATAGGCGCCGGCAACCTGAACCCACACGCGCGGAAGCCGTGCCTCTACGCTTAACCCGTCGCCGGGATGGTTCCAAATGGCGCCGGTTGGTTCACCGAATCTAAAGCGCCCGGCGGTGAAATCAAGGGTGGATCCCGGGCCAAAGACCAATGGGAAGCTCGCCCTGAGGCGGAGCAGGTCCGGGTTCAGCACATGCAGCGGGTGGTCATCGTCGTCTTCATCGTATTCAAGCCGGTAGCTGCCCTCAGCGGTGAAGCGAACCGTACGCTCGTCTCGAAGCTCAGCGAACACCTCGGCCCACAGCCCCAGTCTGAAGCTCTGCTGGAATACGGTGTCTTCGCGCGAGGGATCATCGCGCAGGTTCGTGGCCGAGTCGAAGGTGCCGCCCCAGTCGAGCTGCTGGGCCGGAGCGTGTGCGACAATCATTAGCATACCGGCCAGCGCGGCCGGCAGGAACACGCATCGCCGTACCCGTGTCATAGGTTGCCTTCCATATGCATCAAGGCCCGGCCGAGAATATGAACCGCCCTGCGTCCGCTTAGAGGCATCGCCGGGTACGCTCGGCCCTGAATTATTTCAGCGTGCGCGAGGTCCCGGGCAGCGTATCGCGGTCCCGCAAGCAGCCGATACCACATACCCTCGGGCAGGTCGAAAAACTCCTGCAGCACAAAAGCGTATTGCCCGAGCGTAATCGGATCGTAGGTCTGAATCGTTATTCTGTGCCGGACACGGCGCAAAGCGGCAGCGATGTCAAACTCATCGGTACGGTAGATAGCGCTGCCGGCCGACACAACGAGGTACAACGCGCTTCCAAAGCGCAGTTCATCCTCCGCCATGATTCGGTCCAATAGCTGGTTGGACTGTGCAGGTAGCTTCGGTGCCAGTCCAACCGCCAAGAGTAGGAGTAAAACCAAATGCTTATCCATTGCTTGCCCCTTTAGCGAGCCCCGCAGGCGCGTCACGCTTCATGCAGAGCCGTTGCTATGTGAGAGGCGGCCATGTTACAAAGGCATAAAAGCCGTTTTCGCCATCCGGCGGGGCCTGCGTCTGCTCTTCATCCGTGAAGAATGGTTCGGACAGCACCGCAGTGCCAGATTCTGGTGGGGGCGGCTCGCGGCCCGGCCGGTCTATGATCAGCAACCGCCAAGCCATATTCGGAACAACCCCTTGAATCTCGTAAACCAGCGGTCCCAGATCAGCTCTCGGCTCCAACGCTGCGCGGTTACCCGTTTTCTGCTGTTGTTCCCCGGCTGCGTTGAGCACCACCACCGCATCATCTTCATACCACCCTTGAAAACCCAACGGGTCATTGATCCCGGTGAAATCAACAGCCGGACCATCTCCATATGCATTTGCGTCAAGCAGGTCGAAATAGAGGGGTTCTTCTGGCTCCCAATATTCCTCTGCCGGTGTTTCCGACAAATCGATAATGAGCTGACCCGTTAAGTCCGCACTGGGTGGGAAGCCGTACGCATCCTCCAGGTGATCGGCAAATCCTTCGGTATCATCGCTGAGCGAGAGGTCAACCACCGCGGTAGCACCGCCGGGTACCCGGACGTAGTCCCATCCTACGTGCTTTGGCGCATCCTCCAGCATTGGCAGTTCGTTGGCCTCACGGTGCTCCGCCACCACCAGATAGCGGCGCTCAGCGGGCAGTCCCGAAAACGTATACGATCCCGAGGAACCCGCAGCGGCTAAAGCAACAAAGCCTTTGACGCGGTTCGACAACTCGCCGGAAACCGCCAGCGTTTGCGGTTCGCTAACCCCTTCTGCGGCCTCCTCCGCTGCCGTAAACAGCGCGGTGAAGGCTTCCGCCGCTTGTTCGGGACCGGAGGCAAGCAGTCGCTCCTCTATGATGTAGCCCACCAGGATACCGTCCTCCGGTAGCTCCGGCGGGATGGCCTCCAGCGCAGAAACTTCGGCAGAC
>PWQX01000009.1 GCA_003556605.1 Spirochaetaceae bacterium
GCCGCTCTCATCAAGATATGCGGCAAGCCGGCTGACCCGCTCGGGGCGAAGCTTGTGCTCTATGTAATGAGAAGTGAAAAGTCTGGTTTCGAGTTTCCTTTCCGCAAGGCGGCCGCTTATCTCTGCGGCGTCAACAGCGGGCAGGAGGGGATCATCGGAAGCGAGGAGAATCGTGAAGTCATTGGGGATCACCGAGACCGCCGGGAAGACTTCTTTCAGCGTCGTGTGGATGCTGCGGTTCAGCCGTATCATCTCCGAGCCCATATACGCTTCCGAGGAGGGAACACCGAAGGCGAAAAGGCCCTGATGGCGGAGAACACTGCGTACCGCCTGGAAAAACTCGCGGGTGTAAAACCGATTAACCTGAAGGGTCGAGGGTGGGGGCAGGTTCATGATGACCGCATCGAACTTAGCCTCGGTTGTTTCCACAAAGAGCCTGCCGTCGGTGTACTCCACGGTAACGCGCGGCTCATCGAGCGGATGCGAGGGAAGGAACCGTTGTGCGGTGCGAATAATGCGAGGGTCGGGCTCAACGTAGTAAACCTCTACCGGATGCTTGGTTATCTCTTCAAGCACGCCTCCCAGAGCCCCGCCGATGATGAGCACCGTCTTGGGTTGCGCGTGATGCAGGAGCGGGAAGTGTGAGATTTCCTCTACAAACTTGATATCCGGCAGCGGCGTGGTGAAGACAAGCAAGCCGTTGGCGAAGAAGTTGAGCTGGCCGGCCTTCCTGGTTACCACTATGTTCTGGTAGACTGAGTTTTCAACCGAAACGAGCTCATGCCCCCGCCACTGCCACTGCGAGGAGAGGAAATCTAGTCTCGGTACCGCCCCGGTACCCAGGGCGAGCACCGCGGTGAGACACAGCGCCCCGCTCGTGAGTTTGCCGAGGAAAAAACGGGAGGAACGGAGCGGGCGCAGCAGCAATAGCCCCGCGGCCAGAGTGAACAGCACCGTCAGTGTCGCAATCGCGAGGTGGTCGAAGTAGTGCACCATAACATAGGCGAAAAGGACCCCGCCGGCCATACTCCCCAAAGCTTCCGCAATATAGAGCCGCGCCACCTGCTGCGGCGCCGTCCCCTTCAGAGCGGCGAGGATGCGGCAGGCAAAAGGAAACTGGAAGCCGTGCAGCAGACACAGTGGGGTGAGAACGATAAGACAAGCGAGAAGGATTGCAGCGAGTCCGGGGATCTGTCCCGGATCAACCCCAATCACGCTGTTCACCACACGGGCAAGAAGCAACTGCGAAGGGAGAATCAAGGCGTGGAGGACAATGGTCCAGACGAACAGCGCCGGCTTGGCGGGAATCCTCCCGGCGAGCCTCCCGAGCACGGAGCTGCCCACCGCCGTCACCAGCAGCCAGCAGGCGAGTATGACACCCAGCGAGAGCTCGTTTCCCTGGAAATTGACGAGAAGCTCCCTCGCGAGCAGGACTTGACCTACCGTCTCGCCGAAGCCCACCGCCAGAAACACTGCGAGAACCGGCGACGGCCGGTTTGCCAAAGGGCGGATCAGTCCCACGGAATTACCCTGCCAACCTATCTCTGCGAAGCGTTCGGCTGCAGTTCATTGTAGGGCCGCAGCGGGCTTTTCGACAACAAGAGATCGCCCGCTGCGGGAAACCGCTCCGGGAACCTCCCTTGCTCTTCGCAAACCACGGTATTGGAGGCGCAGCCCACCGGAAACGGCTTCCCGGCTCCGGCGTAACGCCGGTACCCTGTTACTGTATCCGCCGACACGGTAAGACCTCAGGCTGCAACAGCACTCGTGCTTGTACTGTCGGCTGTCCTGCGGTGCACACAGGCGGCCGGCTCTCGTTCACCGGATTTGCAACGCCGCATGGAAACCGACACGCTGATCCGTGCGCTCGGAATGCGCGCCGCTACGTTCAGATGGAGGGTGAGCGTGAAGAACGCGCGTACAGTTGAACACACACTCCACGGCGCGCCGGTGCCGGCGTACCGCGAGCCGGTGTTCGCCGCGTCAGCGCCGCCGGCGCTCTTCACCGCGTGGCGTGTTGTTGTGATCGTATCGGGTGTTGTAACCGCAAAGCGCGCGCCGCGCACTCCGCTGCCGCTGCCCAACCGGCAGATCCGCCGCACTTTCGAGAATAACAGTGCCGCAGCCGTGCCGCGGACAGCGATCGCATCGATCAGGACTCGACGTGAGCTCACCTCGTAGAACCGACACACGAAATTGATGATGGTGCTCTTTCCCGCGCCGGTCGGCCCGACTATCGCGACCGTCTCTCCCGGGTATGCCGGCAGGCACACGTCGCGCAGCACCTCCACGCCCCCGCGATAAACAAGAGAGACGTGATCCAACTCGATTCGGCCGTCAACACAGGCAATCTCAACGGCTTCCGGTCGCTCAGCGACAACCGGTCTGGCATTGAGCCGACCGAGAACCCGCTCGCTGCCGGCCGTCCGGGTCTTAGAAACCCGGGCAGATACCGTAATCGCCGTGACGATGATCGGTCTCACGATCAAGTGGAGTGTCTATCCCTCGGGGGAGTACGGCGTTACCACGGTCAACTCGCCGAAAACCTCCACCCGCCAGCGGGGATACTCGATTCGGATTTGCCGGTGAACCGCGTTGTTGTCTTCGATGAAATAGACGAACTGCTCGGCCAAATGCCGAGCTACGCTGCGCATGGTTGTGAGCACCGCGCGGTTGGAATGCAGCCCGTCGTCGATGCAGATATCGATCCGGTCTTGCTGCAGAATCCTTTCGGCAAGCGCTCGGTTGTCGGCGAGTTGATCGAAGGTGTAGAGCTCCGGTTTGTTGCGTAAGAACGCACCGCGCTTCTCGAGGTCGGCTCGATTGGCTTTGAAATGATCAAGGTCGATATCCAGCCCAATGATGCGGGCATCGGGGAAGAGGTCGCACCAGAGCGCGAGACCGGTGCCCCGCAATACCCCGATCTCGACAAGAGTCAGCCGATCCACCCGATGCCGCCGCTTGGATAGATTCAGGAAAGGCTCGAGGTACTGCGAGTATCTGGGGGCGTACTTGTGGTGCAGCATGCGGTCGCCTCCGGCCATTGTTGTACGAGCCAGCTGCGCCGGCGAGCGGGGGTCGTATTCGCTCGCTTTCCGGATCGGTATGCGGTCTACATACCCGCCGTAGGAGATTTCGGCTGCGATCAGGTGACCGACCGACCCGGGCCGGCACCGCCGTTGAAGTAATCGGTAACACGCGCCGAGCGCTGTGACGACCAAGCGACGCCGCAAACGCCGCCCGCGAGTCTTGGCAATGCGCTGAAATGCGGCCGGCATGAAGTCAATCTCCCACGTCTATCCTTAGGCGGTGCGTGTGCCTGGCCTAATTGGTACCCGCCTTGTAAGAGATGCCAAACGCGAGCGTCTTAATCCGGGGCGCGGCCGGCTTAGAAGGGTTTTATCGTGTAACGTGCGAACAGCGTACCCATGTAGCCGAACGAGCTCAGGTCCGCGACTTCCGGTGCAAACAGAAAGGCTGCACCGGCACCGAGGCTGAAAGACTCAGTAAAACGATACCCGACCGACAGGTCCGGGACAAAGACCCCGGCGGTTTGTAGGCCGCTGTAGAGTCCGAAGAAGAGAAACATTCCTCCCCCGGCACCGGCGTTCAAAACGAAGGGGCCGGCGTCCGCCTCTACTGCGAGCGTGGGGTATACTACGCTCTGAAGGACGAGCGTCCACAGTCGCAGCCCGCCTCCGAGTCGTACCGGCTTTACCGCGTGGAACCAAGCGACCTTGGCGTCGGGAAGTAGAAAAAGCCAATCGAGCGCTGCATCGAGATCGTCGTCTTCGGTTGTGATACCAACGTAGTAGGGCACGTTGAGTCCAAGATCAATCTGCACTTCCGCCGTCAGATGAGCAACCGAACCACACATTACCACCAGAACCATTAGCAGTCGTCTTTTCGCTTTCATTGTGTCCCCCCCCGCAGTTTACACCCCTTTTGGCACAATAGCTATTCGTTTTGATCGCACGAGAATACCCGCGGATGAACGCGGCGGCCGGCGGAAGGTGGCTCGGAGGCCGTGTGCTGCAGGGCAAACCCATTGCGACACCGCGAACGAAGGCGCGGCAGCGCACCCTCATTTTCCAGCTTTTGTGTTCGCCGTGTACGACGTGTCGGCGGCCCGGATACGCGGTGCGCCGGCGTCTGCTGCTTTACCAGTTCGTTCTCTTCGCAGTACTATGAGAGTGCGAAGACCCGCACGGCTTCACCGGCGAAAAGTGAAGCAGCAGGCCTCTGACGGCGGTAGTACTTATATGAGGCGATACTACCGAAAAGGGTTCGAGCTCGTTGAAAAGCGCTTTGAGCAGATTGAGACGCGTATCGAGGACATTATGAAAGCCATGCAGCGTTTCGTGTATTGGACTTTCGGCTTTATCGCGACCGCTTCCGGGATCGTCATCGTCGTGATCCGCTTGCTGTAGCGTCCGGCAGCGAGAGAAAGCTGTGCGCGAAAGCTACCATCACGCATGCCGGTATCAGCCACGGTAGAGATAACGGCCGCTTCATATAGGCAACACGGGCGGTCTTGTTCGTGTTGACCGAGTCGCCGCTGGCGGCCACAATGCAAGTGTGCATGTGAAGGGCGCCGGAATAATGGCCCACCGAAGCTATCTGCGTCGTCGTATACGCGATATTCGTACCGGTGCTCGGCCGCTTGTACTCGATGGAAACGACATCGTCGCGGAGCGCGACGGATTCAAGTGATTCTCCTGGATTCGAAATTCAAGATCTGCGCATTCTCAATCACGCCGGCTAGCCCCGTAACCAGTAGGTGAAGTTACGGCCGGGCGGATGAGGAGGGAACTATGTCCGAATCAGGCTACTATCGTTTTCCTACGGTCTTCGCGAACACCATCGTCTTCGCAAGTGAGGACGATCTGTGGACTGTTTCGGCCGCCGGCGGGGTTGCGCGGCGTTTGACTACCGGTTTGGGCTCAAGCGCCTACCCGCGTTATTCGCCCGACGGCGGCTTGATTGCCTTCAGCGGGCAGGAAGAGGGGCCGATGGAGGTCTACCTTATGCCGGCTTCAGGAGGCGCGCCCCGCAGGCTCACGTATCTGGGGGCAGACGCCATGGTTACCGGCTGGACGCCGGACGGGCGAATCGTATTCGCAAGCAACGCCGGCCGGCCCTTTGCCCGAATGGTGCAGCTGTTCGCGGTATCGCCGGCGGACAAGAGGGTTCAGCAACTGCCGTATGGGCCGGCGCTGACCGTTTCATTCGGTCCCGGCGGAGCAAGCGTGATCGGCCGCTACGGTATGGCTACGCGGGAACCCGCGTACTGGAAGCGCTATCGCGGTGGAACCGCAGGGGATATCTGGGTAGATCCTGCGGGGGGCGGAACGTTTCGCCGTCTTATCACGCTTGAAGGAAATGTTACCCATCCGCTCTGGCTGGGTGAGCGCATCTACTTTGCTTCCGACCACGAAGGGGTGGGGAACCTCTATTCGTGCGACACGAACGGCGGCAATCTGCGCCGGCACACATCGCACGCAGATTACTACGTAAGGCACCCGAGCAGTGACGGTGCGAGCATAGTGTATCACGCAGGGGCGGACCTGTACCAATTTGATGCCGAGAAGAACCGCAGTAGGAGGGTTCCGGTAACGTACGCTAGTCCGCGAACTCAGCGCAACCGCAAGTTTTTCGACGCGGCACGATACCTTGACGAGTACGCGCTGCATCCGCAGGGTCATATTCTTGCGGCGGTGACGCGCGGTAAGCCGTTCGTCTTTGGTAACTGGGAAGGACCGGCGGCGCAACTGGGCGAAAGCGACGGGGTGCGTTACCGTCTTCCACGATGGCTGCACGACGGCAACGGTGTTGTTCTCGTGTCCGATGCAGCAGGAGAAGAGTCGCTTGAGATTCACAGTCTGGATAAGCTTGAGTCCTTTGAACGCTTAGGCGAATCTGAGCTGGGGCTCAACATCGGCCGGCCGCGTGCGCTAAAACCCTCGCCCACCGGCACCATGATCGCCCTGACCAACCATCGCAGCGAGTTGATCCTGGTGGATACCGAGAAGCCGAACGCCCGCGTACTCGATTGCAGCGCTTACCACGAAATCTTCGGCTTCGACTGGTCGCCGGACGGCCGTTGGATAGCATACGCCTGCTCGCGCGGAACGCAAACGATCATAATCAAGATCTGCGACATAAGCAGAGGTGAGACGCGCGCGGTCACCGCTCCCGGGCTTGCGGACATAAACCCGGTGTTCAGCCCGGACGGCCGATATCTGTACTTCGTGGGGTTCCGCGAGCTGAACCCTGTTATGGACGAGCTGCAGTTCGACCTCGGCTTTCCACGCGGCGCTCGGCCGTATGTTCTCACTTTGCAGAAGGACGAGCCGTCGCCGTTCATACCGGATCCTAAGCCGCTTCAGAGCGGCGACGCCGGCGACGGCGCTCCCGACCGGCACAATAGCCACGGGGAACGTGCAGAGAGCGATGGCGCCGCGGGCGCAGACAAGCGGCCCGAGCCGGTGACCATTGAGTTTGACGGGATTGCCGACCGCATTGAGGCTTTTCCGGTGCCCGAACGCCGCTATCGTGCGGTGTTTCCGCTCAAAGATAAGGTAATGTTCACGCACCTGCCGATCGAAGGAGCGCTGAATCAGTCGTGGACCTCGGGGCGGAACGCCGAGGGCAAAGCGGTGCTTGAGCTCTTCGATTTCGATACGCAACGAACTGAGACGCTCGTGAGCGGATTCAGCGAGCTTGTTCTTTCGGATGACAGAACCACCATGGCCTATCGCGCCGGCGATCGCTTGCGCGTTGTAAAGGCGGGCGAGAAGCCGGAAGCGAAAAACGCCGAGGAGGAGCCGGGGCGCAAGAGCGGGTGGGTGAATCTTGGGCGGCTGAAGGCCTCGCTTAGTCCACCTGCGGAATGGCGACAGATGTACCGTCATGCGTGGCGCCTTCAGCGCGACCATTTCTGGAGCGCCGACCTGGCGCAGGTTGATTGGGCCGAAGTGTACGAGCGGTATCGGCCACTGCTCGACCGCGTCGGTACACGCGGTGAGTTCTCTGACCTTATGTGGGAGATGCAGGGCGAGCTCGGTACCTCGCACGCCTACGAGATTGGCGGTGATTACCGGCAGTCGCCCAATTATCGCCTCGGCGTGCTCGGTGCTGACCTCGAATGGGATGAAGCAAGCAGCCTGTGGCGGATCACTCGAGTCGTGCGCGGCGATCCGGCCGACCGGCGCGCAAGCTCGCCCCTTCTGCGACCGGGTGTAAACGGTCGTGCAGGGGAGACGATTCTCGGGATAGACGGGCGCCGGCCGAACCGGGAGCTCTCTCCTGCTGAGCTCCTGCTGAACAAAGCGGACACCGAGATCGCTCTGATACTCGGGGACGAGCGCGGGGAGAATCGGCGAACGGTACGGGTGCAAACGCTGACCGACGAGCAGCCGCTGCGTTATCGTGATTGGGTGGAGTCCAACCGTCGCCTCGTGCATGAGTGCACCGGCGGGCGAGCGGGCTATGTGCACATCCCGGACATGGGAGCAAACGGGTACGCAGAGTTTCACCGATCGTTCCTCGTTGAGATCGAGCGCGACGGGCTGGTAGTAGACGTGCGGTTTAACCGCGGCGGCTTTGTCTCGGCACTGCTGCTTGAAAAGCTTGCGCGCCGGAGGCTTGCTTTCGTGAAGACTCGGTGGTTCGGTGTGAGCCCGTGGCCCGAAGAGTCGCCGCCGGGTCCCACGGTTGCACTTACCAATGAGTGGGCCGGCAGCGACGGCGACATTTTTTCGCATAGCGTCAAGCTCCTTGGGCTTGGGCCGCTGGTCGGCAAACGGACCTGGGGCGGCGTTGTGGGAATCTGGCCCAGAGAGCGGCTCGTTGATCGTGGCATAACAACGCAGCCGGAGTTTTCCTTCTGGTTCGTTGACGTTGGATGGGAAGTGGAGAACTACGGAAGTGAACCCGATATAGAGGTGGAAGTGGCGCCGCAGGATTATGCTGCCGGCCGTGATCCGCAGTTGGAACGCGCCATAGCTGAGATCGAGCGCATTATGCAGTCTTCTCCCGCTGCGAGTCCGCGGTTTGACGCGCCCCCGAGCCGCGCCGCGCCGGGTCTTCCGGGCATGTAGCGGCGGGGCGGCGCCGGCACAGCAACATAACCGGTATTCGGTGGCGTCGCTGTTTTGCCGAGTCCGGCGTTGCACTGGACCACGCGAGGTACGACTAGGTGCTGTGCGCGCTAAAACGCGCGAGTTATCTTCTCACCCGTTTCGATACTGCGCTTTTGAGGTCCCATACAACCGCATGTGCCACCGCTCACCGGGCCTTCGGCGAGTGTGATAAACTATGAATAAGAGCTGAAGTCGAGAGTTGTTGGGGGAGTTCTGCACTATGGCCAGAAAGTACAGTGTTTACGGCCTGTCGTCCATTCCGGAGGTGTCGGCTGAAACAGACTTGGCTGAAGTGATTTCCCGCGCCGCGATTGAAGAGCGCGTTGGGGTGAAAGAGAACGACGTTGTAGTGGTCAGTAGCAAAGTGAGCGCTAAAGCAGAGGGCCGCACGGTGGACTTACAGCACGTCAGACCGTCTTCGAGAGCGCAGGCGTTGGGGAAGCTCACGGGTAAGGACCCACGGCGTGTTGAAGTCATTACGCGTGAAAGCAAATCTGTTATCGGTTATATTTCGACTCGCCGGCTGGCGAAAGACCTGGAGTTTATTCGCGGTTATTTCGGTTCCATGGAAGCTGTCAAGCTTCTGAA
>PWQX01000207.1 GCA_003556605.1 Spirochaetaceae bacterium
CATGCCAACGGGTACGAGCGCAACACTCGCTCACACCTTGTAGCCGTCTGCGATCGCGACCCGGATCGCATGGGACCGGTGGCGGCGCACCACGGGGTACCCGGTTACCGCTCCGTAGCAGAGATGCTGGAAAGGGAACAACCCCAGGTAGTCAGCGTGTGCACCGATGCGGCGCACCACCTGGAATGTGTGCTGGCGGCGGTCGGCGCGGGCGCACACGTACTCTGCGAAAAACCAATGTCCGGCAACGTGTCTGACATTGGGACGATGATCTCCGCCGCTTCGAAGGCCGGCGTTCTGCTTGGCGCAAATTTCAATCACCGTTTTGCGCGAGTAGCAGAACTGGCGCGGCAGCGCATCGATGCCGGTGATATCGGTGAAATCTGCTTTGCCAATATGTGGCTCACCATTGCGCTGGAGGCCGAGGTTGACACCTATTTTTTTCTGCGTTCCCTGCATGGCCATTCTTTCGACATGCTGCGCTACCTTTGCGGGGACATCGATCGCGTCTACGGTGAGCTGTCCAAACCCTTCGGCCGCACCTACTACTCCAACTGCGCAGTTGTCATGCGGTTCGGGAATGGGGCGGTGGGCTCCCTCACTGGGAGCTACGACATGTCGAACCTGCACCCGCTTGAGCGAGTCGAGATCGGCGGTACCCTCGGCCGCCTGGTACTCGACAACGTAACCGCGGGACTCACTTTCTACAGTCACGACCGTGAGGTGGTGGAGTCCTACGTGCCGGTTAACTACACGCGCACCGAGAGGCAGTCGGAGTATGATTTCAACATCACCGTTGAACACCGTATCGAAGCGTTATTGCGCGCCATTGAAGAGGGACCTGCAGACCCGGCACCGGGCGAAGATGCTCTGATGGCCGCGGAGATCATCGAGGCGGTGATTCGTTCCTTTGAACTGGGGCGCGTGGTTACGGTAGGAGGCGACTGACAGGTGTTTGGACCGGACTGGAGTACTTCCCCGCGCCAGTACGAGGTTAGTGTCGAATACGATGTGAGCATCCCGATGTCGGATGGGATCAAGATCAACGCGGATATCTGGCGGCCGAGAGCCGAGGGCCGCTTTCCTGCATTGCTCGGGTTTCACCCCTACGATAAACGGGGCCAGTCGGCTCCGCTCATGCCGCGCGATATGGTGCCGAGTGGCAAACTCGGGATCGGAACGGGGCGCGAAAAGGGTAACGCCTCGCTTGAATCGGGCGACCCGAACTTCTACGCGATGCGCGGTTACATTCACGTGATCGCAAACGTGCGGGGCAGCGGGGCATCGGAGGGGCTTTTTCATCTTACCGGTCCGCAGGAAGTGCGAGACGGCTACGATCTTATAGAGTGGATCGCGGCACAACCGTGGTGTGACGGCAACGTAGCGATGCTCGGTATCTCGTACTTCGCTTTTCTCTCGCTTTATATCGCCGCGCAGGATCCCGTGCCACCGCACCTGCGCACGATCTACGCTCCATGCGCATCTACCGATCAGTATCGCGACAACTACTATCACGGCGGAATTCTCGGTTACGGATGGCAGGCTCGCTGGTTCCAGAGTCTCAACGTGCGGCCGTACAACTACTCCTTGAACCTTCTGGGAGAGGAGCAGTACTACCGTGCGATCGCGCGGGTGCTGGAAGACGAGGATATTCGTTCTGTTCCGGTATTAGTGCAATGTTTGCAGAATCCGACAAGTGGGCGCAATTCACTGATGGTCGACGTGTTGTTGAACCAGCTGGACTCCCCCTTCTGGCAGGAGCGGGTGGTCGATTACAGCCGCATATCCATACCATGTTATCTTGGTTGCTGTTGGGACCATTACGCGCTGCATCTGTCTGCCGCCTTTCGGAGCTGGCAACAGATCAAGATGCCGAAGAAACTAACCGTTGGGCCAAAGCATGTGGATCGCCCGATGTATCAGCACGCCTACGAGTCTTTGCGCTGGCTCGATCACTGGCTCAAGGGCATCGACACGGGAATGATGAAAGAGCCCCCGGTGCGCATCTTTGTCAACGGAACCTCCGATTGGCTTGAGGCGCAGGATTACCCGCTGCCGCGCACGCGCTGGACTCCGTTCTATCTGCACGAAAAGGGATATCTGTTTGAGCGTGAACACTGGCCAAATGAAGGGCAAAGCTCCTTTGATGACTCTCCCTGGGGTAGGGGGCATATCGAGTTCTGGAGTGCGCGTTTTGTCGAGCGGACAGAGATGATCGGGCACGTCGTGCTGAACCTGTTTGCGTCTACTACAGACTGCGAGGCGTTCTTCTTCGCGACCTTAGTCGAGCGAGACCTGGAGAACAGGGAGCGCATCCTTTCCCGTGGCTTCCTGCGCGCTACGCAGCGCGCGCTGGATCCCGAGTCCTCACTTCCGTGGTTTCCGGTGCACACACACGCGAGGCGTCAACCACTGACGCCCGGTGAAGTTTACGAGTTCAGTATTCCGCTGGCGCCGATCGGCAGTGCCTTCAACGCAGGGTCCCGCATCGGGCTGCGTATTCGCTCCACCGACGATGAACCCGATCACACGTACGAACCCACCGCGGCACGCGGGCACCTTCGGCGACAGAACCCGTCCCGGGTCACGATATACCATAATCAGGAGTACCCTTCCCAGCTCCTGCTCCCCGTCACCAAAGGGAATCGTCTCGAGACATTCATCTCGTCCTGGGATCCGCCGTGACGTGAGGCAGATAAGAGAACCAAGAAGGACGGCAGCGCAAGGTGCACCGTGACCACGCCCAACTCTGGCTGGACGCTATTTCAGTTCTGGAACGTCCACCCAGGGGCGCTTGCGCCAGCTCTCGGTACTGAGTTCGGCCAGCTGTACTCCCTTGGCCGCCTCGAGCAGATCCCGTTTGAAGTCGATATCTCCGGCATAGTGGCGCAGGAACAGCTCCCACTGCACCTTGAAGGCGTTGTCATAGGGATCGCGTGAGAGGTGTCTTCGGCGGTTGAGGCGTACTCCTAACCGTTCTCGTCAACGCGGCGGGGGACAGTAACTGCGCCCGCGGCGAAAACCGACGTGATCGAACCAAAAAGGTTATCGATGACGTAGCGCCAGTGCGGGAACATGTCCAGGAATATGCCTCCGCCGTTCTCCGCCGCGAGGCGTGTTGCCCACAGTTGGCTTACCATCGCCAGACCAGCCTCTGAGAGACAGTACTCGCCGCGGTTGATCGAAGCGGTGTCCGCCGAGATAACGACACGAACACGATCCTGCGCCCGCTCTCGATCGCTAACTGTGATCGGTTTTCGCTTCAGAGCGTGGACACGCAGTTGATCAGCATTGACTATTCTCCACATTTGGCGGATTGGACGTCTGCTTCTTATCCTAGCCAAATAGTGATCAGCTTTGATATCTATTGTATCTACGAATACCCGATTGGGCCCGAGGTAAGTCCACCTAAGCGTCCAGAATTGCGACGGCGTCGGTCTTATGCCTGCCGATCTTAAGGGTCTCCCGATCGACCCATCCGTCTCTGACAGCGCGGAGTGCAACCATCGATCCCGTGCAACTACGAGATAGCGAAGTGCCTTGAGCAGATGGCGCATCGACTCGTGATTGCTGCCGCCATACGGCTCAATCTGACTCGTTATCCACTGCGAGCGGCGGAACAACTCACCGCCTGAAGCGCCTAAACTCTTACCACTTCTCAAAGACAGGATTCTTCAGCAAGCCCGAATTACTTCCCAAAGCTTCCGACAAGTTCGGATGAGAGTGTGCGAGAAAGCTGAGGTGGTTCAGATCTTGATCAATCGCCTTGCTTACGCTGCTTAACTCTAATTGCAGTCACAAGTGAGAAGACCGCCAAAACAAGGAACGCTACCGTGATAGGCCGAGTGTACATAAAGCTCCAACTACCTTGATACATCTGGATAGCACGCCTGAGATTGCTTTCAGCCATTGGCCCGAGAATAATCGCCAACACGATCGGCGAGAGGGGTATGTCAACTTTCCGCATCAAATAACCGATTACCCCGAATCCAATCGCAACGTGTATATCAAAGATACTGTTGTTCATCGCGAACGCCCCCACCATCGACAAAAAGACAATGATGCCGATGATCAACCGTTTTGGAACTTGCAGGACGCGAGCGTAGAATCGTATCCCGATAATACCCAGGAACAGCATTACGACGTTGGCTACCAACATAGACGCAAATAAACCGTAGACGAGTGGGGCACTGCGAGTGAACAACAGCGGCCCTGGCGCAAGTCCTTGAATAATCAACGCGCCCAACAAGACCGCCGCCACCGCATCCCCCGGCACGCCGAGAGTCAGGAGTGGAACCAGTGCACCACCAGTCACACCATTATTGCCCGCTTCCGGTGCGGCAATTCCTTCAAGGATTCCTTGCCCGAATTCGTCAGGTGTCTTCGAACTTCTACGGGCCTCGTTATAAGTTACAAAAGCGGCGATATCGGCGCCTGCACCAGGGATACTGCCAATGAAGGTTCCCATTATTCCAGATTTGACCGCTGTCGGCAGAACTCTGATAAACTCGCGGACCGATATCAAACACCGGGCTGATAGATCCCTCACCGGATTCGAGTGAGTCTGTCTTAGAGACTCCATCTGTACAAAGGCTTCCGAGATAGCAAACAGCCCTATAAGAACGGGGATGATATTGAAGCCTTGCAGCAGGTTTATGGTCCCGAAGGTAAAGCGCGGATAACTCGTAACCGGGTCCAGCCCCACAGTGGCTATTAGCAGTCCGAATAATCCCCCCAGGAACCCTTTTATGAGATTCCGAGCGGAGACGCTGGCAATAATCGTAAGCCCAAACAGGGCAAGACCAAAATATTCCGGGGCACTGAAACGTAGCGCGAACCGTGCCAACAATGGCGACAGCGTAATTAGCATTACCGTGCTAATAAACCCGCCAATAAAAGACGAAATAGCAGAGACGCTTAGAGCCTTTCCTGCTTCACCTTTCAGGACAAGCGCATGGCCATCCATTACTGTTGCTGCAGCTGCAGGCGTGCCTGGTGTGCGCAGGAGAATAGCAGCGATCGAACCGCCGTAGATACCCCCGATATACACACCCACCAACATAACTAATGCTGCAGTGGAGTCCATCCCGAAGGTAAACGGAAGAAGGACTGCCACGCCCATCGTGGCTGTCAAACCGGGAAGTGATCCGATAATTATGCCGCCAGCAACGGCCGTGACAAGCAATGGGAAGATGCTGATTGAGAAGACGACTGTGAAACCTTCCAGTAACAATCCAATCATTAGCTCTATCTCTCAACCCTTCAGACCGCGCAACCGGACTACTTTAGAACAAAACGCCTCGCGGCAAGCGCACTCGGAAGAGATCATAAAACACGTAGAATAACACAACCGAAAAAACTATGGAGAATAGATAGTGCCACCAGACGCGGGATCCAAGTAACGCCAGCAAAGTTATGAAGGCTAGACTTGTAGCGAGAGAAAAACCCAAGTAGGGCAGCGATAGAGAATACGCGATCAGAAGAATCGTCGTGTAGATAGGGGTAACTATATCCGTTCGCAGGGATCGCCGTTCGGACTCCGATTCACAATCCTTGATCCTTTCTGTCTCGGATTGCACTCTTGGTTCCATAAACCACAAGACGACAGCGAATCCCAGCATCAGCGCAGCAATAGCACGAGGAAAGAAGGCTGCGCCTAGATAAGCGTCAATTATCAATGTCGCCCTGAAGGTTGTGGTCGCGTACAACACACCAATCGACAAGAGGGCGAATACAACGGCTACTACTCGATTCATCCTTTTCATCGCGTTACAGTCTTTAGTGTCGCGCAAGTCACCTGACTTTGCGTGTATTCTTGTTGCAAAGAGCCGGCTGTATTATTTAGACCATCGGGCCGGGAGTGGCGACACGACTTCACAGAGAACCCGTATCTATCCACTCCCTTTATAAGCGAAAGCTGCGTTACAACAGTCCGCCGTGCATCATAAGTCAGAGATCAATTTCGTCCACTATGCTTCTGATCACCTCGGTGTCGTTGCTAATGAATGTACGGAACTCATCAGCACCGAGATTATGAATTCCGAGTTGAGCATTCTCCATAAACTCAACGAAGGATGGATCCGCCACCGCGTTGGCAAAAGCTTCTTCAAGAACGTCCCCCACTTCTGCCGGAGTTCCTTGAGGTACTGCGATCCCGCGCCAGGTCCCCGAGACCAGGTCCAACCCTTCCTCCATGAAAGTGGGAATATCCGGTAAGGCATCTAACCGTTCTTCAGCCATAACCGCAAGCGGTCGAAGCTCGCCGCCTTCGATTTGACCGATCATCTCGCCTGGGTTAGCGATTGTAAAGTCTGTGTGACCACCTATTACCGACGGAATGGCCTCGGCTGCTCCATCGTAAGCAATGTGATTGAAACTCACTCCCTGGTCGTTTTCGATGGTGAGAATATAAAAATTCGGCGCTGCGGTACTGGCAAACAGTATGTCTCCGGGGTTCTCGCGAGCGTCAGCCAGTAGATCGTGGATACTCTCATAAGGCGAGTCGGGTTGGACAGCCACCAAAGCCGGATCCATATTGACCAGCCGGATCAACTCAAAGTCGTCTGCGGTGATGTCTGCAAGCCCCATTAATGGCAGAGACACAATCTCTCGCGTAATCATAGTTAGAGTATAACCGTCCGGCCGCGCCGTAGCGCCTTCAGTCATGCCAACGGCGCCTGAACCGCCAGTTCTATTAACCACCGTAACCGGCACCTCGAGGTAGTTCTCAACAGCGTTGGCTAGTGCTCGCCCTACCGCATCGGTGCCGCCACCGGCAGCGAACGGTACAATGAGAGAAATGTCGTCTCTCGGGTAATCAACTTCGTCTTCTGCTGCGCCTCCAGCGTGAAGCAAGGCGGTTACCAAAAGGATTCCGACCAAAACTGACACCAAACGTTTCATAGCGTCCTCCTAATCGATTGTTGTCTTTTTCCATCTGAACGATGGATCGACTACATAACACCAAAAGAGTTGAATGCCTCAACGGCACTCATGCCTTCTATTAGAGCGGCACGAACACGGTTCTCGCTCTTTGCCTTCTCGTACGCAGCGTCCAGGATCGTTTCTTCTTCGGACTGCGGTATGATAACGACCCCATCTTGGTCGGCAAAAACGAGATCTCCGGGGCTAACTCGAACCCCATTCGCAAATAAGATTTCGCAGCGGTAGTCGATAACTCTGCCACGAACTCGCTGGTCTTGGGCGTAAGACCCCATCGCGAACACAGGAAAGTCAAACTGCATTACACCTCGCGTATCCCGAAAGTAACCGTTAAGTACTGCACCTGCTGCACCAAGCTTGGTCGCACGAATAGTCATCATTTCGCCCCACAGGGCATAGTTGGCTGAGCTGCCGTTGCAAATATAGACCTCTCCAGGCTTAAGATCGTCCAGCGCATGAAGCATCTTCCCGAATGGTTGAGATGACTGATCCGAGCTCACCCAAGTCGTTGCGCAGTCGGCCTCAAGCACAGGCATCGCGCGCCCCAGTAAGACGGTCTGCCCGCGAATAGGCTGAATGTGCGGCGGCAAGAACTGATGGACGAATCCCATCTCGTCCATCACGTCACCGATTACTGCAGAGAACAAGTTGTCACGGAGGTGTGCGTACGAAGAATCGTTATCGGCGGACATTAAATCTTGCTCCTTTGTGAATTCTACTCTACGATATCATGAGGGCGTTAATTGTCAATTTTGTTTTTTATATTATAATTATTGAAACATAGAAGGAATCGAGTCCAATATATGAGACCATCCGACCATTCAATTAATTCTAGGATTTGCCGTTCATATGCCCCAGTGCCTGCCGTAGACCGTATGCACGAGATTTTTCACTACCTCCTTTCTAATCCTTCGGGACGAACCGTGCGACAGATTTCCGAAGATCTACGCATCCCTCGAAGTAGCTTGTATCGGTTGGTGGCTGTGCTAGAGCACTATCGTTACTTGCAAATGATCGATGCGCAACAAGTATGTGTTTTAGGGCCTGCGTTCATCCCACTAGCCCGTTCGGCGAACGAAAGGCTTGACCTTGTGGAGATGACGCGGCCGTACATGAAGCGCCTCGCCGAGCAGGTCAATGAAACGGTCAAGCTGAGCGTGGTGAAGACCGGAGTTGTGGAAGTAGTAAGCCGAGTCGAGACTGGACAAGACTTCAAAATATCCGTAAATCCGGGAGTGCTTTTCCCGATTCACGCCGGGGCAGCTAGCAAGGCCCTTTTGGCTTTTCTGCCGGAGGCCGATAGGGTTGCGCTCGTCGATAAGCCGCTATCAAAGTATACAGAGTCTACGATTACGGATTACACCAAGCTACGGAAAATACTTCAAGAGATAAGAGAATCGTGCGTGTCATATGACTTCGAAGAGCATACAGAGGGCATTGCCGCAGTTGGTTGTCCAGTGTTCAATTTTTTGCAGGAAGCTGTCGGAGCGTTGAGCATACCATTTATCGCTTCGAAGAAGAACTTGGCGGAACAAGCTGTGCAGCACAGAGCAACATGCCTTATGGAAACCGCCAGGATTATTACTACTCGGCTCGGTGGAGTATATCCGGTATAGGCGTATATTCGCACCTTGGCCAAGTCATCGTGCGGGAGGCGCA
>PWQX01000049.1 GCA_003556605.1 Spirochaetaceae bacterium
CGGTAGCCGATCGAGAAGGGACCCGCCGGTGAGCGAACCCAACATGAATCCGCCTCGATAGGCGGCAAACACAACGCTGACCGCGGCCAGCGTCACCCCGGTACCGGCGGCGAGACCCGGAAGCGCCGGCCCGATTGAAGCAACGACCAAACCCAACGCGAAAAGGGACCAGAAATAGCCGAGCGTCGCCGCACGCGACGGAGCCGTCGCGCCGGCTGCACGCCGGCCGCGCCGCGCTTTAGGCAAGCTCGAGCCGAAATCCCGTGGTGATACGGTGCCCATCGATTCGTCCTTGGGCCCCATCGTATCCGCGAGTCGGGGTTGTGGTCCACCGGGAGACTTGGTGACTTCTCGCTGCGGCTTCAAGCCGCTACGGAACGCCTCGGCGTCGGCCGCGTGCTGTGTGGAATTGCCGATTTACATATGCCGGGACTCGGCTTACCATCTCTAGTAATGGCCGGCGATATAACGCGCTCCGAATCGTCTTCCGGCATACGCCCGATAGACCGGCAGTCTTTCGCCCCCGTTCTCGAGATGCGTGCTATTACCGTGACGTTCAAGCGTGTGGTAGCCTTGGATCGGGCCGATTTTACGGTGAACGAGGCCGAAGTCGTAGCGCTTATCGGTAACAGCGGCGCGGGCAAGTCGACCTTGATCAAGGCGCTGGTAGGATTGCTCCCGGTTGCTGAAGGGCAGATATTCCTCGATGGCCGTCACACGGTCTTTGGCTCGCCGCAGGAGGCCCGGCGAAGCGGCATTGAAACGGTCTACCAAGACCTCGCTCTGCTCGACGAGTTGACCATCGCACGCAATTTCTTCTTGGGATGCGAGCCGCTGTTGATGCGCTGGCCGCTGCACCCCCTGAGCCATCGGCAGATGGTGAGCCGCACCGAGGAGGTCTTTCACGCCCTCGGGATGACCGACATGCCTTCGCCGCGAAGGCTGGTGTCGCAGCTTTCGGGAGGGCAGCGCCAGATGCTCGCGATAGCACGGGCGCTGCACTTCGGCCGGCGGGTAATTCTATTGGATGAACCCACCGCGGCTCTTTCGGATAACCACGTTGAGCTGATTCTGGCGCAGATAGAGCGCGCACGTGCGCGCGGTCTCGGGGTGGTGTTCGTTACGCATAAGGCCCACGAAGTGTTCAGCGTGGCCGACCGTTTCGTTGTTCTCGACCGCGGGCGCTCGCTGATCTCGGTGCCGCGCGGGCAGACGTCGCTGAATGAGTTGGAGAAGCTGCTGATCTCTTCGCGCTTCACGATGGTGCAGGAAATGGCCGCCGCTGTTGCACACCAGTTTCGTAACCCTCTCGGTATCCTGCGCGTCTCCGCAGAGATGCTGCGCGACGATTTTGAAGTGTCCGATCGGCGCGAGCAGTATGACAAGCTTTTGATTATGATCATCGACGAGCTCGGTACCTTGGAAACGCTGATTACCAACTATCTTGACTTCGCACGCCAGCGGCAACTGCGCTGTGTACGCGTCTCGGTAGCGGCACTTGTTGAGGATGCGGTTGCGCAGGTCTCCGACAGCAGTGTCGAGCGCTCACGCCTGATGGTGGATATTCCCCAGCAGTTGCCTGCGGTGTTCGTTGACGAGGACCTCATGCAGCAGGTGCTGGTCAACCTGATTACCAACGCCGCAGAGGCGTCGGAACCCGATCAACCGGTGGCAATAACCGCGGGTGGCGACGCCTCCGGGGGAGTTTGGATGTCGGTACAGGACTTTGGCCGTGGTATGGATGAGCGCACGCGTAAGATGGTGTTCAACCCGTTCTTCTCCACCAAGACCCGCGGCACGGGACTGGGGCTGTCGATTGTGCATCGAATCGTAGAGCAGCACGGCGGAAGAATCGAGGTGCTGTCCGAAGTCGAACAGGGTACTACCTTTATCGTATCACTACCGGCGGAGGAGCAATGAAGAAGCTGCTGATTGTGGATGATGAACGCAACATGCGCGACCTGTTACGCATACTGTTCGAAAATGACGGTTTCGCGGTATGGACGGCGAGCTCGGGCGCAGAGGCATTGGGGATCATCGATAACGACTGCGATTTGGACTTGATCATATCCGACGTGCGTCTGCCGGATATCGAGGGCGTGTGCATTTTGCCGCACCTACGCTCACTGAACCTAGAAATCCCGGTAATCCTCATCACCGCGTATGGGACGATTGAGCTCGCCGTGGAAGCAATGAAACAGGGGGCGGCGGACTTCATCGCCAAGCCCTTCAAAAAGGAGTTCATTCGGCACCTGGCCGGGAGGGTCCTCAACGAAGCGGCCCAAGGCCCGCGAGACGAGTGGCAAAGCGACAGTTCGTGGGGTTCGGTGGTGGAAAGCCCGATCATGCAGGCGCTCATGCACAAAGTGAGTTTAATCGCCGACACTACGACGTCGGTTCTTCTTGTCGGCGAAAGCGGGGTGGGCAAAGAAGTTGTGGCGCGCGCCATTCACCGAGCGCGCGGTGCGGAACGGCCGTTCATGTCGATCAGCTGTCCGGCGATGCCGCCGTCGTTGATCGAGAGCGAGTTGTTCGGCTACGGGAAGGGGGCGTTTACGGGAGCCACGCGCGCTTATCCCGGAAAGCTGAGTCAAGCCGACGGCGGGACCCTCATGCTGGACGAAATCGGCGACCTGCCGCTGGAGGTGCAGCCGAAGCTGCTGCGGTTTCTGGAAGAGCACTCGTTTCATCCCTTGGGCGAGAATAGAACGGTCCGTGTGCAGACCCGTCTGATCAGCGCGACCAATCGCAGCCTCGAGGAGCTGGTCGCGGAAGGCAGGTTCCGTGAGGACCTGTATTACCGCATCAACGCGATTACCTTACGCGTCCCGCCGCTGCGCGAACGGTTTGAAGACATTCTTCCGCTCGCGAACAGATTTCAAGAGCAGATCGCGGCGCAGCACGGCAAGGCGCCCAAGCGGCTCGCGCTTACCGCCGAGCGCGCGCTGTTGCGGCACGATTGGCCGGGTAACGTCCGTGAGCTTCGTAATGTCATGGAACACGCGTTTGTGTTCGCCGGTCATGACGGTATCACCATTAGCGATCTTCCACCCAAGCTGCAAGAGCTTGCCCCCCCGAGACCACGAACACCGGGCGTACCGGCGGGCGAAAGCGCGCAGAGCTCGAATCACTGCGGCGGCGGGGAGAGCAAGCTTGATGAAGCCGAAAAGGCCTTGCTGGTCGCGGCACTCAATCGTACTAACTGGAACATCACCGCGGCTGCACGTGAGCTAGGAGTGTCACGCAACGTCGTGCGTTACAGAATGCGGAAGTACGGTATCGAGACCGAGCGTAGTCATCAGTATTGACGCGAATTGACCGGGCGGCCGGCGAATACCATGACGAACAGTTTGAGCCTTCCACCGTGCCGGATCGGCAACGACTTTGCGCGGGTGGTGAAAATGCACCGGTAATGTGGTGATTTTCAGCCGGCGCGGGCTATCGCCGCTTTGCGCGGAAGCTTCCGTAGTGGAGCAAGGGTCTGCGTCTGATGGTCGTAAAGTATTTGTTCAGCGAGCATTACGCGTTCGCCCCCTGCGCTTTCGCCGGGCTTCAACGGACCGTGCTGCTGGTATGGCAATTGCAAGGCTCTTACTAAAATCAGAATCCGCATAAGGAGGGTATCGTGAAACGAACAGTAGTTCTGGTGCTGAGTGTCTTGCTGGTGCTGTTGCTTCCGTTTGCTGTGTTCGGCGGCGGTGCGGCTGAAGAGCCGCCTGATCCCGTGGAGGAGTATGACTTCTACGTGATAACACACGGCGGTGCGGCAGACCCATTCTGGGCGGTGGTGATTCGAGGCGCCGAGGATGCCGGTGAGCGCTTCGGGGTCAATGTCACCTACCTGGGACCCGAGGAGTATGATGTCGGTGAGTTCGTCGACATGATCGAAACTGCGGTGGCCGCCAATCCCGACGGTATCGCGGTTACGATCACCGACCAGAGCGCGGTCGAGCCGCCTCTCCGTGAGGCGATTGACCGCGGGATTCCGGTTATCGCGATAAACGTTCCGGACGATCGCCCGCACGGCGAGCGCATCCACTACCTGGCGTACGTCGGGGCCGACGAGTACCAGGTCGGGGTACAGGCTGCACGGCGGATGCTCGATGAGTTTACACCGCAGCGCGGGGTAGTACTCATCCACGAGCCCGGACACGCCGGGCACGAGGCGCGGTCAGCGGGTATGGAATCGGTGTTTGGAGATCACGGGGTACCGTTTGAACGGCTGAGCGGTTCGCCGGATGCAGCGGCCAACTTCTCGGCGCTCGAGGCGTACCTGACCGCGAATCCGGACACCGATGCGGTGTTCACACTCGGGCCGCTCGGCGCGCATCCGGCGCTGGCAGTGCTCGACGACATGGGTCTGACCGGCGAGGTGCGCCTAGGAGCGGTGGATCTCTCGGATATGATTATCAATGCAATCGAAGACGGGCGCATGGTGTTCACGATCGAGCAGCAGCAGTATCTGCAGGGATACCTGCCGGTGGGGCTGTTGACGCTCTATAATACGTTCGGCCTGATTCCACACGATGATATTCTGACCGGTCCGGCAGTCGTGGACGCCGGCAATGTCGACATCGTGAGAGAGATGGTTGAAGCGGGCTATCGTTAAGGACCAACGGGCTGCGGCCTCCTCCGGGGTGCCGCAGCGCCTTTGCTGCGGGCGCGCCGCACCGCCGGTACGGCGTGCCACTGTATCTCACGGTTGACGAGGTGGCTTTATGATCACACAAATACCCAAACCGCTGCAAAGCGCCGCACGCATGAAGGAAATCGGCGCTTTAGCGGGCGTGCTCATCGTGATGGCTGCGTTTTCGGTGGTGTCGGATCGCTTCCTGACGATCGGCAACATGGTCAGTGTGTTCACCGTAACCTCGGAGCTCGGAATCATAGCGGTGGGTGTCTGCTTCCTGATGATATCGGGGGAGTTCGACCTCTCGGTCGGCTCGGTGTTCGCGATCGCGCCGATGGTGGGTGCCATGATCGCAGCGGCAGGGGCTCCGTTGTGGGTGGGCTTTCTTGCCGGGATGGCGATCGCCGCTTCAATCGGCTTTGTGAATGGCCAGCTCGTGCTCCGCACCGGCGTGCCCTCGTTCATCATCACGCTCGGCGCTATGATGTTTTTTCGCGGGGTGATTCTTGCGGTTTCCGGCGGGTTCCCGGTGAGTTATCTGCAGCCTTCGGAGTTCATGCATTTTCTAGGCGGAAGGACCGCCGCCGGCCTGCGCTGGTCGGGAGTGTGGTTTATTGTGCTGGTAATCGTGTTTCAGATTATTCTGGCGCGTACGCGCTACGGCAACCACGTGTCCGCGGTGGGCGGTAACGCCGGCACGGCTAAAGCTGTGGGAATCGACGTGTGGCGCGTGAAGCTCACCAATTTCATGCTGTGCTCGATGACCGCCGCGCTGGCCGGTTTTATGCGCTTCGGCCGCTTTCGAAGCGTTGACCCTACCGCCGGGCGCTTGATGGAGCTGGAGGCGATTGCCGCGTGCGTTATCGGCGGAGCGCTGCTCACCGGAGGGTACGGCAGTATTGTCGGTGCGTTTCTGGGCGCGTTTCTGGTGGGTGTGTTGCGCAGCGGCCTCATCCTGGCGGGCGCGCCGCCGTACTGGTACCAGGGATTCATCGGTTTGGTGTTGGTGATCTCGGTAATCCTCAATACCCGAATTCGAAAGATGGTGGCAGGATCATGAGTACGGAGACTAAACCACAGGAAACCATTCCAAAGCAGGCACAAGAGAATCTCGCGTTTATGGATAACGTCACTATGAAGTTCAACAAGGTGGTGGCGCTGAAGGATGTGAGCTTCAACGTTGGGTACAACGAGGTTGTGGGCCTGCTTGGTGATAACGGGGCGGGAAAATCCACGCTGATAAAGGTCTTGAACGGATTCCACCGCCCTACGAAGGGACAGATCTACCTTGACGGGCAGCCGGTGAACTTCCGCTCTCCGCGCGATTCGCGCGATGCGGGAATAGAGACGGCGTATCAGGATCTCGCCTTGGTCGATCTCATGACAATCACGCGGAACTTCTTTCTCGGCCGCGAGCTCCAGCGCCGTTTCGGGCCGATTCGCGTGCTCGATATACCTCGCATGAACAGGATCGCTGCGCAGTCGATGTCTGAAGTGGGATTGCGCAACATACGTGAGATGTACGAGACGGTGAGCTTTCTCTCCGGAGGCGAGCGCCAAGCGATCGCTATCGGTCGGGCTACCTTCTTTGGGGCAAAGCTGTTGATTCTCGACGAGCCGACCGCCGCGATCTCAGTGGCGGAGACCGAATGGGTGCTGCGTCTGGTAGGGGAGGCGAAGCAGAAGGGGCTCGCGGTTATCATGATTACCCACAACGCCTACGAGGTGTTCGACGTGGCCGACCGCTTTGTCGTGCTGCAGCAGGGACAGAACTACGCCGACATCAAGCGGGAAGATACAAACCCAAAGGAATTGATCGAGATTATCGCGGGGCGAAAGTAGCGAGACTAAAGCCCGAGCCTGCTACGCGTGTGGCTCGGGCGGCTCGCTCGGCATACGGCCCACACGTCGGTGTTCAGCGCGCGGCGGGTGCGAGACAGCGTAGAAGGATCGACAGACGACGGGCGGGGGTTCGGCGGAAATCTTCTTGCAAACGTTTGCAACCAGTGGTAGAATACCGGTGCGGGTCGGTTGCGGGGCTCGTTTGCCGCGCGACCCACGAGGTGAGCGTACATGACCGCGAAGACAATCAAGGATATCGCAAAGGCCGCGAACGTTTCCTACTCCACCGTCTCGCGGGCGGTCAATAATAGGCCCGGTGTGAGAGAAGCAACGCGGCTTCGCGTCATGGAGGCTGCCGAGGCCTTGGATTATCGCCCAAATGGGCCGGCGCGCAGCCTCGTGAACCGCAAGACACACACAATCGGTCTGATTATTCCCGATATCACCAACCCGTTTTTCCCGGAGTTGGCGAGCGCTATCGAGGAGCGCGCGCAGGCATCAGATTACAGCCTGATGCTGTGCAACACCGGATGGGATGAGCACAAGGAGCGGAGCTTCATCACCCTATTGACCGAGCGGCGCGTCGACGGATTGCTGATCGCGCCGTCGGCACACACCGCCGAGGAGCTGGACCGGGAGCTTCTGCGGTTGAGCCTTCCGGTGGTGTACGTCAGTCACGCGCCGGCCGGGACGACCCGGCCCTACGTGGTTATGGACGATGTGCTCGGAGGGATGATGGCTGCCGAGCATCTGTTGCAGCAAGGTGTGGGGAGCATCGGCTTTATCGGCGCCACCGACGAGTCGGTCAGTATCGCCGGGCGCTTGGCCGGTTTCCGGCGCGCGTGCGAGCGCTACGCCTGTTCGCCGGATCAACAGGTGGTGGTGCTAGAGTAGCTGCGCGGCACCTCGGGGAGCGCTATCGTGCAGCGCTTGCTCGATGAGCGGCGCTGTCCGCAAGCGCTGTTTTGTGAGAATGACATTCTCGCGATGGGGGTCATTGAGGGGGCGCGTGTGCGGGGCATTCGAGTTCCGGAGGATCTGCTGGTAATTGGGTTCGACGATATCCCGTTTGCGCGCCTGCAGTCTTTTGCGCTGAGTACGGTCGCACAACCGAAGCGCGAGATGGGGCGCCGGGCGGTTGAGCTTCTGCTTGCGGCGATGGACGCGCCGTGGGCTCGTGATAACGGCACCGGTCAAGCGCAACCGCATCAGGTCGTGCTGCAACCTCGGTTGGTGACCCGTCGTACCAGTGTACGACAAACGGCGGCAGAGCAAGACGGGTAGTACAAGACAGAGAGTACAGGTTGTGGCGTCCAAACGGGCAGGAGCCACGACGGAGCACAGAACATCAGAAAGGAGGACTTTATGGCCGAACAAATGACTGCAGTCCGGTTACACGCTGATTGGAACCCCAAGCCGGAGTTCAAGCTGGGTTCAAAAGACATCGATAAACGCCAAACGTATCTGGGCAGCTTGGTTTGGCGCAACCCGGAGCTCAAGATCGAGAAGGTCGCGGTTCCCGAGGCGGGCCCCGGTGAGGTAGTGATCGAGCTCCGGCAGGTTGGTATCTGCGGGAGCGACGTGCACATGGCACAGCCTGATGATGACGGATACATCTGGTATCCCGGGCTCACCGGCTTCCCGTGCACTCTTGGACACGAGCTTTCGGGCGTGATCGTCGACGTTGGATCAGGGACGTTCAACAAGGCGACCCGCAAACCGTACCAGGTGGGCGACCCGGTATGTGTTGAAGAGATGGTATGGTGCGGTGTGTGCCAGCCTTGCGCAGACGGCTGGCCGAATCACTGCGAACAGCTCGACGAGATCGGGTTCAATATCGACGGCGGGTTCACGAAGTATATCAAGGTCCCGGGCAAGCTGTGCTGGAGCCTCGACCCGCTACGCGAGCAGCACTCCGAGGAAGATGTGTTCCGCCTCGGTAGTATGGTAGAGCCCACAAGTGTAGCGTATAACGCGCTGATCGAGCGCGGCGGCGGTATCCGCGCCGGTGATAACGCCGTTGTCCTCGGCGGCGGCCCGATCGGTATGGCCGGTATCGCGGTACTCAAGAAGTCCGGCGCCGCCAAGGTGATCCTCTCCGAACCGGCAGCCGGTCGTCGTGAGCTTGGTAAGCGCATGGGCGCCGACGCTACCATCGATCCAACCCAAGAGGATTTCACGCAGCGGATTCTCGAGCTTACCCGCGGCCAAGGTGCGAAGATCTACCTCGAGGCAACCGGTCTCCCGACGGTGGTGTTCCCGAGCATCGAACAGACAATCTGGGAAGGCAGTACGCTTAACAGCACGGTCGTGATTGTCGCGCGCGCCGAGGCCAAGATTCCGGTTACCGGCGAAGTTTTTCAAGTCCGCCGGGCCCACATTGTCGGTGCTCAGGGCCATTCGGGACACGGAACATTCCCGCGGGTCATCGAGTGTATGGCTTCGGGTATGAACGTTCTGCCGATGATGACCAAAGAGATCTCGCTTAGCGAGGTCCCGGACCATATCGTCGCACTGCGAACCGACCGCGACGAATGCAAGATCAGCTGTCACAGACCGGGCGACGCGTAAGTGCCTACGAGGCCACACCGATAAGCGAGGGAGGCGCCTGTACGGCGCTCCCTCGTGCACTGTATTACCAAGAAAGCTCAAGGAGGCAGAAAAAGCTATGGTTAAAGGCGACATGAAGTACCTCCAAACGGATCACCCCATGATCACGTTCGAGGACACGGCTGTAGGCCGCTTGAAGAAAGAGATCTTCGACGCGCCGATGGAAGATATAGACAAGATTCTCGCCGAGTATGAGATTCCCTCGCCGTCCGAGCTCGGGAAAGCGGGTTCGTATATCCAGACGACGCCCCGCGCTCACTTAGTCGAGAAGCGGCGCAAGAACGACATCGTACTGGTTCCGCTTGGTACCACCGAGAACCACGGTGACCACGCCAACAGCGGGCTGGACAACTTCATGGTCTCGCAGATAGCCGAGGGCGTACGCAGGTACACCGCTAAACGCGGCTACGAGGTGGTGCTTGCGCACAATCCGCTCACCTACGGTGGTCATCCGTATCACCACATCGGTATGCCCGGCACGGTTCAGCTGCCGCAGGAAGTGGTGGTCGAGACGCTGATCTACGTTATGCTCGGTCTGTGGAACGACGGCTTCCGTAAAATCATTATGTTCAACAACCACGGTCAGCTGTGGATGCTCGAGACCGCGGTGCAGGAGTTCTGCAAGCGCTTCATGCTGCCGGGGATCTTCCGGATGATGGATTGGCACCGCGCGGTGCGTGAGTTCTTCATCCCGGTGGATCGTGAGGATGGGCTCGAGACTACGTTCATCCATGCCGACGAGAGCGAAACCGCTGTTGCTCAGCTGATGTTCGGAGACATGGTCGATATGGAGCACGTGGTCGATAAATGGGGTGAGTCGTTCCTGCCCGGCGGCCATTTCGATACATCGGTAGACCCCTGGCGCCGGCCTCACAAGTGGTCGGAAGGCGAAGGTCATTTCGGCATCGAGCTCAAGAGCACGCCCGAAGGCGTGGTGGGGACCCCATCGGTAGCGACCCCTGAAAAGGCGAAGCGCCCGATTGCGGCGATTCTACGGTACCTCACGCTTGTCATCGATGAGATCCTGGAGGCTTTCCCTTCAGGTAAGCTTCCGCCGGTTGAAAAGACTACGCTGCGCGATCCGAAAGACCTCGAACCGTTCTTGAAGGAGCCCGGCAGCCCGGGTTGGAAATCGGTATACGAGCTGCCGAGGATTGGCGCGTTCACCAAAGGGTAATGCTGTTTCGGCTGAAACCCGCGGGACTCGGTGCGGCGCGCCGAACCGAGTATCCGCGGGAGGTTTTTTTGATGACTCTGCCGGACACAACGGAACTCACAGCCTGTAAGGGGGTATCACACCATGAGTGAGTCGTTTCCGTATCCGCTCGCGCTGCAGACCGCGCTACCGGACGATTACAAGCACAGCGCCGAGTTCGCCACACAGCTGGATTCGCTGCGAGCGGCCGGCTTGTGGGGATTGGAGCTCAACATCCGTGATCCGCGGGTTGTGCCGTTTGCCGGCGTTGAAAAGCTCCTGCGCGACCACGGTTTGGAGTTTTCCATGTTCGCTTCGGGGCTGACCGCGAAGACCTTGGGCGTGTCGCTATCATCCTTGGATGAGGATCAGCGGCGTCAGGCAGTATCAGTCTGTTCCGAGATGCTGGCGTGGGTAGAGCGCGAGGACGCGGGGGTGATCGTCGGATTTCTCAAAGGAGTCGACCACACTGATCCCCAAAAAGCGCGCAGCCAAATGCGCCGTTCCTTGGATGAGCTTGCGCCGGTGGCCGAGCGTGAGTGCACGGCGCTTGTTCTTGAAGCTACCAATCGCTACGAGACGCCGATCGCGAACTCGTTGGGGGAAGCTTACGAGTTGGTTCTTCCGTATCCGGCCGACTGGATGCGGATTCTCCCCGACACGTTTCACATGAACATCGAAGAGCAGGACCTTGCGGCGTCGCTTCGCGAGTGTGCTGATCGGTTCAGCTTGATCCACTTTTCCGAGAACAACCGCTTTCTGCCCGGATACGGCGGTTTCGCGTTTGCGCCGGTGCTTCGAGTACTGCGAGAGATGCGATATCACGGGCGTGTCGGCATCGAAGGCAACACTCGGCATGATCTCGTAACAGATACTCGTGACGCGGTCGCGTACCTCAAGGAGGTACACCGCGAGGTGTAGCGGCCGCGACGCATAACCGCCGCAAGGCGGAACGGCGAATTGCCGCGGAGAATGCATATTACTACTTCAAGATGCAAGCGAGGTAAGCTATGGCCAACGAGATTCGAATTGGGTTGATCGGTGCCGGGCGTATCGGAGCACTACACGCTCAGCTGTTGCGGACACGCGTGGCCGGCGCACGGGTGGTAGCAGTCACCGACATTAACGCCGCCGCTGCGCACAAGGTTGCCGGTGATAACGAAATCGATGTGGTGGAGCAGGACGCTGCAAAGATGATAGGGCGCAGCGAGCTGGACGCGGTGCTTGTCTGCTCGGCCACGCACGTCCACGAGGAACAGGTCTGCCGCGCCGCCGAGGCGGGTAAGCACATTTTTTGTGAGAAGCCGCTTGCACTCGATATCGGCGCGATAAACCGGATGGCCGAGGCGGTTGAGAAAGCCGGCGTGATGCTGCAGGTTGGTTTCAATCGCAGGTTCGACGACGCGTTCGCGCGCGTGCGCACGGGAATAGAGCACGGTGAAGTCGGGGACCTTCACACGCTTCGCGTGATCAGCCGCGACCCTGAGCCGCCACCGATCGAGTACGTTCGCAATTCCGGCGGGTTGTTCGTCGACATGACGATCCACGACTTCGACATGGTTCGTTTTCTCGCAGGTGCTGAAGTGGAGGAAGTCTACACAATGGCCGATTGCCGCATCGACCCGCAGATCGGCGCGGCCGGCGATGTCGATACCGCGGTGATCATGCTTCGCTTTGTTAACCGCGTCATCGCCACGATCGAGAACTCGCGCCAAGCCGTGTACGGTTATGACCAGCGCGTGGAGGCGTTCGGGTCCGAGGGGTCGATCTCCACCGACAACGTGTATCCGAACAGTGCCACGGTTTCCACCGCGTCGGCTGTGCGCCGCGATCTCCCACTGCGATTCTTCTTGGAGCGTTACACCGAATCGTATGTCAACGAGCTGACGGCGTTTGTGTCGGCGGTTGCGTCGGGCAGCCCGTCACCGGTTGGCGTTGCCGACGGGCGCGCTCCGGTGGTCCTCGGCGAGGCGGCGTTGCGCTCATACCACGAGAAGCGCCCGGTGAAGATCAGTGAGGTGGGCGGATAAAGCGGCGGGTTGTGTTTGTCGATAGGTCGCTTCACAGCTTCGATCCCTTGCGGTTTTCCCGACACAGGAAGGTGAAAGCGCGCCGGCCGACCGGCTGTTGCCGCTCATTCGAGCAGCTCAATACGCGGGTCCTCGTCCGCCTCGGGCTCGTCTGGCTTATCTGGCTGCTCGGTCGGCAGCAGGCACGGAAGGGCCGGCACCCGCTCTATTGCGATCGACGCTGGGTCAACCGGCACGCGGGTCTTCGGGTCGATCTTCTGCACAGGTTCATAGGTACCAACCTCGTAAATGCCTTCAAACAGTTCGCCTCCGCTGGTCACGAAGTCATCGGTGCCTCCGAGGTGAATACGCGCAGGGCCGATGCGATAACGGCCGTCGACAATATAGCGCTGCGTCTCAGGGTACGGGAACACGCAGACCGGGCTGACAAGACGGCCGCTGCGTAAGTCGACCTCTGCCGTCTCAATCTCGTCCCAGAAGCCGCTTACCTTCTCCGGGGCGCTGTCCTTGGTGGCGAGTTCTTTTTCGACCAGCGGAGCTTGTCTGCTGGGCGCCAGCCCGGTAATGGGATCAATCTCGACTTCAATAACCTCATCCGGGCGTTCTCGTTGCTCCCAGCGGTTCGGTTTATCGTTATCGTTATCGTTATCGTTATCGTTATCGGCGGCGAGCACGGTTCCTATATACTCGCCCCAGATCCGCGAGGCGTGCACACCAGTCAACGTGATTTCGGCCTCGTCGTCGCGTGCGCGGCGCACTTCGCCGTCCTCGTCGGTGGTGTACTCCATGGGTGCGGGGGCGTCCTCACCGAGCCACACCGCGGTGACCATTTCGTCCGCGAATCCCACGAACCAGCCGTCGGTATTGTTGTCGGTGGTGCCGGTCTTGCCCGCAAACGGAATTTCCTGAGCCGCGTGCCGGCCGGTCCCGCGGTCCATCACGGTGCGAAGCATATCGCGCATGAGATAGGCTTCGGCATCCGACAGCACCTTGTCGGTGTCGTTCTCCGGGGTATCGGGCTCAGCCCCCGGTTCCTCATTCGATTCAGCTTCCGGCTCGTCGCGCTCAAACACTACCGTTCCATCCGCAGCTTCAACTCTGGTGATAGTGTATGTCGGCGGCGTGGTGCGCCCGTCGTGGAATACGCCGTACGCCGTGGCCATTTCAAGCGGCGACACGCCGCGCTGAAGGCCGCCGAGAGCGAACGCGTAATGATCCTCACTGCCGTCCTGCTCGGTGAGCGTTGAGAACCCGTAGCGGTCTACATGGCGGCGAACTGCCTCGACCCCGAGCTCCGCGAGCGTTCGTACCGCTGCGACATTCACCGAGTACGCAATTGCGTCGCGATAGCTGATAAGGCCGCGGTAGCGATGGTCGTAGTTCACCGGCCAGACCTCCCCGAGGATTCCGTCATCGGGGTGGTCGAACACCACCGGCAGGTCATTGACAATCGTTCCCGGATAGTGCCCGCTGTGGATCGCGGCTGCGTAGACGAAGGGCTTAAATGCCGAGCCCGGCTGGCGCGCGGACTGTGTCGCGCGGTTCAAGCTGTCGTCGCCGCGGCCGCCTATCATGACCGGCACCGCGCCGGTGTTGGTATCGACGGTTACAAGCGCCGGCTGAGGCTGCTCCTCGGCAACACGCGACTCCCCGCCCGCGCTGTGCGTTGGGACCATTCCGGTTTCCAGGGTGTGTCCGATCGCGTCTTCAGCGGCCTTTTGCTTATCGCGGTCCAATGTGGTATAGACCCGGAGCCCGCCGGTGTACACGTGGTCGGCGCCGAAGCGTGCGATGAGCTGGTTGCGAACGTGCTTCACAAAGTAATGACCAATATCCACCGCCTCCAGCGGTTCGTCGGTGACCTCGAGGTCATGTCCGGCGGCTGCGTCGGCCTCCACCTGAGTGATGTATCCCAGACCGCTCATGGTTTGCAGTACCAGATCACGCCGCTCTCGGGCGGCGTCAGGGTTGTGATGCGGAGAATAGTACTGCGGCGAGCGCGGCAGGGCTGCGAGGGTTGCGATTTCGTGCAGCTCGAGCTCATCGACATCTTTATCGAAGTAGCGCTCGGCGGCTGCCTGCACCCCGTAGGCTCCGGAGCCCAGGTAGATTTCGTTCAGATACATCTCGAGTATCTCGGCTTTCGTATAACGCCGCTCGAGGTCCAGTGCGATGCGTATTTCCTGCAGCTTCCGCGTGAAAGTGCGTGCGTGGTCGAGGTAGACATTGCGCGCAAGCTGCTGTGTGATGGTGCTGGCGCCCTCTACGATGCGGAGATTGCGTACGTTGACTACGAGGGCGCGAATCATCGCTCGCACGTCGACACCGCGATGCCGGCGAAAGTTGTGATCCTCTATTGCGATAAACGCTTGCTGCAACTGGGGAGGGATCTCATCCAAAGAAACCCAGATCCGGTCTTCCTCGTATAGACCTGCGAGGACGCCGCCGTCGGCGTCGTAAATGACTGTTGTTTCGCGCGCTTCGTAGTCTCTAACAGCCGGCGCCGCGCTCCAGATCGTCAGCACTACGGTGGCTAGAGTGACGCCGCTTATTGCCAGAAGCAACGACACTCCCATTGCGATAAACGCGCGTGTCTTTAAGTGACTGAGACGTAACGGTACCATGTCGATATGGTTAAAGATACTACCGCAAGAGCTGTGGAGTCGAATCGCAGTGGGGCCGCGCTGCGTGTCCGGCCGTTTCATTTTACCCTACCGTGCTTCCGATTTGCTTGACAATGGCGGGTACAGCTCCGAAACTAAACCCAGTGCTAATGTCCAAACTGGAGCGATTACCCCCGGTTCGGTCGCCGACGGTCCTGCGCCGGCGTCGCGTTGTTCGCCGGGCGGTGTCGGCGTTGCTGGTGTGGCTCGTGTGCCTGCCTGTACTCTCGGCGCGCGACTGGCCGGAGCCTTATCGGACGATAGACCCATATTTGTTGCTGCAACCCGGCGAGCCGGGTGCTGTGATAGACTGGGAGTACAACCACCAGGTATTTCGCGGCTCCGACCACGATGCGTTTCAGCTGAACCTCGCGGGCGGTGCCGGACTGTTCCAGGCGGGCGATCGGTTCGCGGCCGGGATGCGCTACGGCGCCTATCTCATGGCGCGACCGCCGTTAGCGGGTGATATTACCGGGACCCCGCGCCTTGACTGGATGATGAACGCGGTGCAGTTTGAGTACGGCTTACACCTTGCCTACGATCTCGGCTGTTCGCGCCTGCTCGGCGAGTACTCGCGCGCAAGCCAGCATCCGTTAGATAGCCCGGACGAGGTAAGCTATAGCGATGTCTCTTACGACCGTGTGGCGATGGGATTGGGATTCCCGCGTATTCCGTTTGCGGAAAACGGGTTGCTCACTGTGGCGCTGCGCTTTGGGTTCGTTGATCTGTGGGACTTCTGGGAGCACAGGAGAATCGGCAAGCCGCGCACCGAGTGGTTGCTGCGGGCAGGAATGCTCGCGACCTACAAGCTCGGTGATATACGTGTTGGGGAACACCGGCCGAAGCTGTTTGCAGAGCTGCATCCCGATCTGTTTACACAGCGCGGTGACGGCCCGGACGCAACTCTGGCCGGTCGTCTTGGGCTCCGGCTGGCGCACAAGGCTACGCCAAGGGTAATCGACGTGTATTTCGATACCTTCTTGTCCCGCGATACCGAGTATCTTGATGACGAAGTGCACCCGGTGGCCTTATTTGGTCTTGGCGTGCGTATCGGCAACGCTTCAAGTCATTGATCGTGAAGAGTGGCTGATGCCCTTGAGGCGCCGTGCTACATGAACGACAGCTCACGCCCGCGCGCGGTGATCGGCCAGCGCGCACAGACTCTTCCGTCGTCGTCAACCGCGGCCGCGTAATCATAGTGTTCTACGCTGGGGCAGATGTGCCGCGGCAGCACGTACATTAGATCACCGATCCTCGGCGCGGTGCCGGACGACGGCAAGCGAAACACCCAATGCTCTTCGCTCTGCCCAACCGGTTTACTCTCGGGTAGATTGAGAATCGTACCGCGCGGGCCGGCAGCGTCGGTGGCGATCGCCTTTGAGCCGATATCCACGGTGATGAGGCCGGCGCTTGGTTTGCTCACCACGCGGCCCACAATCAGCGCCGCGGGCAGAAACTGCAGGTCGGGGTGCTGCTCTAGGTAACCGCCGTCGTGCAGAAAGCAGGTGCCGGGTGAGAGCTCGAACTCCGGGATCTCGGCGTGACACGGGAAGGTCGGTGTGCCGCCGGCTACGATGCGCGGAACCACAAGCCCCTCTGACTCAAGCACCGACCGCAGCTCCCGCAGCGCCGCCACGGTTATCGCAGCGGAGGCGCGTCGCGCATCGAAATCACGGTCTTGGACATGCCCGTCGTAGGCGTGAATGCCGCCCGGTGCAAGGTGGGGCTTGTCGGCGATCATCCGATAAAGCGCCTCCGACGGCTGTCCCGGTGCCACTCCGGTGCGGTTCATCCCAACGTTGAGGTCAACGGCAGTCTCAAGCGTAAGGCTCGCCGCGGCCGCTGCGGCTTCCAGCGCCTGCACCGCGTCCGGGGAGTCTACAGTTGGATAGAACCGAACCCCCGGATACGTCCGGCACAACGCGGTAAACGCCGTCACGTTCGGTCCGATCAGCGGATAGGCCACCAGCACGTCGCGAGCGCCTGCTTGAGCGAGCATCTCGGCTTCTGCGAGCGTGGCGCACTTGAACCGAGAGACCCCGGCACGTAGCAGCATCGCCACCACATCGGGTGATTTGCAGGTCTTCACGTGCGGTCGTAAGCGCTCGGGCCTTCCCGCGATGCGCAGCGCCTCGGCGATGTTGGCTTCAATTCGGGAGGTATAGAAACACAAGCTCGGGGTCGGCAGGCCGTCAGGGTCTGCAATCGGGTACCATGCTTCGGTCGCTGTGTGCACCGCTGGGTCCTCCTGGCTCGATCGGTATCCACGTCTGCTCTTGCGGGTTACGATTCCGGGGTGAGAACCGCGCGAATCGCGTCGTACTGTTCGTCGGTGCTTGCGCGGAATGCCTCAATGCGGGTGTCGTAGCGCGCGAAATCCCGGTAGTTGATCATTGCATTGCGCAGCTTGTTGCGCATCTCAATTGGTAATCGATTGTGAGCCGCGACGGTGTCGTTCGGGATGTTACCGGTTCTTGCGATGATCTGCAGCTCGTGGGCAGCGGCTCCGGCGGCAATGGCGTCCGCCAACGCTTCATCGCAGGCGGCGCCGGCGTCGGCGTCACCGTCGATTACGGACCGAATGACAGTATCATGACTTCCGGTAAAGGTTGTGTTGCCCACAAAGGTGTCTGGGTCAAACCCGGCTTCATGCAGCGTATGCCGTGCGTAGAGGTAACCTGAAGCGCTTCTGCGATCCACGCATGCGAAGCGGGCGCCCTTGAGGTCCGCGAGGCCGTCGATGCCGCTGTCTTTTCGGCTGATAATGAGACCGTTGTAGTAGGTCTTACCGTTCACTTCCGGGGTTACCAGTGGGTCGATATCGAGCCGCTCACGTGCGTTCACGTATGCGAACGGCGAAAACCAGCCGACATCGATGTAGCCTTCGGCGAGTCCGGCGCTCAGGGCGCCGTAGTCTTTGACGATGACAGTACGTGAGTTGTATCCGATTGCGCGGCAGATGTCGGACAAGATGGCGGCGTACACCCCCTTGATGTCATCGGGCGCCGTGAACGGATCAACAGCGAACACGATCTCGTCGCTACTAATGAGGCGTGCCGCGAGAATCTGCAACTGGTCGGCTTTTTCCCGCAAGCGGTCGTGATACTCAAAGCTGTCCTGATACTTCTTCTGTTGCTTGTTCGCGACCTCGATCGTTTGCTCGGCTACGCGGTTTGTCTCTTCGGTCGCGTTTCCGACCGACTCAATGGACGTCGTCATCTGTTTGGCGTGTTCAGCGCTGTCGGCGCCCATGCCGCTAAGCAGCTCGGCGGTGCCCCGCATTCGCGAGATGCTCGCTTCGATGGCGTCCATCGTTTCGTGTGAGTTACGAACCACCTCGTCGACCCCCGAGAGCCTCTTGCTCGATTGATCGATCACTGCACTTGATTCGCCGATGCTCTCCCGAACGTTTTGAAGGATGCGCTCAATTCGCTCGATACTGCTGTCGGTCTCGCCGGCAAGCTTACGGATCTCTTGTGCTACGACCGCGAACCCCGCTCCAGCTTCACCCGCCCGCGCCGCCTGGATCGCTGCATTGACCGCCAACACGTTCGTGTTGGCCGCCATCGATTTCACGTCGGTGAGGATCTCGATAATCTGGTCTGAAGTGCTCTGCAGTGTCCTATTACTCGCTACGACCGCCTTGAACGCGTCGGCCAACTCAACCATGAACCGCACAACTCCCTCGAGTGTCTTACGGTTATCGCCCACCAATCGCAGCGAGCTGTTGGATTGGACTCTGATTTGGTCGGTGTGGTCCGAGAGGATCTCGGTGAAGTGTACAAACTCATCGAGGCGTGATTTGACCTCGCCAACGTCGCCGCTGTTCTCATGACTGTACGCCTGCACCCTTTTCGCCGTTTCAATCGTATCGTTGAACGCGTCGTAGTTTTCCTTGGCGATCCGAAGAAGGTGCTGCAGGTCGTACCCTATTTGATCGGCGGCCTGAAATAACTCATCGATCACCTCCTCGTAGTCCGCACGTCTGTTGGAGCGTTCCGTGGACGGTTGGGCCGTCCCCTGAGACCGGCGCCCCCGGGCCTGCTCAACAGTATGCGAACCCCGCTTACGATCACCCCGCCGCAAAAACCCCATAAGTTCCCCTTTGATTCAACAGGCACCGCAGTATCGCTCGCGCCTACTGTAACATGATTTCTCGGGCTTTTGGAGACTGTATCAGATTATCCGGAGAACGTTTATACTACTGGCCGCGCGGACCCGCTTGCGAGTACGATTGCCGCGGATCGTTAGACCAAGGAGCACGCATGCATCGGACGCTCGGCACAAACAGCGCCTTCAACCGTAGCACTGGGTCCCCGTTCCGGAGCCGGGATAACGCGGCCGTAGTAGGCTTGTTAAGCGAAGTCTATGAAAGCGCCGTGGCGTTCATGGCGAAAAGCGCTTCAGCAAGGTGACCTTATGTCGGTAACGGCAGTTGTATTAGTCGTGTTCTCGGCGCTTGTTCACGCCGGCTGGAACCTTCTCGGGAAGCGTGACAGTGCCAACGGCGCTTACTTCTGTATTGCGAGCGCTGCCGGCGCGCTCGTCATGTTTCCGATACTCCTATTTTGGAGCGGCGCTGTTGGGCGAATGCCCCCCGGCGTCTGGATGTACTTGCTGCCGACCGGACTGTTTCAGGCACTCTATTTCACGGGCCTCGGCGGCGCGTACCGGACGGGGGATCTGTCGGTTGCCTACCCGGTGGCACGCGCGTTTCCGGTTTTGATGGTCCCGCTGATATCCGCGGCTATGGGAAGCGGTGATCTGCCGACTGCTACGGCGGTTGGCGGTATGATCACCGTAACTGTAGGGCTGCTGGTTATTCCTCAAGATAGGATTTCGCGGCTGTCGGTGTCGCACCTTTGGGGAGCGTGGGTTCTGTACGCATTTCTCGCCGGCATCGGCACTACCGGATACTCAATTATCGATGATACAGCGCTTGCTACCTACCGCGAGACGCTCGGCGGGGAATTGAGTTCCGTGCAGGCGCCGATAATATATTCCGCGCTTCAGTCGGCCTCTACCGCGCTGCTCCTGGCGCTATTCGGCGCGGTGCGACTTGGCCCGCGCCGGCTGAGCGCAGAGTTGCGCAGAACACAGCTCGGCTCTGCTGCAACTGCCGGAGTCGCCATTGTCGGCGCCTACTGCCTTGTGCTGGTGGCGTACGGGTTTGCGCGCAACGTCTCGTATGTCGTTGCGTTTCGCCAGATCAGCCTGCCGATTGGAACGCTGTTTGGTGTTGTGTTGCTCGGCGAAAAGATGAACCGAGCGCGAGCGGCCGGGACCGCGCTCATCATCGGGGGGTTGGTTCTCGTCAGCCTGGGGTAGGTGTCGGACGAGTCCGGAGTTGCATCGCCGTTAGACGTTACGGCGGTATCGGAGGATTCCCAGGTTAGCCCGGGTTGCGGTTCAGCGTTAGTACGGCTTTCAGCTTTCTCTTGAAGAAGCGGTATACACTTCCCCGGATACACCCGTGGAAGCCTCCGGTGATCACGTGGAGCTGAACCTGATCCCTGGCATAAGGCGGTAGGTGATCTCGCAAGATTGCACTCAGCTGTCGAAAGACCGCCTCGTTGTGTGTGAATGGGCCCATGAACAGTATTACGTCGGGGTACAGAATCTGGTGCATATTCGCCAGCGCGAGCCCTACGTAGCGGATCGCTCGTTTGATCGCCGGATGACCGACAATGTCCATTGCCTGCATCGTTTGACCAAGCTCACGCTCATCGGTAAGGCTGCCTCGAATCTCAGAGCATATTTCATCCCGAATGGCCCATAGCGCCGCCTCTGTCTCAAGGCAGCCGATTGCACCGCACTGGCACTCCTTTCCGTGATCAAGCGAAAGCCGGGTGTGGCCGATTTCACAGAAACGGCCGATGGTTGAGCCCAAAACCGCCCCGCCGTTTGCATACGAAGCGCCAATGCCGAAGCCCCAGTGCAGGAACAGAACGTTCTTTGCTCGATACGCCGGATTCTTCTGCACAAGGTATTCCAGCTCGGCGTCCTGCATGCGATTGATCGCAACCGGCAAGCCGAGCTGACAGCTGAGAAGTGCGAAGTTCAAATCCCGGATGTTGCGCCATCTCGCGGCGGAAATCCAGGTGTTGGCGCCGGCGGCGACCGTCCCAATTAGAGAGATTCCAACGCCGAGCAGCTCGGCCTTTGCCGGTACCTTACTGTGCACTGCGCGGATAGAGCTTGTACACGCATCCAAGAACTCTTGATTCGTCGTTTGCGCTGATAGTGATACAACATACTCGACGATTGACTCCTCTCTGAGGTTGATCACAGCTGTCCGCAGCTCGCGTGCTTGAACGTACATCGAAATAGCCACGAGACGGTTGACCTCGATCTCAAGCAGAACCTCCGGTCTTCCGAGGCCGTCCTCTCCCGATCGTGCTACCGTCTTGATGAGCTCGTCGCCCATGAGTTCCTGAACTGCTCGGGAGACCGTAGTGGGTCGTATGCCGGCTCTTTCCGCGATTGCTTTCCTGCTGCACGGAGCGTTGGTCGCGAGCTCCTGGAAGACCATCGCCTTTTCCCTGTCTTTCAGCCGGTATCGGTTACCGTCGTGGATGGATCCAATGGTAGTCAGCAAGACTGTATCCTAGTCACGATACGCTTGCGGCCGAGCGCCCTGCATCGCCGTAGTTGCCGGACTGCGGCTTGGGAATACCGGCGGATTCGTCGAGATGGAATCTCAGTCTTCGCCCAGTCGACGTCGTTGCGCCCGCGCAGTTGATCGAGAAACTGAGGATCGTGAAACTGAAGCTGCGTGTTACCCGTTGTTGCACCGAGGATGCGTGCACTATCTTGTGCTTTGAGTGCAGCTTTGATCACAGATGCGGCTTTTCCCGCCGCCGCGATCGCTAGTTGCGCTTGACTGCGCGATACTTCCATCTTCATTGCACCTTCCTGATGATGCCGTGCGAAGCGCTCACGTCAAAGCTATGGTGCGTTCTTCCCGATGAGAACGATAGATTGCCTCGACAATGCGGAGCACGGCAAACCCGGCCTCTGCGGTGGTAGCGGGAACCTGCGGCGTGTCGTTTCGAACACAATCAAGGAAATGGGTGAGTTCATCCTTGTATCCAAGCGACTCGTTCTCGTCTACCGCCGGCCGGGTCCACCCGTGAGTGAACTCCGCCTTCTCGACCGCGTACGAGATCCCGTTCTTGGAGAAAACCGACAGCGGGCTCCCGAAAGTCAGATCTACCTTGATTACGCCTTCGGTGCCGTACGCTTCCATGGAGTCGTCCATTCCTCCTGTGGTTATGTAGTTGCCTTCTACCAACGCCTTTTCTCCATTCGGGTAGTGCAACACGCCTAACGCCCAGTCTTCGCCCTCAAAATCCTTGTGAACGAAGTTGTCTGCCCCTCCTCCGTTGCAGCAGCCGGTGACCCGCTCGGGCATGCCTAAAAGATGAAAGAAGTAGCCGATGGAATGAATGCCGACATGAATTAGGGAGCCGCCGCCGCAGTATTCGATAGTTTTTGCGAACGGAGAGTGAGAGCCGTTGTGACACTCCTTCCCCTTCAAAAACAGTGGTCGTCCAATGCCTCCTTCGCGGATGATACGTTCTGCGCGCACCAGTGCCGGCGCGAAGATCCAGTCTTCAGCGTAGCAGTAGCGCCTTCCGGTCCTTTGTTGGACTTCAACCACCTGCTCGGCGTCCGCCAGTGTTGTCGCCGCAGGTTTTTCGCATATCACGTGTCTTCCTGTTTCCATCGCCCTTATAGCCATTTGCGCGTGCAGGAAGTTTGGTACGCACACATCGACTACCTCCACGTTGGGGTCCGCAAGAAGACCGGTAAGATCCGTATAGGCCGGCACGGACCCGTAGTCTCTACAGAATGCCTCGCGGGCTTCCGGCGACACATCCGCAACGGCGACTACCTCGGCGTCCGGCAGAGTTTCCCAGATCTGCGCGTGAAATCGGCCCGCAAACTGAGCGCCGATAATTCCTATTCCCGTTCTTGCATCCATTCCGCCGCCTCCTCTTTGACACTCCGCCGAATCACCGCTCCACCATGCGAATCGCCTTCGCGGGACAGACATCCACGCATGTCGAGCAGGCCAAACAGAGCGCGGGATCAACTACTGTTGTGCCGTCACTGTGGTGAATTGCATCACAGTGACCAATCTTCCAACACAGACCGCAACTGGTGCACTTCTCAGTGTCTACCGCCGCGTACCCGTCTCGAATGGTCAGCGCTTGCGCTGAAGTGATGTTTCGATGCAGAAGATCACGGACGTCGCGTATGGTCTCAAACTCCATCGCCTGCATGTAGTCGACAAACTCGTCGAGCAGGCGGGGCAGCCAGCCGAAGCCACGCAACATAGTTTCGGTGCAGATCCAGACCGCGTCCGAACCAACCATGATCTGCTGAACTGCGCTTTGGAGATCAGTTATACCGCCCGACCCGATGATAAACGCATCGGTGCCGAGGTGATGTCGCATCTGGTAGGTATCGCGAAGTGCCAGTGGGCGAAGCCATGGACCTGAGATGCAGCCGAGGGTAATTTCATCCTGCAGGCGGTACACCGGATCAAGCGGTTTTCTGATATCGACATCCGGAATGCCAAGGCGGTTACCGGCGTGACCCACCGCCATTGCACCTGCATCCAGCGCCGCTCGACTGGACGCGGCCAGCCGGTTACCTTCCGGGCTGAACTTGACAATGACCGGTACGGTGACTGCTTCGGTAACAAAACGAACGGCTTTGGGCAGGTTCTCAAGATCATTGCCCAAACTGGCGCCGGTACTCTTTTCCGTAGAGGTGCCGGTACTCGAGAGGTTAAACGACATGTTCGGGCAACACATGTTCAGCTCGATCGCGTGAGCTCCGGCCTCTTCGAAACGGCGTGCGAGTCGACCCCAACCGGCGTAATCCTCTCCGTCGTAAGTGATCGTCGGTATGATAGCGAAGTCTTCGACGGCTTTTCGCGCGTCTTCTACTGCCGTCAGCGCCTCATAAGGCGTTAGACGTTTTTCGGCGGTGAAGATGTGGATCTTTTCCTTCTTCAGCCATCGATAGCGCGGCGGGAAGCTGAGATACGGCACCGGGTCAATCGCTAACTTCAGCGAAGCGCCTGCCCACCCATTGTCGGCAGCCATCCGTATCTGGTCCACATTCTTGGCCGTTGGTCCGGAGCCCACGAGAAACGGATTCCTCAGGGTAAGCGGTCCTATGCGAACCCGCAGATCTACATTACTCATCCGGCTGCTCCTTGACAGCTGCTAAAGCGAATCAATCAATTGACACTACCGAGGTAAGCTCTCTTGACAACGGGGTCATCAAGGAGATCCTTGCCATGACCCTCCGAGACGACGCGCCCGGTTTCCAGTACATAGGCGTAATCCGCAATCGCCAATGATTTAACCGCATTCTGCTCCACCAGCAATATGGTCAAGCCTTCCTGATGGAGATCCTGAACTAAGCGAAAAATCTCAAGAGTAAGCTTCGGCGCCAAACCCAGCGACGGCTCATCAAGGAGCAAGAGTTTTGGACTGGACATCAGCGCCCGGGCGATGGCGAGCATTTGCTGTTCTCCGCCTGACAGCGTACCGCCGGCCTGGTTGCTCCGTTCACGGATCACCGGGAATAGGTCGTACACTCTTTGCATATTCCTTTCTTGCAGCCCGCGATCTCTGATGGTGTATGCCCCCAGGATCAGGTTTTCTCGTACCGATATCGACGGGAAGATCCGGCGTCCTTCGGGGACTTGCACGATCCCTTTTCGGACCACCTGTTGCGGTTGAAGCGCGAGCGGTTCGCCGCGAAAGGTAATCTCGCCGGCTGCCCTCTTAACCATGCCGCTGATTGCGTTTATGGTCGTGGATTTCCCGGCGCCGTTGGCGCCGACCATTGCGACGATCTGCCCCTCAGCGATCGAGACGTTGATTCCGTGGAGAGCCGTGATCTCGCCATATCGGACGACCAAGTCTCGTACCTCTAGCATACTTCCTCCATGTCGCCCAGGTAGGCTTCCAAGACCTTCGCGTCGGCACGCACCTCGCGCGGTGTTCCCGCGGCAATCTTGCGTCCAAAGTCCATGACGTGAATGGTGGAGCACAGATTCATAACCAACTCCATGTGATGCTCCACAATGATCACCGAGATCTTCTTCTCAAGCTGTATTTGCTGAATGGTATCCATGAGCTCGCGTATTTCAGATGCATTCAACCCGGCGGCGGGCTCATCAAGCAGCAAGAGCTTAGGCTCAGGCATGAGAGCTCGCGCCAACTCCAGGCGCCGCCGCAATCCGTAGGACAGGCTGCTCGGCTTGTCGCCTGCGTAGCGATCCAGGCCCAGGAAGGCCAACTGCGCCACGGCGCGCTCCTGAATTTCCTTTTCGCGTCTCCGGACTCTCGGTGAGCTCAGCAGCTCGTCGAACATGTTGTAGCCGAGCCTGCTTGCATCGGATATCTTGACGTTATCGAGAACCGATAAGCCGTCGAACAGTCGGATATTCTGAAAGGTGCGCGAAACTCCAAGCGCTTGTATCCTATGCGGCGGCATGCGAGTAATGTCAGCACCCAAGAAGGTAACGTATCCGCGGTCCACCGACTGCACGCCGGATACGAGATTGAACGTGGTAGTTTTTCCGGCTCCATTCGGGCCAATGATAGCGGTTATCTCAGCGTCGGCCTGAACCATCGAGAACTCTTTGACGGCCTCCACACCGCCGAAGCTCTTAGATATTGAATCTACCCGAAGCAGTTCCATGCTCAGCCCCCGCTCTTGGCCGGACGTATCTTGCGAAACAGGCTGCTGATCCAGGTCAGCGACAACTCCCAGGCTCCGAACAAGCCCTGCGAGCGAAACACAATTACGAGGATGACCAGAACACCCAAGATCACATCACGCCATACATGGGCGAAGCGGAACACTTCGCCGAAACTGTAATAGAGAATCGCGGTAAACAGAGAGCCGGTGACGCTGTTGATGCCGCCTACAAATATGATGACAATCAGCTTGGCTGACTCCAGCCAGTTGAACAGGTTCGGCTCTATGAAGGTCATATTGAGTGCCAGCAGGCCGCCGCCATACGACGCTATAGCCGCGGACAATAGAAAGACCTTGACCTTGTGCCAGTAGACGTTGACACCCATAGCCTGAGCCGCCAACTCGTCGTCACGAATGGCAATGCACGTTCGGCCGAACGCCGTCTTCTTCAGGTTTGCAACGAACACGAGAATGACTATGGTGGAGACCCCAATCACCGGCAGTTCGGCTGCATACGGGATCCCGGCCAGGCCCATCGCGCCGCCGGTCAGCTGCGCCGTCCACAACAGTAACGCCCGTACCATCTCACCGAACATGAAGGTCACCAACAGGAAATAGTCCCTGCGCAGCTTCAATGTCGGCAACCCGATTACCAGACCGGCAAACAACCCGACGACTACGCTGAGGATCACACAAAACCAAATCGGCAGTCCAAAACGAGTAGTCCCAAGCCCTACCGTATATGCGCCGATCGTGATGAACGCTCCGTGACCAAGAGAAAACAATCCGGTGAGGCCGCTGAGCATATAGACGGACAAGACAAAGATAGAGAACAGCAGAGTTGTCTCCAGCACTGCGGTGTAGAACGCCATATACTTGTCCCTTTACGCTTTGACTGTGGTGAGCTTACCCGCGATGCCTTGAGGCCTAATCAACAACAGGATCACGATTCCGAGGTATATGATAATCGGCGTGACCGACGAGCCCACCTCGGCGATCAATAGTGATTCCCCCACGCCCAGCAGGATACCGGCTATCACTCCCCCGCCGAGACTTCCCATTCCGCCAATTATCGCGGCAATAATCCCTTTGATCATCAATGCGCCGAGAAATGGCGTCACGCTATAGGTCATGCCGAGGAAGAAGCCGGTAACTGCCGCAAGCATGCCCGCGATTACGAATGTGACGCCGGTAATGAGATCGGTGTTCACCCCCATAAGCGGTGGGGTGTAGATGTCACTCGATGCCGCTCTGATCGCAATGCCGAGTTTCGTAATCCGCAGGAATACCGTCAGTCCGAGTAGGGTCAAAGCAGATATGCCCAGCATCAAGAGGTACGTTTGCGAAACTACGAAAACGCCGCCCACCAGCATGGCGGCTCTCTCGAAAAAGGTTGGGTAGGGAAAATACTCGTGCCCCCACAACGCCGACAGGGACTGCTGGGCCACCATCGCAACCGTGATCGAGTTCACGAAAAAATAGGTCAAGGGCTTACCGGCGACGCGAATGGGCCGGAATACTAAGCGCTCCACCAACAGCCCTATGACCCCGCCCAACAAGGCGGTAGCCGTAAACGCCATCCAGAAGCTCGGGAAGATGTTCCATGATATGAAGAGCCCCACATAAGCCGATATTGCGACGACACCGCCATGGGAAAAATTGGAGAACCGCAGGACGTTGAAGACGATACCGAAGCCCACCGCCATTACTGCGTACACACCGCCCAGAGATATTCCGCTGATTACCTGCTGATAGAATACGCTGGATCCCATCAGGCAGCTTCTTCAGGGCCGTGCATCTGATGAACCGCGCTTGCACAGATTCGGTCAAAGCAAATTCCCGATTGCATTACCATCATAATGTGATATTATGTAGTTCGATTCTAGATCGGTCAATGATCTTTTTTTGACCACAGACTGTAAGGAGGTTCTCATGGGGGCACGCATACGTTATATAGCCATTGCAGGAGCATTGCTGCTTGTGTTGGCAGGTGTTGGGCTGCTCTTCGCGGGCGGAGCGGCAGAGGTAGATACTGATGACCCGGTCAAGATCGGATTTTATGCAGACCTGAGCGCAGGCACCGCGCAATGGGGTACCGACGCGGAGAAGGGTGCGGAACTGCGGGTCAAAGAGGTTAACGAACAAGGCGGCGTACTCGGCGGCCGTCCGGTAGAGCTGATTGCGTACGACATTGAAATGAGTCCAACCGAAGCGGTACGCGCCTATACACGCCTTGCGCAGCAGGACCAGGTTTCGGTAGTCAACGGTTCACTCCTTTCCAATACGGCGCTTGCCGTCTCGCCGGTCGCCGACAGACTGCGCGTCCCGGTTGTGTCGCGCGCGATGGATGAGCGCGCAACAACGCCCGACTTCGATGCCGAGGACCCCGAGCGCGACATTGACGTGAATCCGTATTTCTTCTTGACTCAGCCATCGTCATTTGAGCAGGCGGCTATCATCGCCAGTTACGCTATCCATGAGCTTGGTATGGAAACCTTTGCGATGCTTTACACTCCCTCGAACTCCTACTCATTGTACCTGGCGAGAGGATTTGCGCATTACGTTGAAAACAACGGCGGTGAAATGGTCGGAAGCTACGAGTTTCAAGGAGGGGACTTGGACTATCGCTCACAACTCGCCCGAATACGCGAACAGAACCCCGACGGCTTGTTCATCCCCAACTACGTGGTAGAGAACGCCAACGCGGCCCAGCAGGCTCGCGAGTTAGGTGTGGAGTCAGTTTTTCTCGGCAACA
>PWQX01000229.1 GCA_003556605.1 Spirochaetaceae bacterium
ACGGTCCGCTCAGCCCTTCGGGTCTCCCCTCATGACCGGACCCTGCTACCGGGCGCTTCGGCGCTTACCCGGACGGGACTCTCACCCGTTGGAACGGCGCAGCTTTCACGGCGCACCATGCGCAGACTATAGCAGTTTCCCCAGCCACATTTCTACTGGACCGGGTCGCACAAACCGTTGATAGGCCAGTCGACAGACCGGCAAGATGCGGGCATAATCGATTCCTAATGGACAGACAAACGTATCTCACAGAACTCAGCGAACGTTACGTCGCCGCACATCCCCGGTCGAAGAAACACTTTGAACGGGCCGCGCACCTGCTCCCCGGCGGCGGCAGCCACAATCTGCGGCTATTTGCCCCGTTTCCGTTCTGCGACGTTGGCGCTGCCGGCGCCACCGTGACCGATCTCGACGGCCGTACCTACGTGGATTTCTGGCAAGGACACTTCGCGAACATACTCGGCCACAATCCGGCGCCGGTGGTAGACGCGCTCACGCGCGAGCTCAATGCCGGCCGCGGGCTGGCAACCGGCTTTCCCGGCCGGCATCAGGCCGAGCTCGGCGAGCTCATCCTTGATCGCATTGGCGCCGACCGCATCCGCTTCACTACCAGCGGCGCGCTCGCGACTATGAATGCTATTCTACTCGCACGCGCATTTACCGGCCGCAAGATTGTGATCAAGATTGCCGGCGGGTGGCACGGTGCCCACCCGCTCGCGCTCAAAGGCGTGCACACCTACCACCACGGTCTGAACCAGCTGGAGTCAACCGGGCTGCCCGAGTACGCCGACTCTGAGGTGGTGGTCACCCGCTTCAACGACATCGCCGCGTTAGAGAATACATTCGCGCGGCACGGCCATCAGGCAGCGTGCTTAATCATGGAACCGATGGTAGGAAGCGGAGGGGCCATCTTTGCCGATGCGGCCTACCTCACACGCGCGCGGGAGCTGAGCTGCGAGCACGGGGTACTCTTGATCTTAGATGAAGTGATCACTGCGTTCAGGTTCCACGCCGGCGCGCTCTACAGCCTGTACGGCGTGCGGCCGGACCTGTGCGTAGTCGGGAAGGCAATTGGGGGCGGCATGCCGGTTGCCGCGGTGGCAGGAAAGGCCGAGATCATGGCGCTCGCAGCCCCGGGCACACCGCATAGCCGGGCGGTGAAGTTCGACGGAGGCACCTTCTCCGCACATCCGCAGTCTATGATCGCCGGAATTGCATTCATCCGACACTTGGTGGAGCATGAGACCGAGATCTATGCCTATAACGGGCGTCTCGGGCGTATGGCTCGCGAAGGTATTGAACAACGCCTGGCGGCCTACGGAATCCCGGCGCAGTGCGGCGGCGACGGCGGCACGGTAGCCGAGCACAGTTCCATCGTCGCAGTACACGTGCTCACCGACGGCTCAGAACAGGTGCATGACCCCGAGCAAGTCTACGACCCGGCGCGCAGCGACAGGGAGCTCTGCGACGTTATTCTGAAGCTGGGTATGCTCAACGAAGGCTTCCACGTTGTGCACGGATATGGCGCGCTCAGCTACGCCCACACCGAGGAACAGGTGGCGCGCTCGCTCGATGCCCTCGAACGTATCGCAAAACGGCTCGCGGGGTAGTCGGTTGCCACGAACCGCGCCCCGGCCCCCGAAAGCCGCTTACACACCCGCCGACAACGTGCGCAGCAGCTCGTAGTACATCCGGGCCGCCTCAACCACCTGCGCCCGATCAACCGATTCGTCCTCTCGGTGCGCTTTCTCAAGCGTACCGGGCCCTAAGATAACCGGCCGTACGCCGCTGTCCCAGAGTAGAATTGCATCGGAGTCACTTGGAAACCGTGAGGTCTGCCACGGCCTGCCCGACGCTTGGTAGACCGACCGCAGCATCTCGGGAAACGGGCCTTTCTCGGGCAGCGCATACCCCGACCGGATCGTGACAAAGCTCAACAGGTCTTCGATGTCCTCGTTCGGAAACAGCGCGCGGATGAACTCCTCAACCTCGTAGATCATGGTGCCTGCCGGATACTGCGGCAGCAGGTGTAGATCCAGCCAGGCTTCGCAGTAGTCAGGTACTACAAACCCCGAGCGCGCGCTCAGCACGTCACGGATATTGAAAATGACATCGCTCTTCTCAGACTGAAGGTAATCGGTAAGTCGCAAGAGCGTGCTCAGCATTGCGTGTACCGCGTTCACGCTCTCACTCGCTTGTGACGCGTGCATACGAGTTCCGCGCGTCGTGAGTTTGGCCTCAATATAGCCGTAATGTTCAAAGCACGGCACCAAACTCGTCGGCTCACCCACAATTGCCCAGGAAAACTCGTACTCCTCGAGCAGCGCTTCGGTACCGTCGCCCGACTCCTCTTCGCCTACCACCAGCGCCAAGCACGCATCCGGCAGCTCGCCGGCATCTTCGTAGTAGGCCTGGAACGCCTCGATCATCGCGGCGCACCCGCTCTTCATGTCGCTTGTCCCAAGGCCGAACAGATCATCCCCGTCGGTGTAAAACCCGTAGTTCTCGTAGTCCGCCGCGGCCACGGTGTCGAGATGGCCGGTGAAACACACGCTCGGCTCCTCACCCGGCGGCATCACCACGAGGTTCTCTCGGTCCTTCTCTACCTCCAGCAGCTCAGGCGCAAACCCCGCCTTCCGCAGGTACGCAGCTACAAAACTCGTAACCTCCAGCTCCTTCCCGGTGGGGCTGTAGATGTTCACCATTGACTCGAGCAGCTCCAGGACACGATCCGGTCGTATCGGCACGGGCACCTCCCCCTGTGCTGAGTATATGCCAAGCGAAAGCGTAGCATTACTCGAAGGCAGCGCACAATCGCACACCAACGGCCTCGAGCTCGCGGTCAAGCCGCATCGCGACAGACCACCGATCTTTGCAGAACTTTGGCACAAGGCTGACACAGCATCAATGTACGCTGTGTATGGTTACCGTGAAACTTGAGGCCGATCAAACATTCAAGGAGGGAGAAACAATGAAAAAGCTACTTACTCTTGGTTTTATCGTTTCTGCGCTGGCATTGGTATTCGCCGCCTGCGAGCCGGTGGACGAAGAAATGCTGGAAGAAGACCCCATGATGGAAGAGGAGATGAACGCCGACTACTAAAGAGGCTCTTCCGTCCGGCGTGAATTGAGCAAAGATTCGTACGCCGGCACCCGGCGGAAATCATCCGCCGGGTGATTTTTTGTGCGCGTACTCAACGGAATACCGTCAGTGACAAACACACACCAGCTTTACCCAGGGCGCCGCCGGGGATTACCATCGTCGTTTACACAGGGGGCGCCCGATCGAGCAGGTACCGCTCCGCTTCCGGCGACCACAAGCCGTTATGGCGTTCAACGATCTCGGCCAGTGCCGCGAATAGCGGATCAAACTTGCCTCTCTCCTTGAAATCGTCGATCGCAGTCAGCTCGAGCGCAGTATTGGTATAAATCAGCTTCTTACCTCCCGGTATCCTAGGAAGAGTCATGGTGGTATCGATAACGGCATTGAGTCCCCCAACATGCGTGATCATAGCCGAAGGGTTGATCTTACCTGTGGACATCAACTCCAGCGATTCGACCATATCGTCGCTATTGCCGCCGCTTGTACCCACAACATGGTGCTGCGAATAGTGCATCTCGTAGAGGTTGATTTTCGCCGTGAGCTTCGGATCGGTGGGGCCGGCGAAGAAGTTCAGACAGCCGTCGAAGCCCAGAATCCGGTCGCCCTGCTCGAAAAGCGCGGGTACCGGCGCGAATACCAGCACATCGTCATATCCGTCGCCACCGGTGAGTGCTCGCAGCTGTTCCACCGGACCGGCAACTTCAGCGGTGTTCACATAGTGCAATTCTACGCCGTGACGTTTCGCCTCTTCTTTGGTCAAGATCGACGCGGCACGTTCAAGGCGCGCTTCGTCAATATCGGTAACCGTCAGCAGACTCGGTCGCTTGTGTTCGTTATGCAGCGCGTAGTCGATAGCCCCCAGTCCCATGGGACCGGCACCGGCGAGTATAGCCATCTTGCCGCCGTTGACAATGCCCATGTGGTGCTCGTACTTGTATTTTTCGGTGTGATAATGCGCATGGAACGTGCCCACAATACACGACATCGGCTCAGCCAATGAACCAAGGTAGAACGCCTCACCCTCGTACACAAGCAGGCACCCCAGCTCTATAAACTCGCTCGGGATTAACACGTGTGTTGCGTTACCACCCAGGTGCTGATACGAATATCCGGCCGCTCCCATCCCGTCAAGCATCGGCTTGTAGTTGACGGCCGGTTGTATAGAAAACCGTTGCCCCGGCCCAAACTTGTGTCTCCACCTGTCACCGACTTCCAGGATTTCCCCGCAGAACTCGTGGCCGATTATGACCGGCTTCTCCGCGATGGTCTCTGGAACACGCTTATGCTGCCCCCCCTGAGTCGTTGCCTTGTATGTAGACATACAAATGCTGTCCGACACCACACGCGCCAGAATCTCTTCATTCCCAGGCTTGGGCAGCTCAAACTCTTCCAGACGGAGATCGTTTTGGCCGTGTAGACGGACTGCCTTGGTTCTCATGCTATCTCCCTCTCAACATAGTCATTCCTACAGTTAGAGTGTTTCGTTTCGTGCGCGATCTTCAAGCCAACCGCACATTCACCGATGTGTCATCGGAACATACGGTGCCAGTTTCTTGTCAACCGGAACCGGCTTGATCCTTGCAAATCGCTGGATCCCGTCTACAAGCGGTAAGTTCGGCCACGTTTCCCCGATCAACGGCTGCGCGTAACGCACAAAGTCATCCGTGACGTCCAGCTCGTCAGGCATTAACCATTCGCTAGGCAGGTGCCGCACCGAGTTTGCCACGTCAGGTAACCATACCTTGTCGTAGTACACCTCGTATCCCGACATTCGCGCACGGCGAAGGATAGTCGCCATGACTCCCGTCTCACCGGCAACGCCGAGCTCCACCGCTTTGCGACCAACTTGGTACGCTTCTTCCTGGTCTACCGCCGAAGCGAAAGCCGAAGTAGAGCGCTGTAAGACACCCGGTACTTGCGCAGTGGCCGTTCCCCGGGCCGGAAGCCCTACACTATTGAGACGGTTAACGACGACCTGCGCTACGGTCATCTTGCTGGCCCCGTATTCAATATGTCCGAAGGCGTCGTGCACCTCGCCGAGGCTACCGACATCGAAACCCTCGCTAACAACTACAACACAGCGCCCCGATCTTCGCAGCTCATCCGCCACATTGTCGGCTAAGCTGTCCAACGTATGGCTACACTCGGGCAGATACAACTGCAGCGGAATCTCCCGGTTTGGATCGCCTAAGCGGGCGGCTGCGGGAATAAAACCCGCTCCACGACCCATAGCCTGCGTCACGCAGACACACTCGGAAGGACTCATCCCCCGGTTTTCTTGGTCAAGAATCTGCGTCGTATACGCCCAGTACCGGGCGGCGCTCCCGTACCCGGGAGTGTGATCTATCAGACGAAACTCGGCATCACCGATATCGTTATCGATGGTCTTAGGAACACCAACCACGCGCGTCTCAAGGCCGCGCCGCTCAGCAAGATGCGCCAGCTTGGCCGCGGTGTCCATCGAATCATTACCGCCGATATAGAAGAAGTAACCGATCGCGTGGGCAGCAAACACATCGACAATCCTGTGGAAATCCTCCCGTTGTTCATCGCTCAACTTATAGCGACACGTACCTACGACACCGGCGGATGGCGTATGCCTAAGTCGAGCGATTTCCTCGCGCGGAACCGGCCCAAGATCTAATAGCTCTTCTCGCAATAAACCCTCGACACCATGCCGTGCCGCAAATACGCGTCCTATGGTTTCGGGAAAATCACTGCATGCATCTATAACGCCCTGTAGTGATGCATTGATTACCGGTGACGGCCCGCCGGACTGGGCCACAACAGCGTTCGGCACCTGTCCCTCCTGATGATAATAGTATTTGCCGGTTATCGGACCCGAGGTTACCTGAGATCGCCGTCAAAAAGAAAGCTCCACCGCACCGCAGCCACAGCTGTTTTGCCCGACTCTGAAACAAACCTCACCTCCCCTCTGGAAAAGGCCGCCTGCTTAACCCGGTCAAACCCTCGCGGTACGGTTACCACGCCCTGAATGTAGTTCACCTTGTACGGCTTCCTCGATGATAACGAAACGGTGGTCGGGATCCCCTGCTCGCTGACCGGATTCTTTTTCGCGGAAGGCGTCAGCCCTTCGGCAAGGTAGCCGCACACGTCTTCCAGCCCAATACAGCAGTTCCGCCCGCTCCAAGGAGCAGCATGGCGACCACAATTCTCCATCCAGAACACCGTGGCCGGCAGTGTGCGCGCATCCTTAAGTGCAAACCACAAGTATCCGCGCTTTGGAAACGTCGCTGCAGTCCAGGTAGGCTTGATTGACCCCGTGCTTACCCGCGTCCGCGACTTGGTCGCCTTCGAACTTACGGGTTGCTTCGCATAAACGGCTAAGATATCACAATATCCTTGCCGTGCCGGAAACCGGGAGCAATCTGTGTACGGCTCACCTTTCCACACCGTCGGTACCTTTGATAACTTGCCGAACGTAACTGCGTCGGCGAGAGCGGCGTACTCACCCTCCTGATTGTAATACGGGGGATTCGCACGGGTAATACCCAGCTGAAAGGGACTGGTAGCAATCAGCATACCGCCCTCGTCCCCAGCCGGTTCAAGCGTGGCGTGATGTCCCAGCGTCATTTTCCCGGAATAGCCGGCTAATTCATGCTGCGTGTACACGACGTTCTCGTCGTCCCTGAGGAAGAGGCGCTTGGTGACCGTACCGGATCTCCCGGTGGTTTGCATTCGGGCCTCAAAGCCGACAAGCCCGTCGCTCTTGTCATAAGCGACCGCTTCCCAACTCTCGGTCGCCGGTTCTCCATGCACTTCATACGATTCGCCCCGATACGCGTTATCTGCCCCGAACGGCATGCAGAAGAAGTCTCCACGCAACGGCACAAGCACCGGATCGCCGGGTAATAGGTCCTCATCCTGCCAGGGCGAGATATAGTACGGCTGAATGGGGTTGCGCCCATTACGATAGAAAGTTGCCGGCGCCATCATGCCACCAAGCTGTGTAAGACAAACCTCTACGGTTTCGGATTGCAGAACCCAAGACGGCTGGGAAAGAATTGTTCGCTTTTCCAGGTTCATGATAAGCGCTCCTTAGATTTGCATGCGTTATATGGTGCCTGCAAAGAGTATAGATCCCTTTCTTGGTCTTGGCAAAGCGCCGCGGACCACGGAGCGCAACCGCCGGAGGCTATCTACGATTTCGGCGCCCAATCGCCGAAATGACCTATTGTCATTGTCGTGGTGGTAGACACCGCATAGACACAGTTCTTACAATCGCTGGGAAACAGCCGTAAACCACAAGGATACGGTGGGCTTACTATGGTACTCGTAGTCGGACAAAACAGCACTTGGCAGAGAACCTATCGAATGACCGAACTCCGCCGCGGTACGGTGAATAGAGTTCAAGACGTGTTGAGCTCTGCTGCCGGAAAAGGGGCGAACGCCTGCCGGGTTCTTCGCTTCTATGGTATAGAGCATGAGCTTCTTGCCTACGCGGGAGGACCGACCGGGAATAAGTTCCACGCTGCGTGCGTTGCCGACGGACTGCTGTGCCGGTTCACCAGCATTCACAACGAGACGAGAGTTTGCGTGACACTGATCGAGCCGGACCGGTGTATTACCGAGATCGTGGAACCCGCGCCTCCAATTACTCCGGCTGAGCGGACGGCATTTCGACAAACGTTTCACGACAGTCTTGCGCGCGCTTCGCTATTGGCGATACAGGGCACCGCTATGATCGGAGAGAATGATGAGTGCTTCCGGGAGTTTACTCAAACGGCAAAGAGCCATGGTGTACCGGTAATGCTCGATTCGTACCGGACGCACGGGCGTCTTGCCCTGCAAGCGTCTCCCGAGATTCTCAAGATCAATCAGGATGAATTGGGAGAGCTGACAGGCTTGCCGGTTCAGACTATCGGCGAACGGAAATTGGCCTATCAGCACATCATTGACCAGTACGGCGTGCAGTGGATTGTAATTACGCGGGGACCGCAGGGGGCTGAGGGCTGCAACGGTTCGATGACCGTGCACGCTTGTCCCGCCAAGATTCAGCCGGTGAATACCATCGGCAGCGGTGACTCGGTGACTGCCGGGATCATTGCCACCTTAGTTCGCGCTGCCGGCCGTTTTTCAGAGCTCCACGGAGACGGACACGTGTTTCGCTCCGCACTTGCTGAAGGCGTTGTAGCCGGCTCCGCCAACTGCCTGAGTCTCAAGCCGGGGCACATTGATCCCGAACACATGAACACTGTGCGAGCCACCGTACACCTGAAAGACGTGTAGTCTTCGGTCTCATGGACCGTG
>PWQX01000153.1 GCA_003556605.1 Spirochaetaceae bacterium
ATGAATCATCATAGCCTCGAAGACCGTTCGGTAGCGCTGGTAGTGGGCCTGACGCTTGTGTTGGCTGCTCTTACTGCCCTTGCTTCGCTCGTTGCCGCACTTTACGGTATCTCCGGAGGCTTTCTCTTGACGATCGCGGTCTACCCGGGACACGTGCTGTTCCGAAGCTTTCACGCGGCTGCGTTCTTTGTGCCGGTATTCGTGCTGGTCCACGGCCTTCTGCTGCTGCGCCGTTCGGCCTCGCGTGCGGCGATAATGGTGCTCAACGCCACGGTCTTGCCGTTCTTGAGCGGGGCGGTGGCGTTACGCTTGTGGCTTGAACCCAGCGGTACCGGCTCGCCACTGCTTTCGGTTGTTACTGCCAATTTCTCGCGGCTGGGCGGCGCACTCATGTTCACTTTGCTGACAGTATTGTTTGTGGTTGCAATCTTGCGGATGCTTATGGGCGGAGGCACGGCCGACGAGGAGGATCGCCTGCATGCCGCCGGTGACGAGCGGGCCGGCGGTGACCCTGGTGGCGAGGATGCACCGATCGATGACCCGGAGCATCGCAACTCGCCCTGGCCGGCCGCACCGCCGGGGGGGCTATTGACGCCGCGCATTCGCACATTACTGCGCCGCGCTTCCTCCGGCTCGGACTCCCACGAGCGGCCGGCTCGCGAATCGGAGCCGGGCCGCTCTGATACACCGGCTGCGGCGCGCGAGTACGGCGCCGATCTCGAAGAGCTCGAGATGCCTGCAGCTCTTCGCCATAATCACGAGCTGCTGCAGGAGCTTGAAGCGGTCGACCCGGTGGATGATGATGGCCGCAACACCGAAGTGAATGAGAGCTACCGGCCGGACGCGGAGTGGGGTGCTGGCGATGTACCGGAGGATGAGTTTGCGCCGGGCATAGGCGATCACGCCGGGGACCCGGCGATTGAGTTGACGGGGTCGCAGCGCGCGGCGAGAGCCTCGGCTCCGCAGCGTCCGTACGCTATCCCGCTCGAGGGCGTGCTGAAGCAGTACAGGGGGACCGACTACGGCGATATCGACGACGAGACCCGGCACGCGGCCGAAATGCTGCAGATAACGCTGGAGGAGTTCAAGATCCAGGCCGAGGTCACCGGCATTCGCAAGGGTCCGGTTATTACGATGTTTGAGCTGCTGCCCGCGCCCGGCGTGAAGCTCGCGCGTATCACCAACCTCGCCGACAACATTGCGCTGCGCCTGGCCGCCTCAAGTGTACGCATCGTCGCCCCGATTCCGGGCAAGCACGCGGTCGGGATCGAGATTCCGAACAAGCGCCGTGCCATCGTACCGTTCGGGCAGGTAGTGAGAGATGAGGAGTTCGGCGAAGACGAATACGAAATCCCGCTCGCGATCGGCAAAGACATTCCGGGCGACCCGCAGATCATCGACCTCACCGGAACGCCGCATCTGTTGATAGCCGGTGCTACCGGCAGTGGAAAATCCGTGTGCGTGAACTCGATCATCTGCTCGATCCTGTATCGGCGCTCGCCGGCGGAAGTCAAGCTGATGCTGATCGATCCCAAGATCGTAGAACTCAAATTCTACAACGACATACCGCACCTGCTGACACCGGTTATCACCGACCCCAAGCGCGCGTTTGAGGCGCTGCAGTACTGCATCTACGAGATGGAACGGCGCTACTCGCTGCTCGACGCGCTGGGGGTGCGCGACATCCGTTCGTACAATGCCAAGATCAAGACGCAGCAGATTGCGACTGAGCCGCTGCCGTACGTCGTCGTGATTGTCGACGAGTTCGCCGATTTGATGGCAACCAGCGGCAAGGAGCTGGAGTCCACAGTCGCGAGGCTTGCGTCAATGTCGCGCGCGGTGGGAATTCACCTGGTGCTCGCAACCCAGCGCCCGTCTACCGATGTTATTACCGGGCTGATCAAAGCGAACATACCCTCGAGAATTGCGTTTATGGTTGCCAGTAAGGTAGACTCGCGCATCATCATCGACGCGGTCGGTGCCGAGAAATTGCTCGGCAAGGGCGACATGCTGTTTGCCTCGGCCTGGGATCCGTTCCCGTACCGGATACAGGGTGCGTTCCTGTCCGAAAGCGAGGTTGAGCGTGTGGTCAAAGAGGTCAAACGCTACGGCGAGCCTGAGTACATCGACGACGAGATCTTTGTCGACGATGAGGATGAAGATTTCGCGCAGCAAGAGCTCGAGGATCCGCTGATGGAGCGGGCGATGGAGATCGTGACTTCAGCCAACAAGGCCTCGGCATCGTATCTGCAGCGGCGGCTCAAGATAGGCTATAACCGCGCCGCCCGGCTAATCGAGGAGATGGAACGCATCGGGGTCGTCGGGCCCCAACAGGGCAGCAAACCACGCGACATTCTGCACGTGCCCGACCACGTCTGACGAAGGCGGCCGCTGTGCTCCGTTTCGGCATGTAGGCTGATACGGCGGAGAGGCGCTTGTGGGCGGGATTAGCCGCTGCGGGGGGAGACCGGGGTGAACTGTGGCGAAGTGGTGCGCGCGCGCAAGGCTGTTTTGAGCGCCGCAAACCCCGGTTCTTCGCCGGGCAGCAGCGTATACCGCCGGCCGACGTCGGCGAGGAAGTGCGCGTCAGATGAGGCGAGGGTAGCGAACCGGCCGGTGTCGATTGGGCCGTTGGGCTTGGTAATCTCAAGACCGTCGTACGGGAAATCGGGCAGAAATCCCAGCTGCGACCAGATGCTGTAGGCACTGCGGTCAATGTGCGCCGGAACGAACAGTCCCCCCAGTCGCTGTCCCAGCCGGCCGCACTCCTCGAGCCCTAGTTGCACGCCGGTCAAGAGAAAGCGCTCGACCTCGCCGATGATCACACCCTCGGGGTCAACGTACACCTGATCACCGAACTTCTCCGGGTCGAAAGGGATTTGCGGAAGGTGCTTCCAGAGGCGCTCACCGAGCTCAAGTGCCTGCTCGACGGTTTCGAACAACCCGAGCACGTGCACTTCCTCACGCGTGGTGATCTCGATTCCGAATACCGCGCTCAAGCCGAGCTCTGAACAGACTGCGGCGAACGCGGGGCAGTTGAGCGCGGTGTTGTGGTCGGTCAGCGCAAGCATCTGCAGCCCGCGACGATGGGCGGCTTCCGCTACCGAGCGCGGCGAGCATTCCAGCCGGCCGCAGGGGCTCACACACGAATGCAGATGCAGATCGGCCCGGACCGGCACGATTCCTACTCCGCGTGCAAACGCCGGTAGAGTCGGCCGCTTGTTTCGAACTGATTCAACGCGGTTGTGAGGATGCCCAGGCCCTCTTGCTCGGCCGCTGCGCGCATGTCATCCGGGACAGGGCGGTTGCTGCAGATTACCAGCGTGACGATACCGGCTAAACCGGCTACCGCGACGGTGTTCTTGTGGGCTTGTATCGTGACCAACACGCTGTTCTCCGGCGCATTGGCCATGACGTCGCTCAATAGGTCTGAGGTAAACCCGGCTGAGACCTCTTGTTCTCTGCCGCCGGCGTGCACCCAGCGCCCGTCAAGAAGCGCTTCCAGTTCCGATACCTTCACCGTGACCCTCCTGCAAGTAAATTGTAGCCATAGCGTGTGTGCCTTGAGACGATGAGTGGATTCTGAACTCATCGGCCACCCGCCGTGCGTTCGGTAGTCCCATTCCGGCTCCGAATCCCAACGAACGAATCCACTCGGTGGCGGTAGAGTAGCCCTCCTGAAGAGCGTCATCAACATCGTTGATTCCCGGGCCGATGTCGTCGGCCTGAATAGTGATTGCAGCGGCGCTCAGCTGCAGCGAGATGGTGCCGCCGAGCGAGTGCAGCACCTGGTTCATCTCCAGCTCGTACGCCGCCACCGTCGCCCGGCGCACCGTCTTGGTATCGACGCTGCGTTCCTTGAGGATCTTTTTGATCTCAGTAGAGGCTCGTCCGGCGTGCTCAAAGTCATACCGGCGTGTGGCGAACTGTTGGCGGAGTGTCCCGTGTAGCTCAAGCGGCCTTTTGCCAAGCTGTCGCTCGAGTTTTTCGAACTCGCGGTCGAGGCGGATCAGCAGTGCAACGATGATATCGCGACTGGTAATGATGCCGCTGAGCATGCGATTGCGGCCTAGAACGGGGAACCGGCCGTATGAGTACTTCTCGTAATACTGAATCGCGAATGACAGCGGCATGTCTTCCTCGAGCACGATGACGTTACGCGACATGTGATCCTGTATCTCATCGTCGATGTAGCCGTTATCTAGAGCCGTGAGAACATCGTCCACGCTTACGATACCTACGAGCCGGCGGCCCTCAACGATCGGCACTCCGCTTATCGACCGCGCGCGCATGAGCTGTTGCACCGACCTGAGGGTGTCGTGCTTGGCGGCGGTAACTACTTCTGTGGTCATCACGTCCTTGATCTTCATCTGGTACACGAGCTCCACGATGATCGGCGGAGCTTCATCGGTACTCAGCGGGATGACGTTTTGACGCTTCATGCGGTGGCCTCCGAGTTGGGATACAGCAGTTCTGCCAGGATACGGCAGGTGTGAAAACTCGTGTGGCTGGTGCGCAGAAAAGTCTGATCGAGAGACTCGGCGAGCGCGCGCATGTTGTACGGAGGCGTCTTGCCGTTGACCAACACTACAGCGATCGCGCCGACGATGTCTGCGGTGCGAATCACTTGCTCCGACGCGAGCGAGCTGACCAGCACGAAGTCGGTGTCTTCAACTACCAGTACATCGCTCATCAGATCCGAGACGACGACACCGGTGATTTCCGCGTGTTCAAAGGTGCTCCCGGCGGCCAGTACTTCGGCGCCGAGTGGCTGTACGATGTCGGAGACTCGCATGTGATCAGCGCCTCATGTAGCCGGGTGTGCTGCGCCGTTGTAGTTGCCGGAGAACTGAACAAAGTAGAATAGGTTGGCGAGCTCGAGGCTGATATTGATGTTCTCTACGTAGCAGCACTGCACTGCACTATGCTCGCCGCCAGTGTGCCGGGGCTTCAACTGCATACTCGAGAAGTTCAAAACGCCGACGATGCCGGCGGCGACCATGCGATCGAACACTTCGGCTGCGGCGCTATCAGGCACGCTCAGAATCCCGACCGGCACACAGTGCTCCTGTTGATAGCGCTCCAGCTCATCGATGTGGTGTACCGGGATTGTGCCGGCGTAAGCAACTTGATCGGGGTGCAGGTCAAACGCCGCAGTGATCTCAATGTTGTCCTTCTTAAAGCCGGGGTAGTCTAGCAGGGCCGAGCCAATGCGGCCACACCCTGCTAAGATTGCGCACTGAAGGCGATCCTTACCGAGCAATTCTCTGATAGCAGCGATCAGCGGGTCGATCAGGTAGCCGCCGCGCTTATTGCCGGTTGCATCGATCTGGGCGAGATCCTTGCGCACCACCGCGGCGGTTACGCCGACCGCGTCGCCCAAGTTGTTCGAGAATACCTTCATGAAGCCGAGGGCTTTCAGCTCTTCGAGTACCCGTAAGTATCTGACCAGGCGGAGCACTGTGCTTCGATTCAAGTTTACGTCCATGTTGTGCATATTGTCACAATACACTCCTACTATAGCGTAAATATGTGCGTTAGGCAACATCAGATTGCCGTCGCGGCGATTTTATCGTATCTCAAGAGTATTATCGCGTCGGTGTGCCTCGCTCACCCCAACGTCCGGGTCCGGCGGGGGGGGTGTTCATCTTCGCGGGTGTTGACGTAGGCCGGCAAAACTCCCTACAGTCGCCCAAAGACGGAACGACGGCGATGGACGAGCCAACCAGCAGCAGAGACTATCCCGGATTCACAACCACCACCTATCGCGAGCACGGGCGTGAGGGAGCAGCAGACACCTCCGGACCGGTGATCTCCGAGTCCTTTGTGTGCCTGTACGTCAACGGCGCCGAGCTAGCCACTCTCATGGCTAGCCCGTCTGACGCGGCAGAGCTTGTGGTCGGCTTTTTGCGGTCGGAAGGCATCATCGAGTCACTGGACGACACGGCCGAGATCGTACCGGCGCCGAACGGGCGCTGCGTCGATGTATGGCTCAAGGACCGCGCTTTTCGCCCGCCTGAGCGCCGCATCGTCACTTCGGGTTGCGGCGGCGGGGTGAGTTTTGACGACGTTCGCCGGCGGCGGGAGCCGATTAGCGCCGATCTCGCGCTCAGCACCGCCCGGGTGATTGACTTGATGGCCGAATTCACCCGGCCGGTGGAGCCGCGCGGCAAGACGCGGGGTCTGCACGCGGCGGCGCTGAGCGACGGTGAGCGTATTGTGCTCAAGCGTGAGGACATCGGCCGTCACAATGCTATAGACCGACTGTGGGGCCGCGCAATGCTCGACGGCGTTGACCCCGCCGGTTGCCTGCTGATGTCCACCGGGCGGATCAGCTCCGAGATGCTTCTGAAAGCTGCCCGTATGCAGACGCCCGTTGTCGCTTCACGCACTACCCCCACATCGCTCACGGTGGGTCTCGCGCGTGAATGGAACATCACGCTCATCGGCTACGTACGCAGCAATCTCTTACGCGTGTACTCCTGTCCCGACCGCTTGATCTCGCCGGAACGGGCATAGTTTTTCACAATGATTGAGCAATTTTCGGTTGCATTAATTGCCACGTTTGCATTATAATCGTGATGTGTGGCACAATAAAACAAGGACTTTGGACAATAAAAAGCCTTTAAGAACATTATAGCCTACTGCCGGTCTTTGGGAGTAGCGGAGGATAAGGAGTCGAATATGTCTGTAGCGATAGAGAACAGGGCGGAGCTCTCGAAAGAGCTCGCGGCTTTCGTGGAGGAATGGCGCAATAAGCCGGGCAATCTCATTATGGTGCTGCACAAGATCCAGGAGGAGTACGGCTACGTGCCTGAGCCGGTTGCGCGTGAGGTCGCGCGTCGACTGCGGGTGCCGGAAGCCCAGGTCTTCGGCGTACTGACGTTTTACAACTTCTTCAACCTCGAACCGCCCGGTAAGCACCGCATCGCGGTCTGCATGGGTACCGCGTGTTATCTCAAGGGCGGCGGCAGTATTCTCGAGGACCTCTCGGAGTACCTGAACGTACCAATCAACGGCGTCACCGCGGATAAGCAGTTTTCGCTGCAGGCGGTCCGCTGCATCGGGTGCTGTGGTCTTGCGCCGGCGGTGTTGATCGACGGTGAGGTAGTTGGGAAGCTCACGAAGGAAAAAATGCGCGAAACGCTGAAGAAATACCGGGAGAATACGCAAGAAGCGCTGGTAACCAGCCAAGCGCTGTAACCATAGCTTCGATGCATTGGTCAATCGCCGACATGCTGTTGGATCTGGTGCATAACTCGGTCCAAGCCGACGCCGGGCATGTACGAATCGAGTTGCGCCGCAGCGACGGTGAGATGGCGATTCGTATCGAGGACGACGGCAAAGGGATGGACTCCCATCAGCAGGTGCTCGCGATTGACCCGTTCTACAGCGAGCCGGGAAAGCACGCGGGACGGCGCGTGGGCTTGGGGCTGCCGTTTCTGGTGCAGACGGTGACAACGGTAGACGGGTGGTATCGGTTGGAGAGCGAAGCCGGCCGCGGCACAACTCTCGAAATTCGGTTCAACCCCGACCATATTGACTGCCCGCCGATGGGTGATGTGGCGGGGATGCTCGCAGCGATGTTGACATTCAGCGGGCAGTATGAGCTGGAGTTTCACCGCTCGGTTCGCGCAAGCGACACCGATACCGAGAGCGAGTATCGGGTCTCCCGGGCTGAGCTTCTCCATGCTCTCGGTGAGCTTGAGACGGTAGAATCACGATCGCTTCTGCGGGATTTCCTGCACTCTCAGGAAGCGCATATATCGAGTGTTTAGGTACGGAGGACATACGTATGGCGCAAGAGAAAATGACCTTGGACGAGTTGCGCAAACTCAGGGACGAGAAAAAGCACGCTGTCGCGGTACGCGACAGCGCCGGAAAGACCGTAGATATTACGGTCGGTATGGGTACCAGCGGTATCGCCTCCGGAGCGAAAGAGACGCTGCAAGCGCTGGTCGCTGAGCTTGAAAAGCACAAGCTCACTAACGTAGCGGTGCGCCAGAGCGGTGGGCTTGGCCTCGAGCATGCCGAGCCGACTATGGAAGTGCGCATGCCGGATATGCCGCCGGTAATTTACGGCCGGGTCACGCCGGATGTGGTGCGCCGAATCGTAAACCATCACATTATCGGCCGCGAGCTGGTCGATGAACATATCTATGATCGCCCGGCTGCCGACATTCTGTACGCCGGTGATCACCCAATTGTCGACGGGGAGTAAGACATGCCGTATGCCAATTTCTGTCTAATCTGTCGCGGGACGGCCTGTGAATCCAGCAAAGCCGATGTGTTGTATGACGAGATCAAACAATATGTCGCCGCGAATAATCTGTCGGAGCAGGTGCAGGTGTTGCGGACCGGGTGCTTCGGGTTTTGCGAGCAGGGTCCTATCGTCAAGGTCTTGCCCGACGAAGCGTTTTACGTTCAAGTCAAGCCGGAGGATGCCGAAGAGCTCGTGACCGAGCATCTGCTGAAAGGCCGGCCGGTTGAGCGTCTGATATACCGGGAACCGGGAGTACACGCTCTTGGGAATATCGACCAGATCTCGTTTTACCAGAAGCAGTTTCGGATCGCGCTCCGCAACTGCGGGTTTATTGATCCTGAGAACATCGAGGAGTACATCGCCCGTGAGGGCTACGTCGCGCTCGAGCGCGTGCTGTTCGAGATAAGCCCTGACGATGTCTTGAAGGAGCTCGAGACCTCCGGCCTGCGCGGCCGCGGCGGCGGTGGCTACCCCACGTGGAGGAAGTGGAAGCATACCAAAGAGGCCGTGGCGGACCAGAAGTATGTTGTCATGAACGCCGACGAAGGAGACCCGGGCGCGTATATGGACCGCAGTCTCTTGGAGGGTGACCCGCACTCGGTACTCGAGGCCATGGCGATCGCGGGCTATACCACCGGTGCCGACACCGGTTTTGTGTACGTACGCGCCGAGTACCCGCTGGCGATCAAGCGTTTGCGTACCGCGATTGCTCAAGCCGAGGAGTACGGGGTTCTGGGCGATAACATCCTCGGGAGCGGCTTTTCGTTCACCATTGAGATTCGCCTCGGTGCCGGCGCGTTCGTCTGCGGTGAGGAAACGGCGTTGTTGCTGTCAATTCAGGGTGAGCGCGGAACGCCGGTACAGCGGCCGCCGTATCCTGCGGTCAAGGGCTTGTGGGGCAAACCCACGGTCATCAATAACGTTGAGACGTTTGCATCGATTCCGGTGATCCTCACGAAAGGCGGCGCGTGGTTCGCCAAGGTGGGTACCGAGACCTCGAAAGGAACGAAAGTCTTTGCACTGACCGGTAAGGTGCGCAACACCGGTTTGATTGAGGTGCCTATGGGCATCACGCTGCGCGACGTTGTGTACAGCATTGGCGGTGGTATCCCAGGTGACAAGAAGTTCAAGGCGGTTCAGAGCGGCGGACCCTCAGGCGGTATGATCAGCTCCGAGAATCTCGACACCGAGATCGATTACGAGACGCTCACCGCGCTCGGCTCAATGATGGGCTCCGGTGGTCTTATCGTTATGGATGAGGACGACTCAATGGTAGACGTGGCACGGTTCTACCTGGACTTTACCGTTGAGGAGTCGTGCGGCAAGTGCGTGCCGTGCCGCGTTGGGGGGCGGCAGATCCTGCATCTGCTGCAGAAGATCGCCGACGGTAAGGGAACGACGGAAGACATTGACCGTATCGAGGAGATCGGAAAGACGATGAAAGCGTCGTCGTTGTGCGGTCTTGGAAAGACGGCGGCGAGTCCGGCGTTGTCGGCCATTCGGTACTTCCGACAAGAGTTCATCGACGCCATTCCGGCGGATGCCAAAGAAGATGCGGTCTAGCCGCAGCCAAGGTAGTAACTCCATCTGAAGAGGACAGGGTCACATGATCACCATTACGATAGACGGAAAGAAATTACAGGTCGCGCCGGGAACATCGGTGCTCGCGGCGGCATTGGATGCCGGTATCGATATCCCGCGCCTGTGTTATCACAAGCATCTTCTGCCTACGGGCCACTGCCGACTGTGCGTGGTAGACGTGGTGGGCTTCCACGAACCGCAGCCGGCGTGTACGCTCGCCGCCAAGGACGGGCTGGTAGTGAGCACACGCAACGAGGAGCTGTACAAGCGCCGCAAGATGATAATCGATATGCTATTGTCGGATCATCCGATGAACTGCACGGTTTGCGACAAGAGCGGGGCGTGCAGCCTGCAGAAGTACGCGTATGATTTCGGGATGAAAGAAACCACGCTGAACTTCGAATGTGCACGCGAGGGCTTCAAGCAGGATGATAACCCCTTCCTGCTGCGCGATCACCAGTATTGTATCCTCTGCGGCCGCTGTACGCGCGTTTGCGACGAAGTTGTGGGGGCCGACGCTATTGAGTTCAGCGGTCGCGGTTTTGAAAGCCACATCGCCACGCCGTTCAACGAAGCGATGAGCGAGTCTGCCTGCGTGTTCTGCGGAAGCTGTGTGCAGGTATGCCCCACCGCCGCTTTGATGCCCAAGGTTCGTTTAGGCCGCGGACGCGAGTGGGAGTTTCCACGCATTGACAGCGTTTGTGGGTACTGCGGGGTCGGCTGTCGCGTGCAGTACGCCCTGAAGCCGGGCGTAGAGGGCGGTATGCCCAACGGCCACCGTGAGATCGTCTACGCGCAGGGGTACAAGGACGCGGCAGTGAATGACGAGTTTCTCTGCACCAAGGGCCGTTACGGCTGGGACTTTGCCTCGAACAAGGAGCGCTTGACGCGGCCGCTGGTGCGCAAGGACCTCGCGAAGCAGTTAGGGCTCAGCGATGAAGACTGGGCACCGGATGAAGCCAGCCCGCTGCAGACCAAGGGCGCCGAGAAGAACTTCATCCCGGTTGCGTGGGACAAGGCGCTTGAGATCATCACCGATAAGCTGGTCGAGACTATCGAGCAAAACGGTCCCGACAGCGTCGCGGGCTTGGCATCGGCGCGCTGCACCAATGAGGACAACTACGTATTCCAAAAGGTGATGCGGGCGGCAATCGGCACAAATAACGTCGATCACTGCGCGCGTCTGTGTCACGCGAGCACCGTTGCAGGCCTCGCGCAAGCTTTCGGCAGCGGCGCGATGACCAACGGCATCAAAGAAGTGCGCGATGCGGACTGCGTGTTTATCACCGGCTCCAACACCTCCGAGGCACACCCGGTTATCGGCTACGAAGTGGTGCGTGCGGTGAAGCAAGGCGCAAGCCTGGTTGTCGTAGACCCGCGCCGCGTCCCGATCACCGAGCACGCGAGACTGCACCTGCAGCCGACTCCCGGCACCGACATCTTTGTGTTCATGGCGATGATGCATGTAATCCTGCGCGAAGACTGGATCGACAAGAGCTTCATCTCCAAGCGCACCGAGGGCTTTGATGAGTTCAAGGCCAGCGTGTCTGAGCTGACGCCCGAGATTGCCGCCGAAAAATCGGGAGTCGCTGCCGCCGACATAGAGCTTGCGGCGCGGCTGTACGCGCTCGGCGAGCGCCGAAGCGGGGTGTCTAAGTACGGCGATGACCGCGGCCGTTCAACCATCCTGTACTCCATGGGTATCACCCAGCGTTCCAACGGGACCAACCTCGTGATGACGCTTGCGAATCTTGCGATGATGGCGGGACATCTCGGCAAGCGCTCCAGCGGCGTTAATCCGTTGCGCGGGCAGTCGAACGTTCAAGGCGCCTGTGATCTCGGGGCACTGCCGAACGTCTTCCCCGGATACCAGAAAGTCGCCGATGAAGACGCGCGCGCCAAAGTTGCAAAGGTCTGGAAGGTTCCAAGCCTTCCGGATCAGGCGGGCCTCACCGTTGTCGAACAGATGCGCGCGGTTGAGGCCGGTGACGTCAAGGCGCTGTTGATTATGGGCGAGAACCCAATGATGTCCGACCCGAACATAAATCACGTGGAGAAAGCGCTGCGATCCGCCGCCTTCGTGGTGGTCAGCGAGATCTTCCTCAGCGAGACGGCGCAGCTGGCACACGTCGTGCTGCCCGCCGCGTCATCGCTTGAGAAGGACGGTACCTTCACCAATACCGAGCGCCGCGTTCAGAAGCTTAACAAGGTGCTGCACGCGCCCGGCGAAAGCCGCGAGGACTACCTGGTTTACGCTGAGCTCGGGCGTAGAATCTGTAAGCGCCTGAAGAAGACGGGCATCAACTGGAACTTCGCGAGCACGGCGGCGGTGATGAATGAGATCTCGGCAGCCGCCCCGCAGTACGGTGGTATCAGCCACGAGCGTTTGGGCCCCGAAGGACTTACGTGGCCGTGCCCCACCGCCGATCATCCGGGGACGCCGATTCTGCATACTGAGAAGTTCACGCGGGGTAAAGGTAAGTTCTACGCCGGCGAGCCGAGCCTGCCGGCCGAGCTTACCGACGCGGAATACCCGTTCGTGCTGACCACCGGACGGATGCTGTATCACTACCATACCGGCACGATGACCCGCCGCAGTCACCCGCTGTCCTGGAAGGAGCCGAAAGGGTACGTTGAAATTAACGAGGCCGACGCCGAGCGGCTGGGACTCACCGAAGACAAGCCGGTGGTGATTGAGAGCCGCCGTGGGAGGATCCGCACGCGCGCGCGTATCGGCGAGCGCGTGGCGGAGGGCGTTGTGTTCGTTCCCTTCCATTACCGGGAGGCGGCGGCGAATTTGCTGACGCAGGACGAAGCGTTGGACCCGGTCGCGAAGATTCCGGAGTTGAAGGTGTGCGCTGTGCGGGTTGAGAATCCGGCTGCGAAGAGCGCGAAGACCGCTTCGTAGGTTAGCGCAACTGAAACACGCTATTACCGGCCGCAGGCACTCGGCACTGGCCGGCCGGTTCGGCGTGCAAACAAAACTTGCTCGGTTAGGACCGGTGGTCCGAAACCCAATGACCGTTAGGAGGCATACCAATGCCATTGTCACACAGGCGATTAGCCTCGATCGTGGGGTATCTCATCTTGTTCGGCTACACCGTGTGGTTGTACGGCGTCGGCGTCTTCGAAGCTGCCCAACATCACTTGATTGTGATGGTTATCATCGGACTCTGCGCTCTGGGTTTGCTGTACGAATCGGTGCGCGAGTGGAAGGCCGCGTACGGCGGCGAGTCTGACGAGCAGCGCTACAACATACCGCCCGATCTCCTGAGTTTCACCTCGGTGTTTGCTGGAACGATCATCACGTTTTGGATCAGTATCGACCTCGGGCAGGGTGCGGTGGTTGCGTCGGGGCTCGTCGGTATTTTTGGAGCCGCGTTCATTAAACCGTATGCCGCGCCGCTGTTCAGCGGGTCGTTCGTCGGGATGGCGTCGGCCGACGTGTTCGGCTACGGCAGTATTGCACTCGCCGGCGTGATCGCCGGGGTGATTTTCGTACTCGGCAAGCACGTCTTCAACGGGTTCGGCGGAAAACTCGGAACCATCGCGATGGCCGGGTGCGTGTTCTCCGCTGCGATCCTTGGAAACTCGTTCCTCTCGAACCCGGTTATAGGCTGGGATCAAGGCGGGCTTCTGGTGGTATACTGCATTGCAGGAGCGGTTATCACGTTCATACTGAGCGTGTGGTTCGGTCAAGGGCCGGTTATGGCTTCGGGTATGGTAGGGCTCGCCGGCGGGCTGTTACTGCCTGCACTTCACGGTGGTGAAACCGGCGGGTTGCTCGCGATCGGTGTGTTCTGCGCCTCGTTCGCCGGGATGTCCGGCACCAACCGGTTTGAGAAGGCGCGCTGGATGGTACCTGCCGGAGTTCTCTGTGCCTTGATTATTATGCACACAAACCCGTATCTTGGAGGCGCGGGCGGCAAGCTTGGAACTACAGCTTTTGGGGCGGTCATCGGTGTGCGCGGGTTGATCGCGCTGGCGGCGCGCTTTCGGCCGGGTACGGCAGAGCAACCGGGTATGGCGGTGCAAGACGCCGAAAGGGCATCAGAACAGCGCGTAGGCCGCGACGCTACCTGAGGGGGCAGAAGCCGTGCAGGCAACAGTGGTGTATTTTAGTGTGTCGGGCAAGAACGAACAGCTCGCACAAGCGATCTCGCGCGAGTTAGACAGTCGCGGGATCAGCGTTGACTTCGTTCAGCTCGTGCCGAAGCGAAGAACCGGCGCTACGCTGGGGGCACTGATGGCGGCATTGCGCCGGCCCGCCGATTTAAAGGATTATCCAACGCTGGGTTACGAGGATTTGCTGGTGCTGGTAAGTCCGGTGTGGGCCGGCGCGATGACACCGGCGGTGCGCGCGTTTGTTACGAATCTGCCGAGCCTGGGCGGCCGGCGGGTTATCAACGTGGTGTGCGGCTTTCATCCGCACGAGCGGGTGGTGGAGAGCATCAATAAGAAGCTCAAGACGCGGGGCGCCGGCCCAATCGTTTCGCGCGCGGTCAGGACCTCGGCTTTCGAGCATCACGACTACGTTACCGATATCGCCGCTGATTTGTGCGCAAAGGCATTGGACTGAGCCTGCACTGCAGTGTTAAGAGCTGCCGCAGCGCTGCGAGACCTGTGGATACGCTCGGGTGCGAGGAAACGTAAACGTATGGTTGTACCGCAGTCACGCATTAGATTGCAGGACTACAAAGGGGAAGCACTGGTACTGCGTGTGAATCCAACACGGCGCCTCGTGTTCGCCGTGACCGCGTTGGTATTGCTTGCGGCGTTTCTCCTGACGCTCGACCCTGAACGCGACTTCCACGGCCCCGACGTATTCGGGACGGCGTTCTACTTCTTGTTGATCGGCGTAAGCCTCGCGATGGCGGCGTATGACGATCGCAAGGTGTTTCATCGGCGTAAGCGCGAGCTCTTGATTGAAAGGGTCCTTGCAGGCGTGCAACTGCACACGAGGCGCGTACCGTTTGACGATATTACACACCTCACCCTGGAGATCCGAAGACTGGAACGCCCGGCAGACGGTACGATCGTAGGGGTGCCCGAGGATGCCGAGCCGAGGGAGGGCGAGCCAAGCCTGACCGGACGTAAGCGTGTGCTGTATGTCCTATATGCCGGTACTGCCGAAACGGTCTACACGCTAGAAAGCAGCACCGCGCGCGAAGAGCTCGAAGAGATTGGGCGATCGCTCGGGCGTTTCCTTGAAGTGCCGTTTGAGGTATTGCAGTAATGACTTGCAAGTCGCGCCGCGCGCGCTGTCGGCCTTTCCAGCGTGCACGCAACCGCTATACACCAGCAACCCGCAACCTGAATAGGAACCATATGTGATCTGCCTGAGCACTACCGCGAACAGCGTTGACGGGGCGCTCGAACAGTTGCGCAGGCACGCCGGCGAGATTGATATGCTCGAGCTGCGGGCCGACTTTTTTGCAGCGGTGCAGGACGGCCGAGGCGCCGATGATAGCACCGCGACCGGCACGTTCCATCGATTCGCCGACGAGGCGCGCCGTTTGTGGGCGGCGCAACGGCCGGAGCACGGACGCCTTGAGATCATCCTCACGATTCGCCGCGAGCACGACGGGGGCCGATACCGCGGTGATGAGCGCAAACGCATGCGCATTCTCGAGCGCGCGGTTTCAACCGGGCACTACGATTACCTCGATCTGGAAGAGGACTTGCTCGAGACCGAGGATGAGCTCGCGGTGGTAGGCGCGGCGGCGGATGCCGGTGTTACGGTGATCCGCTCGTTTCACGCGCCGAAGGGGGCGCCGGCTGATCTGTGTGAGCGCGCTCGACGCACGGCGAGCCGGGCGCACGAGGTCCCGAAGCTGGCGGTGTATGCCCGCGGCTCTGCGGAGCTGCTGAGTGTGCTGAAGGTCGGCCGCGAGCTCGGCCGGCGCAAACGCATCGTTATCGCGATGGGGCCGTACGGCGTAGCCGTTCGTGTTCTTGCACGCGTGTTGGGGTCGTTTTTGAGCTATTGCTCGGCCGCCGACAGTGAACACGCAGCTCCGGGGCACCTTTCCCCCACCGAGCTGTACCGGACGTATCGCTACCACGAGCTCTCGGAGCACACGGCGGTGTACGCGGTGATCGGGGATCCGGTGATGCATTCGCGCTCTCCGCAGTTTCACAATGCGGTATTCGGCGATCGCCGGCTGAGCGCGGTGTACCTGCCGCTGCAGATTGATGATCTGAGCGTGTTCCCGGAGATTAGTAGGCACCTTGGCCTTCAGGGAGTTTCGGTGACGATTCCGCATAAGGGTGCGATCCGTAAGGTACTGAGTGACTGCGAGCCGGCGGTAGATGCCGTCGCGGCGTGCAACACCGCGCTGCGCAGGCGCGACGGTTCCTGGTACGGGTACAATACTGATCTGGAAGCATTCTTGGCGCCCCTTACGCCGGTGTTCGGCCGCGAGGCTGACGGCGGTCCGCGCTTGGCGGGGGTAAGGTGTACCGTAATCGGCGCGGGCGGAGCCGCGCGGGCGGTGGTGTACGGGCTACTCGCGCGCGGGGCGCAGATCTTGATTCTGAATCGCAGCCCCGAGCGTGCAGAAGCGCTGGCCGCCGAGCTTGCCGCTAGCCTTGGCGTGCCGGCCCCGCGCACAGCTGCACTGCAGCCCTCCGCGCGCGAGTTACCGGCAGCGTACCGCGAGCTGCTGGTTCAGACCACCAGTGTCGGGATGGAACCCCACAGCGAGGGCGACCCGCTGTCGTTCTACGAGTTTACCGGAGCGGAGGTTGCGTACGATATTGTATACACGCCACCGGAGACGGTGTGGCTGCAGCGTGCGCGCCGCGCAGGATGCAGGGTAATTGGGGGACGTGCAATGTTTGAGGCTCAGGCCCGGGCTCAGAGCCGGTTATTCCTCGCGCAGCTCGCCGGCGAGGAGCTTCCGGCGCGTACTCCGCCGGTGGGGTAGTGGAGGGCGTAGCGAGATGGATTCTAAGACCAGCTCCAAGTGCTTTGTGATCGACACGAACGTCCTGATTCACCGGCCGGATGCCATTCTGAGTTTCAAGGACAACGAAGTGGTGGTGCCGTTGTGGGTGCTCGAGGAACTTGACCGATTGAAAACCTACAGTGACGAGCGCGGTCGTAACGCCCGTTCGGCGATCAGATTTCTAGACGCGTGCGGGAAGCACGGAAATTTGAGCCAGGGTGTTAAGATCGAGAATAACGTGATCCTCCGCGTTTCGCTCACACAGAGCCGTGAAATGCCCTCGGACCTGCTGGAAGATCGTGCGGACAACAGAATCATACTGGCCGCTTACGAGATCCAACAACAGAATCCTAACGGGCAAGTGTTCTTCGTCTCCAAAGACATCAACGCGCGCGTGAAAGCAACCGCGCTTGGTCTCAAGGCGGTAGACTACGAGAAGCAAAAGGTGAATATCGAGAAGCTGTATTCCGGCTACACTCAGGTAGACGTCAGTGCCGACAACTACCACGTCGTGAAAGAAAACCAGAGGCTGACCTGGAGCGAGAGCTACCCGCCCAACCATTTCGTGGTGTTGCGTGAAAAGAGTGCCGGTGACAGTATCGTGACGCGTTACAACCCTGAAGCTAAGGCGGTGGTGTACGTGGACCACAAAATGCCGGCGGTGGGTGGTATTCGGGCCTTAAACCGGGAACAGCGGATGGCGTTCGAGCTGCTGTTGGACAAGGACATCGATTTAGTAACGCTTCTGGGTAAGGCTGGTACCGGTAAAACGCTGCTCGCTATCGCCGCCGGTCTGCAGATGACGATAGAAGACCGCGCCTACAACCGAGTGCTCGTTACTCGGCCGGTGATCCCGCTCGGGAAGGACATCGGCTACCTTCCCGGGGCAAAGAGCGAAAAGCTCTCGCATTGGATGCAGCCGCTGTTCGACAATCTCGAGCTGATCCTCAGTTCTTACAAGAAGCCGAACATCAAGAGTATCGACCAACTGATCAACAATCGCGTGATTGAAATCGAGGCGCTGTCGTATATACGCGGGCGCTCGCTGCCGGGCCAGTTCATCATCATCGACGAGGCCCAGAACCTCTCGCCGCACGAGATCAAGACCATCGTGAGCCGCGCCGGTGAGGGGTCGAAGGTGGTGCTGACCGGTGATCCGTTTCAGATCGACAGCCCCTACCTCGATGCAAACTCCAACGGGTTGACCTATCTGGTTGAAACTTTCAAAGGGCACGCCTTGTTTGGTCACATCACGCTGCATCGATCCGAGCGCAGCCGGCTCGCCGAGCTGGCAGCTGAGCTGTTGTAAGCCGGCGCGAGTTTGGGAGAACGGTCTAAAACTACGGGCTTTGCGTGCCGAAGCTATAAGCGGAACCAATGCTCATGACCCTAGGACGTATTGCTCGAGTCGCTGCCGTTGCATTGCTACTACTGCTGCCCGCCACCCTCGCGGCCGAGCTGCGATTCACGCGCCACGATCTCGGAGGCGAGAACACCGTGCTGTTCGAGCTCGAGACACGCGCCCCGGGTCTCGGGAATTACACCACGCTGTTTGCCGGCCGTCTAACGCTGGATGGCCGGCGCAGCGGTACGCTGTCCGAGAGTGGCGTCCCGGCGTCGAAGAAGGCTCTCCGGCTTACCTTTTTCCCTGAGCAGCTGGAGATATTCCGTGACCCCACCCGAATACAACTGCGTAACCGGTTCGGCACGGTGCGGTCTGAGCAGGAGCCCGACCGGTTCCGTCCGGTTACCGGCCTCGATGAGTTCCCGAGGGACAAAGCAACACTGCCGGCCGGGAAACTAGACGACAGCGTGTTCTCGCCGGACGGACGCTACGTTGCCCGCCTTGAGCCGGTGAGCGGCGGATTCGGCCGTCTGGTGCTGGTTGATCTCGAAAGCGGCGAGCGCACCGAAATAGCCGAGCAGGTTGAACGGCGCTCACAGGCTAAACCGGCGCTGTGGTCACCACGCGGTGACGCGTTGGTGTATGCCCGCGGCGGCTCGCTGTATTTGTTCTCGGTTCGGCATCACGAGGCGGGACGCGAGTTTGCTGAGAGCTATCGGCGCATAGGCTTCGGTCAAAAGTCGAGCGTTCGATGGACCGAGGACTCGCGCCTGCTGTATCTGTCCGGATCGGTGCTGTACCGGCTGCGCACCGAGTCGTTTTTCACGCGAGCCCTGTATCAGAGCCACCTGACGATCGGTACCGTGCTCGGGCGCCTGCCGCATCGATTTGACCCCGGCTTTGATCGCTTCTGGCCCTCCCTCGACGAGCGCGAGCTGCTTATCGCTCGCGGCGGGAATACGGTTTCGCTCTACTCGCTTGAGGCGAAGAGAGACGGGTCTGATGTATATCGGTCACGTGACGGTGAGGCGATGCCCTACATGAGCCTGCCGCGCGACGGGCGGGTGCACCGCGTGCTGTGGGATAGAGATGGGCGTGTGACCATGATCGTGGCGCACGGCCGCGCCAACCCGGAGGATCACGTAGTAGCGGCCGACAAACGCCTTTATCGTTTGCCTGCGTACGACGCCGGCGAGGACCGCCGCTTTCACGCGGTCGACGTACCGGGGCTTCGTGATGCCGCGCTCTCGCCGAACGGGCGGAAGATTGCGCTCTTGAGTGAGCGGCAGGTCGTCATCAGAGATCACGAGACATGGCACGAACACGCGCGGTTCACGCACTACCGGCCGCTGCATGCGGGCTGGCTTGATGAAAACCGGGTGGTGATCGCCGGGCGATACCTCATCGAAAAGCTGCGTGTTGCTGAGCACGAACAGCGCTTTCTGGCGTTTTCGCAGGCCGAGCGTTTTGGGTACGACGTTGATCGCGGCACCGAGGTGCTCCTACAGTCTCGCTACAGCATTCGGCGGCTGGACCCACGCGCGCTGCGTTACGATGAGCCGGCCGCATCAAGTGAAGCGATCGATCGATTTGCCGTGCGTACACCGCGCGAAACGCTCGACACGGTGCGCGTATACACCGAGCAGTTTCAATCGGGGCGTTATGATAACCGCCTCCTGGCACGCGATCTGCGAACACTGCAGACCCGCGAGGTTTTTCCACTTCCGGAGCCGGAGTACGAACCGTTTCCGGAACGCGATGAACCGGTGAGCTTCCGGAACTTCACGCATGGCTCGCGCGTGCGGGCGCGGGAGGTTGCGTTTGTGTTCAACGCCGTTGACAGCTCACTTGGACTGGATGCTATCCTCGAGACGCTTGCACAGTACAACATCACGGCGACCTTCTTCGTGAACGGCGATTTCATCAGACGTGAACCGGAAGCCGCGCGCATGATCGCGGAGTCGCGACACGAGGTTGGTTCGCTGTTCTATACCCATTTTGATTTTTCGCGCGCGCGTTTCCAGATTGACGCGCAGTTCGTCCAGCGCGGGCTTGCACGGAACGAGGATCACTACCACGCACTTACCGGCGGGGAGCTTGCGTCGTTGTGGCACGCGCCGTTTTACTTTTCGAATGCGACGATTATCGGCGCAGGAGCCGATATAGGCTACACGTACGTTGGGCGCGATGTTGACAGCCTGGACTGGGTTCCTGCGCGCAGCGATAGCGGTGTACCGCGTCTGTACCGGCGCAGCGCGGATCTTGTCGACCGAATCATCGACCGTAAACAACCCGGTTCCATCATCGCAATGACGATCGGATCCCCGAATGAAACAAAGCCATACGGCGGACGCGAGGACTACTTGTTTCAGTACCTCGATGTACTGATCGATACCTTGATCGAGCGCGGCTATCGCATCGTGCCGGTCTCGACGCTGATCGAGCGGGCACGATGAGGCCCGGATCCCAAGCTTGCTTTACAGCGAAGAACTGCGCTACAGTTAACGTAGATCGGAGGATATGATGGGCTACAATGCCAACCCAGTGAACGCGTATCGGCAGACACGAGTTAAGACAGCCAGCCAGGGGCAGATTATTGTCATGCTGTACGATGAGGCATTGCGCAGGATCGATCAAGCGCACTCCGCACTCGATGAGGGGCCGCACAGCTACGACGTGGTGAACAACGCAATCGGAAAAGCGCAGGATATCGTTACCGAGCTCATGGCGTCGCTTGACTTTGAGCAAGGCGGTGAGCTCGCGGAGAACTTGTTTAGCCTGTACAGCTTCTTCAATCGGCAGTTACGCGAAGCTAACGTCAAGAAATCCAAGCAGCCGTTGGAAACGCTCCGTCCCTTAATGGCGGATCTTCGGGACGCCTGGCAGCGTATCGCCTCCACCGGCAGACCGGCGGAAAGCGACAAGGCATCAGCCGCCGGCGGAGGCATCAATTTCGCCGGCTAGCCGGGAGGTCGTATGACAACCGAACAGAAAGTCTCGGTACTGCAAAAGCTGCGCGGGCGTCTCATTGAGCAGCGCGAACGGTTCATGCAGTACCTCGGCTTGCTCGATCAAGAGCAAGCGGCCGTTGAACGCGGCGATACCGAGCGTCTTCAGCAACAGCTGGATACCGAACAGCTCATAGTGTCTGAAATAGACAGTTTTCAACGCGCGATTGAACCGCTGGAAGAGCTCTATAACCGGGCCTATCCACGCCGGGAACTGGAGATCCCGCCGTTGCGCTCAGCGCTGCAGTCGGTACAGAGGCAGGTGCGCGAAAAAGTGCAGCGTAACGCGCGGCTTTTGTGGCCCGATGGCACAGCGCCGGCGCCGACTGCCGGTGACCCGCTGCGCAGCCGTGAGCGCGGTAAGTCCGTGTTTGCCGACTCGGGCTCGCCGTCGGTCATCGATATCAGCACCTAACGTATGAGACCGCCGTTGTATCTATTAGACGCTTACAGCCTCATCTATCGATCATACTTCGCCTTTATCCGTAACCCGCTACGCAACCCCAACGGCGATAACGTCTCGGCAGTGTTTGGGTTCTTTCGGTCGCTGTTCGGGTTCTTGCGTCAGTATCGTCCCAAGTATTTCATCGCGGTGATGGATTCCGAGACACCGACCTTTCGACACGAAAAGTACCCCGATTACAAAGTCACCCGCGACAAAACACCTGAGGACCTCACCGCCCAGATTCCGGTCATCGAACGCGTTCTGGAAGCTCTGGGAGTTCCGATGCTGCGGGTGAACGGCTATGAGGCTGACGATATCATCGCCACAATTGGAACGATCTGCCGCGAGGAAGGCAACGAGTGCCGCATCATCAGCGGTGATAAGGATCTCCTCCAGCTCGTCGGTGGTTCCCTCAAGGTGCTGCGTCCCGAGCGTGAGGGCTTCGCGGAGCTCGGTCGCGAACAAGTCTTCGAGACGTGGGGCGTGTACCCGGAGCAGATTCTATCGTACCTGGCGTTGGTCGGCGACAGCAGCGACAACGTGCCGGGTGTTGCCGGTATCGGTCAAAAGACCGCCGCCGCGCTGCTTCAGCAGTTTTCCGACCTCGACACCATCTACGCTTCGCTGGAGCACATTACTCCCGCATCGCAGCGCAAGAAGCTCGAAGAGGGACGCGAAAGCGCGTATGTGAGCTACGACCTCATCACGCTCGACTACAACGTGCCGCTTGAGTTCTCGTGGGACAGCTATCGTCTCGGGGAACTGAATTATCACGCTGCAGCTCCGCTGTTCCGCGAGCATGGCATGAACTCTATTGTGAGAGAGATCGAACAGGCCGGGCAATCGGCCGGCGCCGGCACGAACGCCGGCAGTCAGGCGAGCTTAGGAGCAGGCGGCAGCAACGCCGGCTCGGGTAACGGCTCGCCACTTGAAGCCTTGACGGCGCCGGCGGGCGGACCAGCCGCAGCGGCCGGATCTCGCTCGAGCGCCGCAAGCGTCTCCGAGGACCTCGCCGTGCGCGGTACCTATACCACCGTTGATACCCTCGAGGCGCTTGACGATTGGGTGGAACGCTGCCGTGCGGCGGGCTGTTTTGCGTTTGACTGCGAAACCGACGGCCTTGATCCATTCACCGCGCGCCCGCTGGGGTTTTCGCTTTCCGTCGCCGGCGGCACGGGGTGCTACGTTCCGCTGGTGGGTCCCGACGGGGAAGTGCTGCCCGAAGACAAGGTGCTCCGGCGCTTACGACCTTTATTGGAGGACGGGTCGCTGCGGGTTGTGGGGCAGAATCTCAAGTACGACTATCAAGTGCTGAAGCGCTGGGGTGTAGAGATGGCCAAGCTCGCGTTCGACACCATGGTCGCAGCCTGGGTGCTCGACGCCGGCGCAACCGGTTACGGGATGGACCGGCTCGCCGAGCAGCACCTTGGGTACCGAACCGTGAAATACTCTGACCTGGTGCCGAAAGCCGCGCGAGGCGCGCCTGAGAATACCTTGAGAAGCGTACCGCTCGAAAAGGTCACGCAGTACGCCGCCGAGGATGCCGACATACCGCTGCGGCTGCGGGAAGTGATGCTGCCGCAGTTGCGCGACCGGAACCTCGAGTCGGTGTTCTACGAGATAGAGATGCCGCTCGTGCGATTATTGTCGGAGATGGAGCTCGCGGGCATCGGGCTTGATAGCGAGGTCCTCGCCGCTTACAGTTCCGAGTTAGCCGGTGATCTGGAGACAATCGAAGAAGAGATCTATCGCTTGTGCGGACGACGCTTCAATATTGCTTCAACTAAACAACTGCAGGAAGTGCTGTTTGAGGAGCGCAAGCTGCAACCAGTCCGCAAAACCAAAACCGGGTACTCTACCGACACCGCGGTTCTGCAGGAGCTTGCGCGCGAGGATCCGGTACCGGAAAAGATCCTCAAGCACAGGCAGCTCTCCAAGTTGAAATCAACATACGTAGACGCCTTACCACGCCTGGTCAGCGCTGAGACCGGGAGACTGCACACACAATTCCAGCAGACCGGTACCGCCACCGGTCGCTTGTCGAGCCGCGACCCTAACCTGCAGAATATCCCGATCCGCGACGAAGAGGGGCGGCGCATCCGCACCGCGTTCGTTGCCGCTCCCGGCTGCGTGTTCGTCAGCGCCGATTATGCGCAGATAGAGCTTGTAATCCTCGCACACTTATCCGAGGATCCGGGGCTGCTTGGCGCGTTTCGCGACGATACCGACGTCCATCGCCGCACCGGCTCGCAGCTGTTTGGGGTTACGGATGAGGATGTGACCGCCGAACAGCGGCGCATCGCCAAGACGATCAACTTCGGCGTGATGTACGGCATGTCGGCGTTTCGGCTGGCCGGTGAGCTCGGGATTCCGCGGCGGGATGCCGAACAGTTCATTCAGACGTATTTTCGCCGGTACTCCGGGATACGGGATTTCATCGCCAGAACCGTCGCCGAAGCTGAAAAGCGCGGAGCGGTTCGAACCTTGTTTGGTCGCGAACGTCGTTTGCCGGATATCAACAACCGCAACCGTACCGTGAAAAGCGGTGCCGAGCGTATCGCGGTCAATACGCCGATTCAGGGCAGCGCGGCCGACATCGTAAAGCGGGCGATGCTTGCCGTTGACGCACGGCTGCGGCGCGAAAAGCTTGAGGCTAGACTGCTGTTGCAGGTGCACGACGAGCTCATTCTCGAGGCGCCGCGCGCGGAACAAGACGCAGTGATAAGGGTTCTCAACGACGAGATGCCGGCTGCCGCCGATCTCGCAGTCCCGTTGCGCGTGAAGATTGAAAGCGGCACAAGTTGGGGAGAGTTGCACTAACAATGGTGCTGGGCATCACAGGACGCTACTGCGCCGGCAAGTCCGCCGTGAGCGAAGTAGTTACGGGCTGGGGCTGGCACTGCATAGACGTAGACAGCTTGGGGCACCAGGCCCTGGTAGATAAGCACGACGAGGTGTTGCAGCTTTTCGGCCGTGGGCTTGACGACGGTGCCGGCGGAATAGACCGCAAGCGCCTCGGTGCGATCGTGTTTGCCAACCGAACCGCGCTGCGATATCTTGAAAGTATACTGCACCCGGCGATGGTTGCGATGGTAGACCACGAGTTGCACCAGCGGGCAGACCAGGACGTCGCGATCAACGCGGCCTTGCTGTATCCAATGGGGCTGGCTGAGCGCTGCGATCGCGTTGTCTGGGTCAAGGCCGGCTTTTGCAGGCGTTTTAGACGCGCGCGGCGCCGCGACGGGATCAGTTTGCTCGAGATGCTGCGCCGTGAACTCGCACAGAAGCGCATTGATCCTCAATTCTACCCGGTGAATGTCGATATAGTTACTGTAGAGAATCGCGGTGAACAGGCAACGCTGGAGCGTAGGCTCCGCGACATTATCACTTAGTGGGACGGAACGGTAAGAGCATGGAGCGGAACAAGGTTCTGATGGTGATCGTCTCGGTCACGCTGTTTCTCGCGGCTATCGTAGGGATAAGCATGTTCTTACTGTATCCGCACGACCCGGAGACCCCGCAGGAAGCCCGTGCCGCAGACGAGACCAGAGAGCGTTTCGATCCTATTGAGTACATGCGCCGTCCCGAAGAGCTGCCGCGCCTCACGCTGCGCGAACCGGACCCCGAGGAAGACGTGATTATTATTTACGGGGAGCGTGACGAGCCTCCGGTACGTCCGGAGGAGCCGGAGGTAGACCCAAGCGAGGAGGTTCCGCGGGTGGAGCTTCCTGAGCACGTTGATCCTGAGCTTGAACCGGAGCCTGAGCCGGTAGAGCCTACGCCGCCTGAGCGCGTTACCGAGCTTGTGCCGGCTGAGCCCGCGCCGCCCGAACCGGTGCGGCCTGATGCCGAGCCGCGAGTTGCGCCGCGCGAGCCGGAACGGCCCGCGCCTGAACCTGAGCACCGGCCCGAGCCCGAGGTTCGGCGCGAACGTGTGACCGAGTACTGGATTCAGGTCATTTCCAGTCCCCGCCGTGATACCGTGGATCGCGCGCGCTCGCGCCTAGACCAGCGCGATCTCGGCACGCGCGTGACCACCGCCGAGGTTAGCGGTAGCACCTACTTCCGGCTGCGGATCGGGCCGTATCGCCACAAGGCGGAAGCCCGCAAATTCCTTGAGATCATTAGCGACCTCGAAGGGTTTGAAAGCAGCTATATCTCGGAAGAGTATCCGCTGAGAACCGTGACGCGTTAGGCGGCAAGCTACGTTCGCACGCCCGCGGCCCCCTGGCAGGAAGGACTTCAAATCTGATACTCGGGAAGCTCGCTTTGTTTCTGACGGCGGATGTAGTCGGTCGGCGGGTTGTAGATGGTGCTGCCGGGAGGAACCGAGGCCGTTATCCATACGTTACCACCGATTATCGAGTTTCGCCCTATCACTGTCTCACCACCGAGAATCGTAGCGCCGGCGTAGATCGTGACGTTGTCCTCGATCGTAGGGTGCCGTTTTTTGTCGGCAGCCTCTTTCTTCACGCTGAGCGCGCCGAGCGTTACTCCCTGATAGATCTTGACGTTGTTACCGATATCGGTGGTCTCGCCGATCACCACACCGGTGGCATGATCGATAAAGAAGTAGTCGCCTATTGTGGCCCCAGGGTGGATGTCGATACCGGTCTGTCCGTGGATCAGCTCCGACATCATGCGAGGGATCAACGGGATACCGCAGTTCCACAGCCTGTTGGCGATGCGGTGAATCAGGATCGCTTCAACACCGGGGTAGGAGAGTATGATTTCCTCGTGCGACTTCCCGGCCGGATCACCGGTGTAAGCGGCTTCCACGTCGAGGCGCACGCGGCGCCGGATTTCCGGAAGCGCCGCGAGCAACTCAAGAGCCACCTCTTCCGCCGCGGTCCAGGAATGGTCCACATCGCTACCGCCATGTTCCTGCAGCTCGCGGAAGCTTTTGAATCGTAAGCTCTTTTGGATCTCGGTCGCGAGGCTGCGGCACAGGCGGCACACCTTCTCTCCGATGGTGTGCCGTAGGTTGTCCTCGTGCAGGGATTCGTCGGCGCGGTATCCGGGGAAAATGAGTGATTCCAGATCATTCATGATTGCGATTACGCTGGAACGTGAAGGGAGGCTGGGACCGCCGATATGGTTGATTGCCCCGAAGCGATGGTAGGATTCGTGAATACTCTCAACGATTCTGCTGGCCCGATTATGCATATTCTACATGTAAGAGCGGATCACTCGCCGTGTCAAGCCGGCTCGTTTGGTGTACACTCGGCGGCATGAACTCACACTTGCATTGGAACGAAATCCACCGGGTGGTGGAGTATGAAGGGCCCATCTTCACGCTCGAGCGCTCGCGTCAACGCTCAGCCGACGGCCGCGTCGGCGAGTACGTGCTGGTGAACTCGCCGTACTGGGTGAATGTGATCTCAACAGTGTGCGATAATTCCGGCTGCGAGTGTTTCTTGATGGTGCGCCAATTCCGGCACGGCAGCGGACGAACACAGCTTGAGTTTCCCGGTGGTTTGGTGGACCCTGATGAAGCTGCCGAGTCCGCGGCACTGCGCGAGCTCACCGAGGAAACCGGCTATCACGTCGGTCCCGCGGGCCTGCAAGAGCTCGGGCGTACTAACCCCAACCCGGCGTTCATGTGTAACATCGTCCATACCTTCTATGCTCCGCAGGTTCACCGCAACGGCAGCCAATCGCTCGATGCAAACGAGATAGTAGATGTACACCTCGTTCCGGTAGACGACATTCTCGCCGAGCGGCGACCGGAGTTCAGCGGGCACGCGATTATGCTTGCCGCGCTGCACTGGTGGCGGCTGCACACCGGGCGCTAACAGGCCCGCCCCCCGGTTTACGATGATGGCGTTCTCTATGAACGCACAGAGGCGCCGGCCGGACAAGGCTTTGCCTTGCCCGGTTTACGATGATGGCGTTCTCTATGAACGCACAGAGGCGCCGGCCGGACA